>JBCDBY010000273.1:0-6365 GCA_039182715.1 Planctomycetota bacterium
CACGGCGACCGTGGGGTTGCCGCGGGAGTCGAGGACTTCGAGGCCGCGGACGTTGGCGATCGTACCCATGAGAACTCTCCTTCTTTTGATCGGTTGGAGTCTTCGGAAACCCGATTGTCGCTTAGGGAAAGGCCAGGGGCTAGGAGCTAGGGGCTAGGGGCAGGGGTCGATAGGGGATTCCGCCCGGCCCCTGGCTCCCAGCCCCGCGGCTGTTACCCTTCGCGCCCTTATGCCCCTGACGAAACACGGCACGCAGCAGCTGCTCTTCTACGGCTCCTGGCTGGTCATGCTGGGCGGCTACCTCTGGTGGGTCTGGCCGCCGCTGGTCGCGATCCCGGGCGTGCTCTTCGTCTTCCTGCTCAGCTTCTTCCGCGATCCGCCGCGCGCGGTCCCCGGGGGGCCCGAGGTGGCGGTCGCCCCGGCGGACGGCAAGGTGGTCGACATCGGGGAGATCGACGAGCCGCATTTCATCGGCGGCCGGGCGCTTCGGATTGGCATCTACCTGTCGATCTTCAACGTCCACGTGAACCGCGCCCCGCTCGACGGCGAGGTCAAGCTGCGCCACTACAAACCCGGCAAGTACCTCGACGTCCGTGATCCCGCCTGCGAGAAGGAGAACGAGGCCAACCTCATCGGTTTCGAGGGCGCGCGGGGGCCGTTCGCGGTCCGTCAGGTCGCCGGCCTCGTCGCGCGCGCGATCGTCTGCCCCGTCGAGCCCGGCGACAAGGTCGCGCGGGGCGACCGCATGGGCATGATCCGCTTCGGCAGCCGCACGGAGCTCCTGCTGCCGGTGGACAGCGACGTCACGGTCGAGTGCAAGATCGGGGACGTGGTCAAGGGCGCCTCGAGCATTCTGCTTCGCTACAATTCGTAGCCATGCCGCACGCCGCACGCCGCACGCTGCACGCCGGACCGGGGGCGATCCGATGAGGCGGGTCTCGATCCTGCCGGCACTCGTCACGCTGGCGAATGCGTATTGCGGCGTGCTGGCGATCTACAAGGCGCACGATGGGCTCTTCCTCCAGTCGGGCTTCCTGATCCTGGCGGCGATGCTGTTCGACGTGCTCGACGGCCTGGTGGCGCGCCTTGCCCGGGCGCAGAGCCGGTTCGGTGCCTATCTCGATTCGCTGAGCGACGTGATCAGCTTCGGGGCGGCGCCTGCGTTTCTGACGAAGGCGGTCGTCGAGTCGGAGTTCCCGTGGGGCGTCGAGGGGCAGTGGGGCTATCACCCCAAGCTGCTCACCATCCTGACCATCCCGTTCGCCGTGCTCGCCGTCGTGCGGCTGGCGCGCTACAACGTGGAGCACGACTCGGGCGAGGGCAACGAAAGCAGCGGCAAGGGCGTGTCGACCTTTGCCGGCATCCCGACGCCCGGCGCCGCCGGCATGATCGCGTCGCTCGTGATCCTGGCGTACGGCGAGAAGCCGCTCTTCGACGCGAAGCCGCTGCTGGTCATCCTGCCGCTGCTCTGTCTGCTGCTCGGCGCGCTCATGGTCAGTCGCGTGCCCTACGCGCACTTCGGCTCGCGCTTCCTGAGCGGGCGCAAGGACTTCGGGTACCTCTTCCTCGCCATCATGCTCATCGCCGTGTTCATCTACTTCCCCGAGGAGTGCGCGGCGGTCGGCTTCATCGGCTACTGCCTGAGCGGCCTCATCATGTGGCCCTTCCGGCCGCGCGAGGAGCCGGAGGATGCGGAGTTGGCAACCGCCGATATCGATATCCCGGAGGGGTATTGAAGGCCGCGTTGGGGCTCGGCTCCAACCTGGGGGACCGCGCCGCGCATCTGCAGCTTGCGGTCGACGGGCTGCGCGCGCTCGGTCCGACGATCGTCTCGACCTTTCACGAGACGGCGCCCGTCGGCCCGCCGCAGCCGGACTACCTGAACGCGGCCGCGGTGGTGGAGTGCGCGCTCGAGCCGGAGGAGCTGCACGCCTACACCAAGGAGCTCGAATCGCGCGCGCAACGCGTTCGCACGCCGGGTGACCGCTGGGGGCCGCGGACGCTCGACGTCGACCTTCTGCTCTGCGACGACCGGGCCGTGCGCACGAACGGGTTGGTGATCCCGCACCCCGGCCTGGCGGAGCGGATGTTCGTGCTCGCGCCGCTCGTGGAGATCGCCGCCGAGTGGGTCGTGCCGGGATGGGAACGGACCGTACGGGAGCTGCATGCAGACCTTCGCGCGCATTCCTGAGTTCCGGGCGGCGCGGCGGTCGCTCGACGGCACGGTCGGATTCGTCGCGACCATGGGCGCGCTGCACGCGGGGCACCGCGCGCTGGTCGAACGGGCGCGCGCGGATTGCGATCACGTCATCGCCAGCGTGTTCGTCAATCCGGCGCAGTTCGACCGCGCGGACGACCTCGCCCGCTATCCCCGCACGCTCGAGGCGGACGAGGCGCTGCTCGCCGATGCCGGCTGCGACCTGCTGTTCGCGCCGGCGCGCGAAGCGATGTACGGCGACGACGTCTCGCTTTCGATCGACGTCGGCCCGATTGCCGAGCGCTACGAGGGCGCGTTCCGTCCGGGCCACTTCGGCGGCGTCTGCCTGATCGTCTGCAAACTCTTCCACGTCGTCGCGCCGCAGCGCGCCTACTTCGGACGCAAGGATGCGCAGCAGCTCGCGGTGATCGAGACGATGGTGCGCGAGCTCGACTTCGACCTCGACGTCGTGCCGGTCGAGACCGTGCGCGACGCGGATGGGCTGGCGCTCTCCAGTCGCAACCGTCGGCTCGGCGAGGCGGGGAGACGGGAGGCTCTGGGCATCAGCGCGGGGCTTTTCCGGGCGCGCGACGCGTTCCAGGCCGGGGAGCGCGATCGTGCCCTGCTCGAGGCCGCCGCGCGCACCGAGGGGGTCGACTACGAGTACTGCGCGTGCGTGGACCCCGTGGACTTCGGCGAGCCGCGTCGCGGCTACCTGATGATCGCGGCGGCCACGGTGGACAGCGTCCGGCTGATCGACAATGTGAGGCTGGGGTAGGGCTGCACGCCGCACGCCGCACGCTGCACGCCCGAACGAGGCCATGGGCGCGGGAAGGCAGGTTCAGCGTGCAGCGTGCAGCCGGCTGCCGCTTTTCTAAGGAACCCCCGCTCCTCGTCCTATAATTCCAGCCATGATCCGAACCCTCATGCACGCCAAGCTGCACGGCGCCCGCGTGACCGAGGCCGACCTCCACTACAAGGGCAGCATCACGATCGACCGCGACCTCATCGAGGCCGTCGGCGTGCTGCCGCATGAGAAGGTGCAGATCGTCAACAAGGCGAACGGCGCCCGGTTCGAGACCTACGTGATCGAAGGTGCTGCCGGCAGCGGCTGCATCTGCGTCAACGGCGCGGCCGCGCGCCTGGTGACCGTGGGGGACGAGGTGCTGATCATCGCCTACGGCCAGTTCACGGAGACCGAGGCACGCAACCACACGCCGAAGGTGGCGATCCTCACGCCCGAGAACAAGGTCCTCGAGCTCAGCCGGTGACGGATGGCCGGGGCCGGGTCGTACGTGCGGCGCCGGCGAAACTGAACCTCTTTCTTGAGGTGCTGGGGCGACGGCCCGACGGCTATCACGAGATCGACTCGGTCTTTTGCGCCCTCGACCTCCACGACACCGTGACGGTCGAGAAATCCGATGCGATCTCGCTGAGCATCGACGGTGCCGATGACGTGCCCGCAGACGAGACCAATCTCGCCTGGCGAGCGGCCGAGGCGTTCGGCGCGGGTGCCCGAATCCACCTGCAGAAGCGGATTCCGGCCGGAGCGGGGCTCGGGGGCGGCTCCTCCGACGCCGCGGCGGTGCTGCTGGCGCTGGCCGAGATCCACGGCGCCGACCCCGCCGCGCTGGGCGATCGGGCCGTCGGCCTGGGGGCCGACGTGCCGTATTTCCTGCGGGCCGGGCTGGCTCGCGGCCGCGGCATCGGGGAGCGCGTGGAGCCCGTCGCCGCGCCGCCGGCAGGGTCCTTCCTGCTCCTGCTGCCGGACCTCTTCTGCTCGACAAAGGAGATCTACGGCGCGCTGGAGCCGGGGTTGACCGGCTGTAACGATGGCGCTACGGTCTTTTTGGAGAGGTACCTGGAAGCCGGGGGCGGGGCGCACGCGCCCTACTTCAACCGGCTTCAGGCGGCGGCGGAGCAGGTTGTCCCGCAGCTGCGGATGGTGCGCGAGGACGCGGAACGGCGGTTTGGACTGCCGTTCACGATGACCGGCTCGGGCTCCTCCTACTTCGCCTGGGTCGGGGCGGACCCCGGGAACACGCCCGCGAGTTGGACCGTCGAAAACGTGGCGGTCCGGGTGGTTCTGGTTCGCTCAGCGCCGACAGACAGCACGTGAACATCACCGAAGTACGCATCAAGCTTCTTCCGCAACGCGAGGCGTTCGAGGATCGCTTGCGTGCGTTTTGCACGGTGACGTTCGAGCACTCCTTCGTGGTGCGCGACCTGAAGGTGATCCAGGGGCAGAACGGCTTCTTCGTTGCGATGCCTTCGCGCAAGCTGACCGCCCGCTGCTCCCGTTGCGGCGCCAAGAACCACCTGCGCGCCCGCTATTGCAACGACTGCGGCGCGCACCTCAAGCCGCAGCCGCTCACGGATCAGAACCGGCTGCGCTTCCACGCCGACATCGCGCACCCGATCAACGCCCACATGCGCACGACGATCGAGCAGAAGATCCTCGACGCGTACGAGGCGGAGGTCGAGCGCGCCAAGCGACCGGGCTACCGGCCGCAGACCTTCCCCGACCTCGACTACGACGAACCGGCCGCCGACGTTGCGCACCCGTAAAGTCGTCCAGGTCCTCACGTCGCCCGACGACCTCGTCGATCCGCGCGTCGATCTTCTGGAACTGCGGTTCGACCTGCACGACGGGTTCGACCCCGCGCGCTACGAGCTGCCCTGCATCGCAACGGTCCGTCGCAAGCAGGACGGTGGCGCGTGGTCGGGCGGCCCGCGCCAGCCGCTCTTCGACCGCGCGCGCGGCGCGGCCTACTTCGATCTCGAGGTGGACGCGGAGCCGATCACGGTGCCGGAAGGGACGCGCGTGCTGCGCAGCGTCCACGATCTCCGCGGCATGCGCTACGACCGCGACGCCATGCGCGGCGACCTGATCAAGATCGTCGTGACGCCGCCCGACGCGGTGCGCGCGCTCGAGCTGGTCGGGGTCGGGTTCGGGCTGGGGGACGCCGCGCGCTTCACGCGCTTTCTCGGGCCGCTGGTGTACTGCTCGCGCACGCCGGTGGTGCCGGGCATCCCGACGCCGGAGGAGCTGTTCGACGAGCTCGGGTTCGAGCGGCTCTCGAACCGCCCCGGTCTGTTCGGCGTGGCCGGGGATCCGATCGAGCACTCGGAGAGCCCGCGCATCCACAACCCGGCGCTGCGGCGTGACGGTCTCGATGCGCTCTACCTGCGCTTCCCGCTCTCCGATCTGCGCCCGTTCTGGCCGCGCTTCGTGGAGTGCGGGGGGCTGGGGCTCTCGATCACCGCGCCCCTGAAGGTGCAGGCGGCCGCGCTGGCCCGCGATCCGGATGCCGACGTGCGTGCCTGCGGGGCCGCCAACACGCTGCTCGCGGACGGCCGCGCCGCGAATACCGATTACCGCGCCTTTCTCGAGCTGATTCCCGGCGCCCGCGGCCGCGCGCTGGTCATGGGGGCGGGCGGTTCGGCGCGCGCGGCGGTCGTCGCCCTGCGCGAGCTCGGGTACACGGTTTCGGTCTGGTCGCGGCGTCCGGAGCAGGCGGCAGCCCTCGGTACGGCGGTGGACACACCTCGGTCCGCCGACGTGATCGTGAACACCACTCCGCGGACCCATCCGGAGGGGCGGTTCGTGATCGATCTGCGATACGGCGAGTCGCGACCGCCCGCGGACATCGATGGGCGCGCCTTCCTCTGGGCGCAGGCGCGCTACCAGTACCGGCTCTTCACCGGAGGCGACCTGGATTGAAGCTGGCCCTGATGGGGCTGCGTGGCGCGGGCAAGACGACGGTGGGGCGCGCGCTGGCGGAGCGGACGGGATGGTCGTTCGTCGACACGGACGATCTGGTGCGCGCCCGGACCGGCCGCACGGTCGCGGAGCTGTTCGCCGACGGAAGTTTCCGGTCGGTCGAGCGGTCGGTGGTGGAGGACACCCTGTCCACGGCGGAGGGCGTCGTCGCGCTGGGCGGCGGCGCGGTGCTCGACGAGGGATTCGAAGCCGCTTCGGCCGGTTGGACGCGCGTCTGGCTGCGTGCGACGACGCCCGTGCTCGCGCAACGGCTGCGTGGCGATCCAACGGAACGCCCTTCGCTGACGGGGTCCGATCCCATCGAGGAGATCGACACCTTGGCACGCACCCGACACGATCGTTACGCGACCCTTGCGCACTTCAGCGTGGAGACCGATACACTCG
>JBCDBY010000274.1:0-6324 GCA_039182715.1 Planctomycetota bacterium
CCGCCGCTCGCGCCGGAAGACCGCGTGCTGCGCGTACGCCATCACGAAGCTCAGCCCCGGCACGCCGAAGATCGCGACGATCTGGATCATCGGCAGGAATTCATGCTGCGTATGCCCGAGGTAGAGCCACGGAAATCCGCCGGCGATCCAGCTGTGCACCCACTCGAAGAGCACCCAGCCGGTGGCGCCGCGCAGCGCGTACGGCAAAAACGTCGCCCGGCGCATGAGCAGCTCGTAGCAGACGGTGAAGGCGAAGCCCGAGACGACCGCGACCCCGAACCACGCCGTCCAGTGGATGTTGCCGAGCCAGTAGAAGCCCGCGGCCGATCGCAGGAACCCGAACAGGAACGCCGCCTTCCACCAGATCGCGCCGTCGTCGCGTTCGCGCGCCCAGAGCCAGGGCAGCAGCAGCACCCAGCCCAGCACGCCGATGTCGGGGTCGGGATAGGCGAGCGCCTGCAGCACCAGAAAGCCCGCGTAGGCGCCGAGACGCGCCCGCTGCGCCGGGTACTTCCAGAAGAAGAGCGGCAGAATCGCGAGGACGACGAGGTGGTAGCCGTGCGTCGGCAGCCCCGGCACGAACGACAGCACCAGCGGCACCACCAGGAGCAGCGCGATGATCCACTTCATTTCCGCCCCCTATCGACCGAAGCGATCCGGTACGAGCACGGGCACGCGGTCGCCCGCCTCGCCGTCGGCGCCCGCCTCGAGCACCATGTAGGCGTTGCCGCGCGTGAGCGTGTAGAGATCGGCCGAGCTGCGCCAGGGTAGCGGCGTCACGGTCGCGCCGCGCAGCACGCAGGGAAAGACGCGGCGGCGGTGCGGCGACGCCTTCACCGGCGCTTCGAGTTCGGCGTGGATCGGCGCGGGCACCTCCGCGAAGTCGGCGCCCTGCCGCGCCAGCAGGAAGGGCACCACGAAGAGGTCGGCGCAGACCAGCGCGCTCGCGGGGTTGCCGGGCAGCCCGAAGGCGAACGCATCGCCGCGCCGTGCGAACAGAAAGGGTTTGCCGGGCTGGAGCTTCACGCCGTGGATCAGCACCTCCGCGTCGAGCGCCTCGAGCGCGGGGCGCACGAGGTCGAGATCGCCCTTGGAGACGCCGCCGGTGGTGACCACGGCGTCGCAGGCGAGGCCCTCGCGCAGCTTCGCCTGCAGCTCCTCCATCGAGTCGCCCACCACGCCGAGGTCGACGACGTCGGCAATCGGCGCGAAGAGCGCCGCCAGCAGCGGCCCGTTGGAGTTGCGGATGGAGTGCGGCCCCGGATCGGCGTCGAGCTCGTTGCCGGTCGCCAGGATCGCGACCCGCGGACGGCGCACCACGGGGACCGGTTCGACGCCCGCGGCCGCGCAGACGGCGATGCGTTCCGGCGTCAGGCGGCCCGCGCAAAGCTCCTCGCCGGCGCGCACCAGCCGCCCGCGCGGCAGGACGTTCTGGCCGGGATCGAAGCCGCGTTCGATCTCGATCTCGCCCTTCGTGAGTTCCACGGGGACGACCGTGTCGGCGCCGGGCGGCAGCGGCGCGCCGGTATTGATCCAGACGCCTTCCCCCGGCCCGACCGTCGGCAGCTCCGGCTGCCCCGCCTCGATGCGCCCCACCTTGCGCAGGCGCCCCGGCACGTCGTCCGCGCGCACGGCGTAGCCGTCCATGAGCGACTTGTCGAAGGGCGGGTCGTCCCGATCCGCCAGGATCGGCTGCATCAGGAAGCGCCCGAGCGCCGCCGCGAGCGGGATCGACTCGGCGTCCGGAAAGACGGTCGCGTGCTCCGCGATGCGCGCCCGCGCTTCGTCGACGTTGATCATGCGAGCGCGTAGAGGAAGTAGGCGACCGGCAGGTGGTCGACCGACTCGAAGAAGTTGAGCGCCTCGCGGCGGCGCGGTCGGGCGCGGCTCAGCAGAATCGCGCGGCGGCTGTCGGTGCGCTTCATCAGGCGGTCGACGCGCGTCGCCTCCTCCTCGCCGACCTCCTCCCGGTCGACCAGCAGGATCGGCAGCGCGCCCTCCGGCGTCACGAGCACGAGATCCGCCTCGACGTCGCCCTCGCGGAAGTAGGCGAGATCGAAGCCGCGCTCCTGCGCGTAGTCGGACAGATGGCTCACGACCGCGCCGGCGAGCAGCTCGCGGCGCGCCTCGGGATCGGCCAGCACCTCGGCGCCGCGCTCCAGGTACGCATTGGGCAGCGCCGGATCGGCCGGGAAGAGCCGCGGGCGCGATCGCTCCGTGCTGGCCGCGAAGTTACGCAGCGAGACGAGCAGGTGCGCGCGCTCGAGATGGTCGTGGTAGCGGCCGAGCGTCTTCGAGTCGAGGCCGAGCGAATCGCTGAACGCCTCGACGTGCAGCGGCGCGGATCCGTGCAGCAAGGTGGCCAGCAGCGTCTTCTCCAGATCCGCCTGCGTGTTGACCTGCACGACGCCCGGCAGGTCCTGGTAGACCGCGCGCGCCACCGCCGCCTCGCGCACGTCGACGCGCCCCTCCGCCGGGTCGATCGGCATCGCCGCATCGGGAAAGCCGCCGCGCACGAGGTAGTCGGCCAGCAGCGGCTCCAGCACGCGCTGGAAGAGATAGTCGTCGGCCGGGTCCGAGGCGTCCGGCAGGGCGAGCTGGACCGGATCGAGCTCCGGCGCGCCGAGGTCGGGCAGGCCGCGCAGCGCGCAGACCTCGCGGAAGCGCATCGGGGGCACGCGCACCGACTCGTAGCCGTCCGGCGGTTCGCCCGCCGACACGGACGTCGCCGCGACGAAGTGCGCGCGCGGGCGCGTCGCGATGAGCTCCTTGAAGCGCGCCGGCCAGTCCGGCAGCGTCTGCAGCCCGTCGAGCAGCACCCACGGGCGCTCCTCCGGCTCCATCAGCTTCAGCAGCCGGTCGACGAGCGGGCCCAGCGGCTCGAGTCGCAGCAGCGCGTGGTCGAGATCGACGTAGGCGAGGTCGCGCGGGCGCGCACCGCCCCGCAGCCGGGCATCCACCAGACGCCGCAGCGCCGCGCTCTTGCCGGAGCGGCGCGGACCCTCGAGGAGCAGCGCCTGCTCATCCGTCGCCAGCCGCGCGTCGAGCGCCCGCGGACGCGCCGCGGCGCCGCGCGATGTCGGCACGCCGGTCATCCACCAGGGATTCTGCGCGCGCAGCACCGTGTCGAGCGAGCCGGGCCGGAGAAGCGTCACGGGGCCGTTGTACCAGATGCATTCCGACGCGCGACGGTGAGGCCCTTGGCGTAGGGAAGGTCGAGAATCTGCCACTCCGCGTTCCCCCGCAGGCGGTCGACGAAGTGCCGCACGGTGCGCTCGTAGCGCCGGTCGGGGCCGTAGATATTCACCGTCCCCACCTCGATGGAGTCGTGCAGCAGGACGAGGCCGCTCGACGGCACGTGCGGCGCCAGCGCCTCGAAGTCGATCTGCGCCTGCTCCGCCGTGTGGTAGCCGTCGATGAACGCGATCCCGATCGCGCCCATCTCCCGATTGGCATCGGACGCCGTGAACTCCTGCGTCGTCTGCAGGAAGTGGCGCACGTTCGTGACGCCGAAGCGGGCGAAGTGCGCGGCGACGTCGCCTTTCCAGAAGTCGTCGACCAGCGACGGGTCGATGAACCAGACGTCGCCGCCGTCGCCGTTGTCGTGCAGCGCCTTGCCGAGCACCAGCGGCACGAATCCGCGATAGGAGCCGATGACCACGACGCGGCGGGGCCGGATGAGGCGCGCCCACCCGTAGTAGAGCCAGCCCATGCCGAGATCGAGGCGCTCCGCGTCCTGGCAGTGCCCAATGCGCAGCATGTCCGGGTCCTCGAAAAGTCGCTCGATCCAATCGCGCACCGGCGCAGTCTACGAACTTGCGCTAAATTGCCCGCGCATGTGGGTGTGGAGCGACGGGTATGACGACGCCTAGGGTCGCGGTGCTGCCGGGCGAAGGCGTCGGCCCCGAGGTCATGGAGGCGGCACTGCACGTGCTCGCCGGCGTCCTGGAGTGCGACGTGCGCGAGGGCGGGCCGATCGGTCGCGCGGCGTGGCAGGCGCACGGGGCCGCGCTGACCGAGCCGGTGGCGGCGCTCTGCGCGGAGACGTTCGCGGCGGGCGGAGCCGTGCTCTGCGGTCCCGGCGGGCAGCGCTTCGTCTACGACCTGCGCGCGCGCTTCGACCTCTACATCAAGCGGACGCCGGTCCGCCCGATCGCCGCGCTCGCCGACGCCGGCCCGCTGCGCCCCGAGGCGGTGCGCGACGTCGACCTGCTCGTCGTGCGCGAGAACGCGGGCGGACTCTACTTCGGCCCGTCCGAGGAGAGCGACGGCGCGTCGCGCCAGTCCTTCCGCTACCGGGACGACGAGGTGCGGCGGCTGCTGGCCGAGGCGGTCCGACAGGCGCGAGCGCGGCGCGGGCGCCTGGCGCTGGCGGTCAAACCGGGCGCGATGCCGGCCGCGAGCGCGCAGTGGACGCGCATCTTCGAGGAGATGGGCGAGGGTGTTCAAACCGAGGTCCTCGAGGTCGACAACGCGGCCTACCAGATCGTCGCGCGGGCGCGATCGTTCGACGTCGTGGCGGCGCCCAATCTCTTCGGCGACATCCTCTCCGACCTGGCGGCGCTTCTGCTCGGGTCGCGCGGCCTCTCCTACTCCGGCAACTTCGACGGCAACTTCCATGGCGGAGGCGCCGCCGTCTTCCAGACCGGGCACGGCTGCGCCCACGATCTGGCGGGCCGCGACGTCGCCAACCCGTTGGGGCAAATTCTCTCGGCGGCGATGATGCTGCGCGCGGCCTTCGATCGGCCGACGGACGCGGCGCGCATCGAACGCGCGGTCGAGCGCACGGTCGCCGACGGTTTTCGCACGGCGGACATCGCCGGCCCGGACGCCACCGTCGTCGGCACGCGCGAAATGGGCCGACGCGTCGCGGAGAACCTGTGAAGCCCGCGCTCCTGCTCGTCGACCTGCAGCGCGATTTTCTCCGACGACCGGGGTTGCATCCGCGCCCGCCGATCCTGCGCGCCGCGGCGCAGCGGCTGCTCGAGGCGTGCCGCGCGCGCGGTCTGCCGGTGCACCACCTGCACACGCACGACGCCGGCGAACCCGTGCTGCCCCCGGCGGCCGGGGAGCGGGTGTGGGCGAAGAAGCGCTATCGCGGGGACGTCGACTACGGGCACGCGGACACGCTCATCGTGGCCGGCCTCTATCTGCACGCCTGTGTGCGCGAAGCGGTGCTCGACGCGCATGAACGCGGCCTGCGCGTCTGGATCGCCGACGACGCCGTCGGCACGACGGAGCCCGACCACGCGGAGCTCGTCCGCATCTGGATGGAAACGCGCGTCGCGACCTTCCTCGATTCCGATGCGATCGTCCGCCGGCTTGACGGCCTCCCCGACGAGCAGGCGGTGGAGATTCGGGACCTCGAGGCCGAGCCGTTCGATGCGTCCGCCTGGGCCGACCGCATCGAGGCACGTGCCGACGAGTTCGCCCGGACGATCCACGAGGAGATCGGCAAGCCGTTGCCGCTGGCCCGCGCCGAAGTCGGCTTCGCCGTCGCGCTCGCCCACGAGGCCGCGCGGCTCGTGCCGGAGCAGGGCGAGGGCTGGCGGCAGCGGGCACACGGCACGTTGGCGGTGATCACGCCGTTCAACAATCCGCTCGCGCTCCCCGTCGGACGCCTCGCGCCCGCGCTCCACGTCGGCAACGCGGTCGTCTGGAAGCCTGCGCCGCAGGCGCCACGGGTCGCGCAGCTGGTGGAAGAGACCCTCGATCGGCCGCAATCGATGCATCGCATCGACGGCGACGCGGCGGTGGCGCGCCGCATCGTCGACGACCCGCGCATCGGCGCCGTCGCCTTCACCGGCTCGACGGCGGTCGGCCGCGCGCTCGGCGTCCGCTGCGCGCGGCGCGGCATTCCGCTGCAGGCGGAGCTGGGCGGCAACAACGCCGCGATCCTGCTCGCCGACGCCGACCTCGGGCAGGCGCGTGCGTGGGCGCAAGCGGCCTTCGGATTCGCCGGCCAGCGCTGCACCGCGATTCGCCGGTTCATCGTGGAAGAGTCGATCCGCGCGCCGTTCGAGCAAGCGCTTGTCGACGCCGCGCGCGCGCTCGATCGCGAAGCGGAGGTCGGTCCGGTCATCTCGGAGGAGCAGGTCGCGTGGCTGCTCGAGCTGCTGGCGGATTGTGACGTCGCCGTCGGCGGCACCGCACGCGGTCGCTGGATGGAGCCGACCGTCGTACGTAACGGGCTGACGGATCGGGAGACCTTCGGGCCCATCGCCCTGATTCAGCCGGCGACGGATCTCGAGGAGGCGCTGGCGCTGGCCAACGGCGTCGAGCACGGACTCGCCGTCGCGCTGCCGGGTGCGAGCCGCAAGCTGC
>JBCDBY010000275.1:0-6261 GCA_039182715.1 Planctomycetota bacterium
CGGCCCCCAGCCTCCGGCCCCCAGCCTCCAGCCTCCGGCCTCCAGCCCCCGGCCAACCGGGCCACGCTCTAGCGCTGGAAGATCGGCAGGTAATTCGTCGGCACCTGCAGCATGATCGCCGAGACGGCCGTCGCGTAGACGTCGCCGACGTGGCGGGACTCCCAGTAGGTGCGTCGCTTGCCGTCGGCGCCGCGCCGGTGGCGCGCGATGCTCATCAGGTCGTCGCGCAGGCGCGTGTACCAGCGCCGCCACTCCTTGCCGCCACGCGTGTACCACGCCTGCGTCGCGTAGTAGCACCCGTAGAAGTAGAAGTAGTGGTCGTGGTAGTCGCGCCAGATCGGCTCGTAGGTGTCTTCGATGTACTGCAGGCAGTCGACCAGGCGCGGCACGTTGCGGATCTTGCGCTGCGCGCAATAGCGATCCAGCTCGCGCTGGTTGTAGAGGCCGGCCTGGTAGATCGTCGTGAGCCCCGCCGCCGTCAGCGCGAAGCTGTTGCGGTTGAAGGGAACGTCGGAGTGCTGGTAGAGGAATGCGCCGCGATTCGGGTTGTTGCGCCCGACGACGGCGGACTCCATGACGTACTTGAGCGCCTTGTCGATCGTCTCGCGCGGCACCTTGATGCCGATGTTGCGCGCCTCGCGCAGCGCCACCACCTGGCAGACGGTGATGGACATGTCCGAGTCCTGCGCGAGCGGCGCGTAGCGCCAGCCGCCTTCCTTGTTCTGCGCGCGGTAGGTGAACTCGACCGCCTTGTCGAGCTTCTTGCGCAGCTTTGGATCGCCGGTCATGCCGTAGATCTCGGTCAGGAACAGCAGGCTGAAGGCATGGCTGTACATGCGCGAGCCGTACGCGGTGATGTAGCCGTTGTCCCGCACGTGCTTGAGCACGAAGTCGAGCGCGGCCCGCGTCGTGTCGCCGTAGGGGCCCTGACCCGGCAGGTGCCCGCCGGAGAGGAATGCCATGGCCGCGAGCGCGGTCACGCCCAGGTGCGGCAGGCCCTCGTGGGTCTGGTCGAGCGGCTGCAGGCGGTAGCCGTCGTTGATCTTGAATCCGATGCGGCCGTTCCAGGAACCCTTGGCTTCGCCCTTGGTGTTCTGCTGGTCCGCCAGCCAGCGAAGCGAGCCTTCGATGGCGGAGCGGGTACGGTCATCGACGAGCGAATCGCGCGGCGCTTTGTTGTCCTGGCCTCCCGGGGCCTTGGACTTGATGGCTTCGTCGCTGTGAGCGCGCGGCGCGAGAAGAACGACGCTCGCGACCATTACGACCGGTGCGAGCCAAACTGCCCAACGGTGCTGCATCAAGTTGTCCAACCCAGTATACGCGCGAGAGTGTCGCGAGGATGGGCCGTGTCCAAAGAACTTCTCGGCGAAGCGCGAGACGATCTTTATTTCGGACCGTATCCGACGACGCGATTGCCCAGCGTGACGAGCAGAATGCCGTTCTGCACCTTTCCGTTGAACCAGCTGGCGTCCCCGACGCGCGGCTGCAGCATCTGCACGCGGCGGGCGTTCATGGGATCGACCAGCAGGAAGCGCAGACCGTCGCCGACGCGCAGTCCGCGGACCGGCACGAGCGCGACGGTGACGACGCCGTCGGAGCGGATCACGGAGGGGCGCGAGGCGGTGTCCTCGGCCAGCTCCAGCGGCGCGAACTTCTGCCCGAGTTCGGGCGGCTCCAGCATGAACAGGCGCGGCGGATCGTCGCCCGCGCCGCGGCCGACCAGCAGCAGCATCGAGTCGTGCATCGGCTGGTTGTCGGCGAGCGGCGCCGTGTTGACGTCGAGCAGCTCGGTGAGGCGATGCTCGGAGACCGCCGTGCCGTCGCGCAGGTTGAGCACGGTGACCGCGCCGCTCCGCTCGATGGCGACGACGTGCTTGCCGACGACGCGCAGGTGGCGCAGGTAGCGCGTGCGGGCGCCGCGCGGCGGATCGTAGCGCCAGGCGACCACGTCGCGTCCGCTGCGCGCCGGATCGAGCAGGGCGATGCCGAACGAGCGCTGATAGGTGGAGCTGCGCCGACCGCTTGTCGACGAGCCGTATCCGACCAGGATGCGGCCGTCCGGCAGCGTGATGAGCGGCAGGTTGGGGTGGGCGCTGCCGTCCTCCAACAAGCGCACCCGCGTTTCGATCGCGCCGCTCGAGGTGTCGAGGACGGTGATGTGCGCGGCCGCCGACGAGAGCACGACGAGACGGTCCCCGAGGACCGCGACCGCGCGCTCGTTGTGCCGCTCCCGATTGCGGATGCGCGGGATCGAGCGCGACCAGAGCGTGCGACCGCTGTCCGGGTCGAGCGCGCTGACGCGCAGCGAGTGACGCTCGTGGCGCCCGCTGGACACGAGGAAGACCTGGCCGTGGTGCTCGTGCAGCCGCAACCCCTCGTCGCCCTCGGGGATCGCGCGCACGGCGATGGTGCGGCCGGATCCGGCGTCGAAGACGTGCACGGCGCGGTCGGTCGTGATGATCAACTTGCCGTTCGCCATGACGAACGGGCCGCTCGGCGGACGGCCGACGCGCACGCGGTAGAGCTCGCGTCCGTTGCGCGCGTCGATCGCGACCGCTTCCTCGCCCAGTCGCACGACCACCGCGTCGCGCAGCGCGGGCGGCTTCTGGCCGAGCAGATCGGGGACGTCGACGTACTGGCCGTCGAACTGCAGGTCGAAGCGCTCGACGAGCGGCGGCTCGAGGTCGAGACGGTGCGCGCTGCGCCGCAGCGACGCGTACGGTTCCTTTTCCAGCCAGGCGTCGACCCAGGCGGCGGCACGCACCCGGGCGCCGTCGGCGCGCCGCACCTGCGCTTCGGGAAAGCCGCGGCGCAGGCGCTGCAGCGCGGCGAGCGCGGGACCGAACGCCTGGCGCGCGTGGTACGCCTCGAACAGCAGCGCCAGCGCGTCGGGCACCTGCGGCGAGTCGGGACGGTCGAGCAGGAAGCGCTGCACGACCGACGATGCCGCCTCGACCTCGCCCGCGGCGAGCCGGAGGCGGCCGAGCGTGATGATCGCCTCGTCGGCGGACTCGGCGTTGGCGTACATGCGCAGGCCGCGCTCGAGCGCGTCGAGATTGCCGCTCTCGATGGTGGCCTCGAACAGTTTGCGCGCGCGCCGCTCGTACGGCTCGTAGGGCTTGCGGCCGCGCAGGACGAGAATCCGTCGAATGGTGTCGGTCGCGAGCCGCGCGTCCGGTCCGGTCGGGTCCGCCTCCAGCAGCTTCTGCAGATCGGCCACCGCGCGCCGCGCGTCGTTGAGCTTGACGTGGATCAGCGCCATGCGGCGCAGCGCCCAGCCGCGGGCGGTGCGACCCGCCTCGTCGATGACGCGCTCGCCGAACCGCTTTTCGATCTGGCGCAGGTTGTTGAGGCGCCAGTCGGCGTCGGCTCCGTTCCCGAGCGCGCCTTCGAGTGCGCGTCGCGCCTCCCACTCGTGCTCCGCATCGGGCGCCGCCTTGAACGCGGACTCGAAGGCCGCCGCCGCGCGGTCGGGCGTCTCCTCGAGCACGAGGAACGCCTTACGCAGCAGCGCGCGGTGGAGTCCGGTGCGGGCGCGCTGGGCGAGGTAGGGCCGCGCGGTCTTCTCGGCGCGCTCGAGCGCCGCGCGGAAGCAGCGCGCGGCCTGCTCGAACTCGCCGACCGCGAGATGGATGTCGCCCGCCGCCAGATGCGACTCCGGCGCCTCCGGGTTGCGGCGCACGCCCTCCTGCGCGAGACGCAGCACGTCCTCGCGGCGGTAGCGCACGGTGAGCACGTCGGGTTCGCGACTGCTGTCCGCGGGTGCGGTGGTCGCGACCAGTGCGCCGGCGGCCCAGGTCAGGTGCACGCGACGGCCGGCGTCGATGCCGACGCGCTCGAAGCTGCCCGCCAGTTCGTTCCCGGTCTCGGGGTCGAGATGGAGAATCGAGCCGTAGGTCGGCACCCAGAGCCCGTCCTCCGCCAGGACGCCGCGTCCGGTGCCGAGATCGGAGTCGGGGAAGCGTGCCAGCCAATCCCGCTGCATCGCGCGGCGGTTGTTCGCCGGGTCGTCCTCGAGCCAGATCGCGAGCACGCCCTCGTCGCCGCCGAGGAAGAGCCGTTTGCCGTCGCTGCCGTGCAGACGACGAACTTCGAAGTGGAAGTCGTTGTAGCGCGCTGAGAAGCGCCACAGCTCCCGGCCGGTGCGACGGTGGTAGCAGATCACGTGCGTGCCGTCCGGCGGCGTCAGGATGACCTTGTCGTCGACGATCAGCGGGGGACCGTTGTCGATGTCACCCCAGCGGCGCGGCGCCTCGAACCAGAGGAAGGTCTTCGGGATCGGGAGGATGTCGTAGGTGCGTGCCCAGAGCGGCGCGCCCAGCACCGCGTCGATGGCGGTCACCACGCCCAGGTTCGTCCCGACGATGATCTGCCCGTTCGACTCCGCGACCGGCGTCGTGGCGAGCTCGTTCAGCTCGCGGCCGAACAGGTTGAGTTCGAGCTGTCCGTTCGAGAGCCGTGTCGCGTAGACCGGCTTTCCGGTGTGGCGGTCCACCGCGAGCAGATGCGTATGGATGATGCCTTCGCTGAACGCGGCGGGCGCGTAGACGCGGTTGCCGCGCACGAGCGGCGGGCCCACGATGGAGAGCTTCGCGAGTCGCTGTCCGAGCTCGTCGCTCTCGTCCGCGGGGTTCGCGGCGAGCTGCGCGGGCTCGTGGCTCCACAGTCGCTTGCCGCTCTCGAGGTCGATCGCGACGAGCCGGCGCTGCGGGATGTAGTAGGTGATCGGTACGCCCTGCAGGAACTGCGGGCGGAAGGGCACCCCGACCTCGATCGTGGCATAGACCACGCCGTCGATGATGCTCGGCGCGAGAATCTGGTTGAGGTTGGTGCGTCCCTTGTTGTCGGGGAACGGCTTCTCGGGATAGCTCCAGAGCTCGTCGCCGGTGTACAGGTTGAGCGCCACCACGCGGCGCCCGTCGCTGTAGACGAGGTTGCCGCGCGCAATGGCCGGCTGCATCGGAGCGAATTCGCGCCAGCGGCGGCGCCACTCCTCGAAGTGCCGGACCCCGCGTCCCGCGCCGAAGCCGCGCTCCGGCTGGATCGGTTCATCGCTGGCGCGCTCGTCGAGCGCGAACGGGATCGAGTACGCGGGGAGCGGTGACGGGTCGGCAATCCGTCCGCTCGGGCGCAGGCGGATCGGCCCGGCGATGCGCGAGCGGCGTGCGTCGCCGCCCATCATCGGCCACTCCGACTCGGTGGCGCTCGGGATGGGCGCTTCCTCGTCCGACTCCGCACCGGCTGCGGGGGGCGGTCCGCCCCGTTCGTGGTCCCGGCGTGCCGCGAGCCGCAGGCGACCGGCGATGCCGTCGAGCGCGTCCGGGTGCATCTGGCCGACGCGCGCCAGGAGCAGGCGCGCCTCCGCCGCGTGGCCCCGCTGCAGCGCCCGGTCGGCGAGCGAGAGCGTCGCGGCGAGTCCGGCGCGCGTGCCTTCGAAGCGCAGGATGACGGTGCGCAGACCGTCTTCGTCCTGGACGGCGAGTGCCTGTCGCAGGAGCTCGTCGGCGATGCCGCCGAAGAGCTTCTCGTAGGTGGCGCGCATCGGCTGGGCCCAGCCGGCGAGGATCTCCAGCGCCCGCTGGCGCGCCCCGACGAACGCGGTCGGCGCGCGGCCCGGGCGCACGCGGCCCTCGGCGATGAAGGCGCGCGGATGCTCGTCGAAGACCACCTGCAGCAGACGCGCCGCCTTCTCGATGTTTCCGGAGGCGGTGGCGACCTTGGCGTCGGCGATCGCCTGCTCGGCGGCGGACGGCGTGCTGACCCAGAAAGGGCGATTGGCGTCGTCCGCGAAGAGCGCGGAAGAGAACAGGACAACGAACGCGAAGACGGGGAGACGCAGGCGGGTTCCTCGCACGGTGGAATTATCTCACAGCATGTTGTTGATGCGCCGCAGCGTCCACTCGACGCCGAGCAGCAGCGCGAACAGCCAGAGCACCCAGGCGCGGTCCCAGAGCGTCACGCGGATCGGTTCGCCGCTGCGCACGATGGTCGTGGGCGGCACGATCTGATCCTCGATGATGCGCCGGAACTGTTCGGGCGCCAGCACGCGGCCACGGGAGGCCTGGGCCACACCGGTGAGCGTCGGCATGTCGACGAGCGGATCGCGCAGCTCGAGCGTGGTCTCCTCGACGATGAAGGTCGCCTTGGCCGGCTCGCTGTCGTCCGGCAGGGACGCGCTCGAGCTGCGCGATCCGCTCGTCGACATGCCGACGCTCACCGGTGTGGCCCAGGCCTCCCGTGGCCGCGTGCTGGCGCCCGAAC
>JBCDBY010000276.1:0-6223 GCA_039182715.1 Planctomycetota bacterium
GAAAACCGGCGCGTTGATCCGGGCGGCGTGCCGAATGGGCGCCATCGCGGGCGACTGCGACTGCCGCCTCGAGGGTCGGCGGCTTCCGATAGCGGTCGTACGGCGGCGACTCAGCGTTGCAATGAAAGTCATGCACGATGGTGGCCCGGCGGTATGCTCCGATGTACGGCGTGCCGACGATGGAACTCCAAAGTTCCTTCGGAATGCTCGCCCCGTCCACATGTTCGCCCTTCGGCACCCACCATTCGTTGCCGTTTCGATCGACGAACGCGAAGTCAGCGATGAGTTGCATGTCGTGGTGCGATCCGTGAGGGTCCGGTGTCCACTTGAGCACCGGTTCCGACGAGAACGCCCCCCACTCGCCCTGATCCGGGGGAGGGACCGGCCGATCCCCGTTGTTGCATCCTCCCCACACCGCAATCGCGGTCAGCAAGGTGACCAGCGTCACCGCTGAGTTTGAATTCCTAGCGTGCGAACGATAGTGACACAACCTCATCCCGAGTCCCTCCGTGTCCTGCATTTTCCCTCGAAGGACATGGACACCGCGGGATCACCCGCGATGCTCCCCCATGATCCTAGAACGTTGCAAGTTACCACGCTTCTCGATCGCCCGCTTATCTCGGGCCGCCAAAGCCCCGGGAATGACGAGATCAGTGCTCGATAACCAACTTGCCCATCGCCTGACGGCTATCGAGAATGGGTAAGCGCTCATTTCCGAGTCCCGACCCCGGAGCCAGTCGTGAACGCTCGTTCGGCGCGTCGTGTCTGCGCGACTGCGCGCTCTCGCCACTCGCCACTCGCCACTCGCCACTCGCCACTCGCCACTCGCCACTCGCCACTCGCCACTCGCCACTCGCAACGGGGACACGCCCGGGTTCGCGACATCGCGCAGCGGCACCCAAAGCGCGCCTAGCGCGCTCTTTCCTGGCATTTGCTCACGTGGCGGACAGACCGCGGCGCACACGTCGTGCAGGTCGTGATCCCCGCCCCTATCGCACGTGGCGCAGGATCGCGCTGATGACGACGGGGTCGGTGACCACTGTCACGATCTTCACTTCCGCCTCGCCTGGCGAACACAGCAGCGGATCGAGCTTGAAGAAAATACACAGCAGCCGCGTGCAGCTCCAGCCGAGCTCGCTCGAGTACTACGATTCTGGCTCGGTGTATGCATTGGGCTCCAACTCAACAGGCTCCCGCAACACTAAGGGCAGACGTCGACTCGGGGGTCACGACTCGTCTCGAAGCAGCCAGCGCCACTTGCCGGCGCGGATACGCCGGTTGAGAACCGCCGTGAGCGACACGACGCCGACGGCCATGATCGCCGGTCCCGCCAGCCGAGGCAGGTCGGATACGCCCATCAGCGCTCCGACCATCACTCCGAAGGCGACGTACAACAGGAGGAGCCGACCCGTGCGGATCCGCGCGCCGTCGGGCGCAGCGTCTTCATTCATCGACCTCTCCTCATCGGACCTGCGCCGGATGCTTCGAGGACTCGCCATGCAACGGCAAGACCGGGGACCTCACCTCGACCATTCTAGGACGGGGACACGGTGCCGTATGGGGAGTCGTACGAGCACGTCGATCGCCGCCGGGATCACCCTCCCGATCGGGCAGGGTCGCGTCTACCATCCCGGATAACATGCGACTCGCGCAGGCGCGAACCTTCTGCCGAGGGAGAAACATCATGCACCGACTCTTTCTCGTTGCCGCGGCGTGCCTGCTCGCGACGCCGGCAGCTGCCGAGGACGTCACATCCTCGATCGTCAAGATCTACACCACCTACCAGCGCGCCCACTGGTCTCGCCCCTGGCAGATGCAGGGATCCTCCGGGCGCAGCGGGTCCGGCTGCATCATCGAGGGCAGCCGCATCCTGACCAATGCGCACGTCGTCAGCGATGCGACGTTTATCCAGGTACGGCGCGCGGGATCGCCGGACAAGTTCGTCGCGAAGGTGCAGGCGATCTCCCACGAGCTGGACCTTGCGATCCTGGTCGTCGAAAACCTGAATTTCTTCCAGGGCGCGACGCCGCTTCGATTGGGCGAGCTTCCGGCCATGGGAGACACGGTCGTCGCCTACGGGTTTCCCAAGGGCGGAACGCGGGTCACGATTACGCGTGGGATCGTCTCGCGCACCGAGCGCGACCGGTACTCGCACTCCGGCCACCGCAACCTCGTCTGCCAGATCGACGCCGCCATCAACTCCGGTTCCAGCGGCGGACCGCTGCTCGATGCCAAGAACCGGATTGCCGGCGTCGCGTTTCAGTCCGGTCGCGGGCAGAACGTGGGGTACATGATCCCGGCGCCCGTCGTCGCACACTTCTTCGAAGACCTGAAGGATGGGCGCGTCGACGGTGCTCCCCTGCTCCCGCTGGTCTGGCAATTCCTCCAGAACCCCAGCATGCGAGCCGAGCTGGGGCTCGCCGATGGCCGCAGCGGCGTCGTGATCCGCCGCGTGCTCTTCGGCGGCGAAGCGGCGCAGGTGGGAGACGTGCTCTATCGCGTCGGCGAGTTCCCCGTGGGCAACGACGGCACGATCGAGTTTCGGCCCCGGCAGCGCGTCGGCCTCAGCTTCGCCATCGACCGCCAGCAGGTGGGCTCCAAGATCCAGCTGCATCTGCTCCGTGACGGCAAGGAGATCACGGTCGACGTGCCCCTGAAGCAGTCGAAGATGACCTACCCGTACCTGGTGCATCGCTACCGCTACGAAGTGCGCCCGAGCTACTACATCATCGGCGGTCTGGTCTTCTCACGGCTGACTTCGAACTACATCTCCGTGTGGGACGAGTGGTCGGACGCGCCGCAGCGGCTCACGCGCCACTGGTACGAGCGCCGCACGGACGAGAACGCCTGGCGCAAGGACATCGTCGTCTGCATCGACGTGCTGCCGGATGAGCTCAACGTCGGCTACACGTGGGCGGAGGACTACGTCGTGGAGCGCATCAACGGCAAGCGGATCGCACAGCTGAGCGACGTCGTGGACGCGTTCGATGCCAACACCGAGAAGTACCACACGATCCAGTTCGAACGCCGCGCGAGCCGCGTCGTGCTCGATCGCGAGCAAACGGCGCAGCGCAGCCCCGAGATCCTGCGGCGCTACCGCGTCCCCGCCGACCGCAGCGCGGACCTTGCGAAGAAGTAGTCGGAAACCACAACTAGCGGAGCGTGAACTTGGCGCGCTTCGTGTCGGGCACACGCAACAGGCCCGACTGGTCCCGCATCGGTTTCAGGTCCAGGTAGAACGTTCCGAGATACGGCCGCCGGACGCCGTGCAGAATGACCGCCGACTGTTTCGGGACGTACTCCGCACGGCGGAAGCGCAGCTTGTAGGGAACCCCGTCGGTGTTCTTCACGGCGTACCGTTCACCATCGATGGCGTCCTGCCAGTGCACCGGCCCGGAGAACCGGACCGTCAGCGTGTAGGAGTCGGTCTTTCCCTTCTTCACCTTCACCGAACGCACGGCGAAGCGTCCCGGCTTGCGCTGCTGCGAGATGCAGGAAACACCGGTTGGGCGGTCACCGTGGCGATTGGTGATGCGTGCGGCGAACGGGGCACCGGAGCGGCGCGGGCGAAGGCGGAGAACCAGCCAATGGGTGCCCTCCGTCACGGGGAGGTCGACCGCCCTCTCCGTCTCGAAGCGGAGATTCGAGAGCGGCAGGACGGGCTTGCCGCCCCACCACGCCTCGACACTCCCGTCGAGGGCCAACACCAGCTTCAACTGGTCGTCCTGCTCGACTTTGATCTGCGCCGCGACGTACCGTGGGTTCGCGGGGCCTCGAGTCAGCGAACCGCCGGGACGCCGCGGTTGCGACACCGCGTCTGCGACGCCGATCCAGACGAAGTCGGCCCCGCGCATTCCGCGGCGCAGTTTCTTCATCGGCCACTTCGAGTCGCGTGCGCCCCGCGTCGTCGGGGGACCGCATATCAGCCACGAGTCGACCGGCACGCCCTTCTTCTTCACCGCGTACGCGGCGGCGCCGACCGGGTTCGAACGCCCGGCGCCGAACGCGCCGAAGTCGCCGCCGTCCGTGGCGGTGCCGCGACCGGCGGAACCGTCCGCGAGCTTGAGGACCGCCGCAAGCCCGTCGCCCCAGAGCGCTTCGGGGTCGTAGCTCTCCCGCTTCGGGAGGTCACCGCTGCGGCCGATGGGCTTCCGAACCAGATGGATCAGCGGCGGCAGGTCGCCGGAGAGAAGCTCGCCATTGCCCTCGGCCAGCACGCCGTCGATGCGATAGCGGTCGATGGAAACGGCCTCGTCAGAGTGCGCCGTCGAGCTGCGCAGCCCAACGGCGTTGCGGTCGAAGATGCAGTTCGAGATGCGTGCGCTCGACATGACACCGATCTCGCAGCGCACGAACTCGCATCGTTCAAGCCGCGTGCCGACTCCACGAACCGGACCGTACCACTCGCCCATGCGGCCGAACCCGACGCCGGCCTTGCAGTCGAGGAAGACGCTGCGCTCGACGTCGGGACGCGCCGAGCGCTCGTTCGCGATCCCGACCCCGCACTGGCTGAAGAGCGCGTGCCGGATCACCGGTGCGGTGCCGATCGCCAGGTCGGTCCGCGCCTTCCCGTCGAGGCTGCGCAGGATCCCGACGCCGATCCCGAGCGGGCAGCGGGCGAACAGCACGTGCTCGATGAGAAGTTCACGCCCGCAGACCTGCAGGCCGATCTCCGCGCGACGGATACTGCACCAGATCAAGCGGCTCGGCTTCACGCGATCCGGGTGGAACACGATGCCGGACCACGTCGCCTCCGAATTCGCGTCCTCGTTCTCATCCGGCAGCGGGCCGATGCGGATGCGCCGCGACGGCGTGCCGTGCGCGACGATGCGACCGTGGACATGGATCTCGAGGCTGCGCGGATTCCAGCCCTTGCCCTCGCCGATCACGTCCCGGGCCGGAATCACGGTCGTGCCCGGTTCGATCGTCAGCGTGACGCCGTCCGGCACGATGACGTCCTCGACGATCTCGACCGTGCCCCTCCAGGTCGTGTCCGCCGTGAGGCGCCCGCCCACGTCCTCGGCGGACGCGGCGCCAGCGAGGAGCAGGAGCGTGAGACCGAGGGTCCTCAATCCGCCCCCCACGCGGAGGCGGGAATCTCCAACTCGCGCGACCCGCTGCGGGGCACGCGATCGAGTCGGCGCGCGTCCGCGTAGGCGATGACCCGGAACTTGGTCTGCTCCGGCTTGCGGTCGAACCTGATCTCGAGCGCGTCGCCGACGATCTTGTACCGGTAGCCAATGCCCTCGTACTCCGAGTGCGTCGTCCAGGCCGTCGCCTCGACGAACTTCATGTAGGCGCGAGTGCCGACCGGCTCGAGTGCCACGACGATCCGGTCCCGGTCGATCACATCGCTGGTCTCGTACGCGGAGAAGCCGAACCCGCGCCGCGCGAGCTGGACGAGGGCGTAGATGCTCTCCTTGTCGTGGTCGACCTGGAGCCGCGTGATGTCGACTTCGGTCGCGTCGCCATGCAGGTCTCCTTCCGGATCCGCCGTGTTTGGTCCGAGCGGAGGCCAGTCCCCGATCCGTCCGTCCACGTCGATGCGGCTCCCGTCGTCGGTGCAAATGTAGTCCACCGAGATGGGATGCTCGGAGATGGTGCTCTCGAGAAAGAACCGCCAGCGGACCTTCTTGTTGTAGCGGAGCCCGTGCTTGCGCAGCAGCTCCATGGGGAAGCGGAACCGGATGGAGCGGTCGCCGAGCTCGGGTGGCGCCAGCCTCAGCGATGAGGAGTGGACGAAACTGCGCCGGTCGCCCTTGCGCGTCCACTTCACAACCGTGCCGCGCCGCTGCAGAGGGTCGCCCCCGTCCTTCCGCACGATGTTGCGGCGGAAACGGGAGCCGGCGAACGCATGCACACCGAAATCGAAGCCTTCCACGCCCGTGGTCTTCCGGTTGTCCGTGTCGAACTCGATGTGGGCGTCGACAAAGACCCCGTCACGCAGGTTCTTGGCCAGGTGTACCTCGACGATGCACGCGCCGCCCTCCATCTTCAGCCGGACATCCGTGACATCGTGGATCGCCCGCCGGGCATCCGACGTGCGGCCGTCGCGCACGTGCACCGCGACCCCCCCGTTCCCGGCCGCGAGAACGGTGGCGACGAAGAGAAAGA
The DNA here is from genome assembly GCA_039182715.1 of Planctomycetota bacterium. Taxonomy (GTDB): domain Bacteria; phylum Planctomycetota; class PLA2; order PLA2; family PLA2; genus JBCDBY01. The sequence continues at coordinate 6,115 of JBCDBY010000276.1, forward strand.
CGACCGTCACCTACATGATGATCGCGGCGACGATGCTGGGCCTGCCCTACGTCCAGTATCTGCGCGGCCATGTGAACGTGGACCTTCTGCCGCTCGCCCTGCCGCCCTC
>JBCDBY010000277.1:0-6213 GCA_039182715.1 Planctomycetota bacterium
AGCGCCCGCCCTTCCCGCGCCCGCTCCTCCGCGGCGATGCGGCCGGAGACCGCGCGGCGCGAGTCCGACGGCCACATGCGGCGCGGCTCGATCGGCAGCTCCGTGTGGCGCAGGTACTCCGCCGCCGGCACGATCGTGTCGGCGTCCACCTTGGCCGACAGGATCGGGCCCACACAGTTCGCGCATCGACCGCACGGATGCGCGTGCGCGTCGTCGAGTTCCCGGCCGATGAACTCCATGAGACAGCGGTCCGTCCGGAGAAAAGCGCCCATGCGGTCGAGCTCCTCGACGCGACGGCTCCGCACGAGCTCCCAACGCTCTTCGTCCGCCGCCCACGGCTGCAGCGTGCGCACGTACCGACGCTGCCGCCGGTCGATCGCGCCGTCGATCTGCAGCATCTTGAGCACCTGCTCCAGCCGCTTGAAGGGCACGTTGACGCGCGCCTGGATGCCGGCCCGGGTCAGCCCCTCGTCCGCGTCCTCGATGGCGGCCAGCACACCGGCGAAGTCCTCGGCGGACGGGAACGCGCGACGGATGAAGTGCGTGTGGATCTGCTCGTCTTCCACGCCCGCCAACAGCACGCCGAGCGCGTCGTCGACGCCACGGCCCGCGCGCCCCACCTGCTGGTAGTAGGCGACCGGCGAGCCGGGCCGCTGGAAGTGGATCACGAACCGCAGGTCCGGCTTGTCGAAGCCCATGCCAAGCGCAATGGTCGAGACGAGCGCCTTGGTCCGGTTGGCGAGCAGGGCCCGCTCCAGCTCCACGCGCTCCTCGTCGTCGAGGCCGGCGTGGTAGGCGCGCACATCGACGCCGTGTTCGCGCAGCCACGCCGCCACGCGCTCACAGTCCCGCTTGGTGATGCAGTAGATGATGCCGCTGCCCTCGAGCCGCGGGACCTCGCGCGCCAGCCACGCCAGCCGCTCCGCCTGGTCGCGCAGCGGAATCGCCTGCAGCCGCAGCGACGCGCGCGCCAGCTCGCCGCGCTGCGTCGCGAAGCCGTCGCCCATCTGCTCCGCGATGTCGCGCACCACGCGCTCGTTCGCCGTGGCCGTCGTCGCCAGCACCGGAATCCCGCGCGGCAGCGCGGCGAGCAGCGAGCGCATGCGCCGGTAGTCCGGCCGGAAGTCGTGCCCCCAGTCCGAGATGCAGTGCGCCTCGTCGACGATGAAGAGCCCGATGCCCGGATCGAGCAGCGGCTGCACCTCCTGCCGGAACTCCGCGTTGGCCAGGCGCTCCGGCGAGATGAGCAGCAGGTCGATTTCGTTGCGCTCCAGTCCCGCCACGACGCGGTCCCACTCCTCGCGGTTCGACGAGTCGATGCGCGCCGCGCGCACGCCGAGCCGGTCCGCGAAGCGTTCCTGGTCGCGCATCAGCGACAGCAGCGGCGAAACCAGCAGCGCCGGTCCGTGCCCTTCGTCGCGCAGCATGCGCGTGGCGAGGAAGTAGACGACACTCTTGCCCCACCCGGTCCGCTGGACCAGCAGCAGCCGCTCCTTGCGCCCCACGACCGACTCGAGAGCCTCGAGTTGGCCGTCGCGGAAGGCGGCCTCGTCGCCGAGCGCCCTCCGCAGGAGATTCGTGGCACGGTCCCGCATGCGCGAACAGTTCATGTTCCGCGCGCCGGGGACAGGATCAGGAGGCGGCCTTCAACCGCTCCGCCGCCCGCTTCGTGGCGGGGTGGTCCGGGCCGAAGCCCGCCTGCAGCGCCGGCAGCGCCCGCTCCAGCAGCGCCCGCGCCGCCTCCTTGTTGCGCGCCTCCGTCAACCGCGCCGCATAGTCGCTCCGCGCTTCGGCCGCGATCAGGCTGTCCGGCATGGCGGCATCGAGAATCGCGACCGCCTCCTTCAGCGATGCCTCGTCGCCAAGCGCCACCAGCGACTTCGCGATGTCGGGATGGCCCGCGGGCAACTGCAGGCGGCGCTTCGCGAGCGCCTCCTCCATGAGATCGCGATCTCCCGTCGCCTGCCCCAGCTTGGTCATGGTGTTGGCGATCAGCGGATGCTTGCCGTCGGGGAACGCGCCGCGGTAGATCTTGAGCGCTGCCCGGAACCCTTCGGCCGACTCCTTGCCCGCCCGCCGCCGGCACTCGGCGATGTTGTGCGTCATGGTGCCCACGAGGTGGTGCGAAGGGCCCGCCAGCTTGACGAGGGCTTCACGCGCATCGCGGAACATCTCTTCCGCCTTCTCCAGCTGGTGCATCAGGAGAAGCACGAGCGCGTAGTTGTTCTGTAGCGTCAGACGCTGCACCGGATCCTCGGGCGGATCCTGCCAAAGTTCGGCATGCAGTGAGAGTGACGTGCGATAGTCACCGCGTCGCTGCGCGAGGCGCGCGCGCTTGCTCTTGGACCCCTTGGTGTTGGCGTGATTCGGTCCGTAGAGTTCGGTGTGGCGCTGGACCGTCTCGGCCAGCAGCTTGTCCGCCTCGGCGAAATTCCCCAGCTCGATCTCGACCGTGGCCAGCGTGCCGAGGCAGCCCAACCGCGCCGGAAGAGTCGGCTCGAATCGCGCGTCGAAGATCTCGCGCGCGCGCATGAGCACCTTTCTCGCTTCGTCGTACTTCGCTTGCTCCGAAAGGAGGCGACCGTACTGAAAGAGGTAGTGGACCGTCTCGGCCGCATCTTCTCCGAGCAGATCGACCCCGAGATCGAATCCGCGCCGAAAGAGAACGATCGCCTCCTGCATGTTGCCGCGATCCCGCTCGATGATGGCGAGGTTGACGAGACACTTCGCGTAGTCGGGATGCCTCTCGGTGCCGTGATACCCGAGCAAAAGCTTGCGCGCCTCCTCGAAGCTGGCTTGCGCCTCGTCGAATCGCTTCAACTCAAGAAGCAGCGTGCCGCGCGAGCTCAGGTAGGACGCCACGACCGGATGCTCGTCGCCCGAAACGGCGCGTTGCTGGCGCAGAGCCTCTTCGTAGTAGTCAAGCGCATCGGGAATGCGACGTTGACCCGAGGCCACTGCTCCGAAGTTCGCGGTGATCGTGATCGTCAACGGATGGCGCGGTCCGTACCAGCGCAACGCGAGTGCACGGGCCCGCTCGAGCAGCACCTGGGCGCGCTCGTACTCGCCCCGCGTAATGAGAAGTTTCGCGTGGGTGCTGAGCGATCCCGCCACCTCGGCGCTGTCCTTGCCGGTCAGCTTCTCCTGCGCATCCGTCGCGGCACGGAACTGGGATTCCGCTTCCTCGAAACGACCCAGTTCGGTCAGCGCCGTGGCGAGGGTTGCGCGACGCTTCACCACATCGGGATGAATGTCGCCGACCTCCTTGCGCTTGCGTGCAAGAGCCGACCGCGCCATTTGCTCCGCCTCTTCGAACTTGCCTTGCCGACGAAGGACGACGGCCAGCCCATGCAGGGCCTTGTTGTCATCGACGTCGCGCAAGACTGTGCGGAACTCCTTCTCGGCCTCTCGGTAACGCCCCGCGCGCTCCAATGCGACGCCCAATTCTCCCCGATTGAGCGGATCACGCGGCCCCAGCGTCAGAGCGCGGCGCGCGTACGCAACCGCCTTGCCGAAGTCGCCGCGCGCCAGCTCCAGCGACGCCGCGGCCTGCAGCGCCGTGATCAGCTCGGGACTGGCGTCGCCGTAAAGCTCCCTCCGAATCGCGAGTGCCTCGGTGACCAGCGGCTCCGCCGGTTCGCGCAGCCCGAGCCGCAGGTAGATGCGCCCGATCATCAGCATGAGCTGGGAACGAACCTCCGGCTGGTCTTCCAGCTTGACGCGCAGGTCGCGCGCACCGGCATCGAGGATCTCCTTCGCCGTGACCGTGCGGCCGCGCGCCTCGTCGGGATCGACGACGTCGAAGAGCTGAATCAGAAACCCAAGCATCTCGTTGCGCGTCTCCGCGCGCGCCACCGCGAGCGCGCGCGCCTCCTCCGCCTCGACGCGCCGCTCCTCGGCGCGCAGGAACTGCGTGAAGGAGAACACTCCACCCGCCACAATCGCGACGAGGGCGATCGCCACGCCGGTCGCCGTCGCGCGATGGCGGCGGACGAGCTTTCGAAGCTGATACGAGGCGCTGGGCGGTCGCGCCACGATCGGTTCGTCGCGCAGCACGCGGCGCAGATCGTCCGCCAACTCGCCCGCCGAACCGTAACGCCGCGCCCTTTGCGTCTGCAACGCCTTACCCACCACGGTCTCGGCGTCGCCTTTGCGCGACAGCTGTGCCGTCTCCGCGCGCTGCGCGTAGGCCACCGCCTCGGGCAGCGACTTGCCGGTGAAGTCGCGCGGCAGTTTCTCCTCCAGCATCTCGTAGCCGATCACACCGAGCGCGTAGACGTCGGTGCGCACGTCGATCGGCTCGCTCGTGAACTGCTCCGGGCTCATGTACGGCAGCGTGCCCAGCAGCTGGCCGGCGCGCGTGTCCAGAGTCTGCAGCCGCGCATCCGCCGTCGTCAGCTTGGCGACGCCGAAATCGAGCAGGCGCGGCGTGCCGTCCTTCTCGACGAGGATGTTGCCCGGCTTGAGATCGCGATGCACCACGCCCTGCAGGTGCGCGTGCTGCACCGCGTCGGCGATCCGCGCGAGCAGGTCGAGCCGCTGGTCGGTCGAAAGCGCCTGCTGGCGGATGTAGGTATCCAGCGGCACGCCCTCGATGTACTCCATCGCGAAGAAGGGCCGCCCCTCGCTCACGCCCGCTTCGAAGATCCTCGCGATCCCGGGGTGGTTGAGCCGCCCGAGAATCTCCGCCTCGTACTCGAACCGCTTGAGCAGCTCGGGGGTGGCGAACGAGATCAGTTTGAGCGCGACGCGTCTTCGCGGGTTGGACTGCTCCGCCTCGTAGACGGTGCCCATGCCCCCCTGGCCGATGACGCGCACGATGCGGTAGCCGCCGATCGACTTCGGCAGCTGATCGGGAAGCGGCGTATCGATGTTCGAGGAGGGCGCGCGGTCGGCGGCGAGCAGCTTCTCCACCTCGGCGCGCAGCTCCGGGTCGTCGCCACACTCCGCGCGCAGGACGGCCTCCTGCTCGTCGGGCGGGAGGTCGCAGGCGCGATCGAAGATCGACCGTGCGCGCCGGAAGCGCTCCTGACTCACGACAGCCTTCCCGTGAGCCAGGCGCGCGCGTGGCGCCAGTCGCCCTCGGCCGTCGCGAGCGAGACGCCGAGGTGGTCCGCGATCTCCGGCATGGTCAACCCGCCGAAGAAACGCAGCTCGACCACCTGCGCCTGGCGCAGGTCGAGTTCGCCGAGCTCCACGAGCGCCTCTTCGAGCGCCATGAAATCGAGCTGGTCGTTGGCGGCGATGCCGGGCGGCAGGCCCGAAAGCGTCACGCGCTCCCAGTCGCCGCCGCGCTTCGCCGCCTTGCCCTGGCGATGGTGGTCGATGAGCACCTGGCGCATCACCTTGGCCGCCAGCGCCACGAAGTGGGTGCGCCCGTCCCAGGCGAGCTTCTCCGACCCGACCAGCCGGACGTACGCCTCGTGCACCACCGCGGTCGGCGGCAGCGTGGGCGATCCGGCGCGCGGGTGGTAGAGCCCGATCGCGACACCGCGCAGCTCGTCGTACACGCGCGGCAACAGCTCGTCGACGGCGCCCTCCTCCCCGCGCGCGAGGCGCTCGAGAGCGGCCACGGTGTTGGCATCAACCACGCGGGGCATTCTACGGCGGGCGCAGCGGGAGGAATACAGGGCCATCGACCGGATTGCGGGATCCGGCCCGCTCGCCCTTACTCATGACTCCACTTTGACGAACCCTCTCCGCCCGCTCTCGTCTAATACGGCTATGGGAACGATCCGGATCCTCGCGCCGTGCCTCCTCCTGCTGGGCCTGCTCATCCAGCCCGCCCCCGCCGAGGAGAGCCGACACGTCGGGACCGTTCTCGATGGCCAGGGCACCGCCCTCGTGCGCCCGGTCGGGGGCCAGCGCTGGACGCCGATCGGCCCTCGCGCCCTGCTGCTGCCCGGCGACCAGGTGCGGACGCCGAAGCGCGGCGCCCACGCGGTCGAGCTGCGGCTGGCGGGCGGCGGCCGTCTCGTCCTGGGACCGGGAACCCTCATCGAGATCCCGAACGCCCACGGCGCGCGCCTCTACGCGGGCGACCTCGAGGCGAAGGGCGCGCTCACGCTGACCGGCCCCGGCGACTTCGCGCGCCAGGGCGATGGAACCGTCCTGCTGCGCGCCGCCGGACGCGTCACGAAGGAGCTGAAGTCGGCACCGCGCTGGCTGGCCGGATACCGCAACTCCTCGACCGACGAGTGGATGGGTTCCCTC
>JBCDBY010000278.1:0-6204 GCA_039182715.1 Planctomycetota bacterium
GAACTCGCCGGCTACGAGCTCAGGGCCGACTCTACGGAACGGCTTCAGGCGGCGTTGCTGCTCGCGGCGGCGGGGTGTCGCCCCGCTTGGGCGCTTGCCGCCGTCGCCGAGCAGGCGGTGGTGGAGATGTCCGTGCCCGACAACCTCGGGCTCTGGCGTCGCAATCTTCGGGCGCCCGGTCGGACTGGCCCTGGCCCCTACGCGAAGTCGGAGCGGTCGCCCCGGGAAGTTCTCGCGGCCGCGGGCGACAAGGCCGTGCCCCACATTGTGAAGTGGGCGGATGAACGTCCGTTTCGCACGATTCGCTTGCTCCTGGAGTTCGGAGAGGCCGGTCAGGCTGCGATCGAGGCGCAGCTGAAGACGAAGTACTACGGCGCGCGCGCCTTTGCCCTGCACGCGCTCATCACGTCCGGCGACCGGCGGCTCGCCTTCGTTGCACCGTTGATCGAGACGCTACATCAGGCGGCGAGAGACGGTGTGTACCACTACGGACTCTGGGCCGAAGCGATCGAGCATCTGGGCATCGAAGCCGCTCCGAAGCTGGTCGACGAGATGCGCAAGCGGCGCTGGACGTCGTTCGACGGCAAGAAACAGCTGGACGACCCGGACGGCGGGTTCTACGCGGCGGCGGAAGCTCTCGCGGCGCTCGGGCCCCGGATCGAGAAGATCGTGGGGCCGCCGGAAACGGACGAACTCGCCTTCCTCGTGCATCAGCAGAGGAACTAGCGGCCCGCCACAAAAGCCTGGAACTGCTCCTCGGAGTAGAACCGGACCGCTCCGTTCGACCACGCCACGACGCGATGTCCGCGATGCGGCCGCGCGTCCCAGAGCACCGGATGGATGGCCGTGCGGTCCTGTGGGACGACGCCGCGTTCCCAGCCGAAGCTGCGATAGTCGCCGGATTCGATCTCTTCCTGCGTCGGGAACTTCCCGCCGCGCCGATGGTGGAAGAGTTCGTGGTTCCACTCGTCCTTGCGGAGTTCCTTGCCCCAGATGGCGTAGACGTCGTAGCGCCCGTCCGCGTCGCGGGCCGGTTCCAGCGTCAACAGCTGCGCCAGGTGCTTGACGGAGTTGATGTCGTGTCGACCCGCCTCGCCGAACTCGTCGTGGCCGTGCCCGCGCGGCATCTGCCACCAGAAGACGACCGCGACCAGCAGCGCGCCCGCCAGCACCGAAAGCCATGCACCGCGCGTCATCTAGAGGGCCAGATCCTCTCCCTGCACCGCCAGTAGTTCCGACCCCTCGTCCAGGAGTCGGTTTGTGTGGTTGACGTGAACGAAACGCACCTTCGACGTCTGGTCGCCGAGCCGCGCCAGCGTCTCTTCGATGGGCGGGTGCGGTACGTCCGCATGCCGCGGCAGCTCGTCGCGCGAGTAGAAGGTGCCGTCGAGCAACGCGACGTCGCAGCGCGCGAGCAGCGATTCGAGATCATCGTCCCAGGCGTCGATGTCGGGCAGGTAGAGCACGGTGCGTTGCGGTCCCCTGATGAGGAACGCATGCGTGTCGGAGTTTTCCGCGCGGTGCTGGACGGGCACCCACTCCACGTGGAGCCCGGGCTCCAGCTCGAGATCGCCGATGGTCTGCACGCACGCAAGCGGCAGCTGGTTCCACGGCGCGTTCGCCTCGAGGAAGCCGCACAGCGAGGGCGAGGCGTAGATCGTCGTGGGGCGGTTCCACGCCTCCTTGCCGAGCTGCAGCAGCCCGGCGATGTGTCCCATGTGCGCGTGCGTGAGCAGGATGGATTCGGGGAAGACCGGCAGCATCTCGATCTGCCGCGCGATCGCCGGCGTGGCGTCGACGAGGTAGGTCTGCCGTTCCCCCACGATGCCGACGCAGGCCGGCAGCAGCGGGTCGCTCCGAAACTTCTCGCAGCGCGCGCAGCGGCATCCGATGTGGGGGACGCCGGCGTCCTGGGCGATGCCGAGGAGGCGGAGGAACATGGGGGGAGAGTAGCAGGGAACGGCCGGGGGCTGGGGGCTGGGAGCCGGGGGCTAACCGCCCAGGGCTCCCCACATCGCGTCGCCGTACTCTCGGTAGCGGAAGGCCGCCATCAGGCCTTCGAGGTCCGACCGTGCCGCGGGTTCCGCACGGGCGATCTTGATCAGGAGTTCGTTGCGGGCCACCACCCAGGACTCGACGCCGCGTTCCTCGGCCGCCTTTGCGCGCCACTTGCGAAGGAGCTCGTAGCGCTCCTTGACCTCGGGCGCGTCGGGCGTGCCGCGCGTGCGTTCGCGCTTCGGCTTCGGCAGGGGCGGCTTGTCCTTCTCGCTGCGCACGATGCCGGCGACACGCTTGCCGTAGCGGCGCCAGAAGCCCTGCGCGCGCTGGCCTTCGCCACGCGTCGCCTTCTTGCGCGCGATCTCCATCAGCATCTGGTCGTTCGCAATGCGGTAGGCGGGGCGGTTGCGCTTCTCCGCCTCCTCGTGGCGCATGAGGTGGAGCCCACGCAGAATGCGCAGGCCGTAGGCGTCGAGCTCCTTCGCGCCCTTCATGCGGCGAAAGCCCTCCGGGTCGAACGGCTCCGGCTCCCAGTCCCGCTCGGCGATGCGCGCGCACTCGTGCGCGATCTCCTCGCGCCGGCCCGCCTCGCCCGCCTTCGCGTCGAGCTCCTCGTGCAGCTCGATGAGATAGCGCGTGTCGTCGGCGGCGTATTCCAGCTGCGCGTCGCTCAGCGGTCGCGCGGCCCAGTCGCTGCGCTGCTGGCTCTTGTCGAGCTTCACCCCGAACCGGCCCTCGAGCACGCCCGCCAGCGAATACGGCGGCGTGCCCAGCACGAAGCAGGCGATCTGCGTGTCGAAGAGCCCGGGGATGCGCCAGCCGAACTCGTGCTTCATCTGGATGACGTCGTTCTCGGCGGCGTGCAGGATCACCCTGCGGTTCGGGTCACCCAGCAACTCGCCCAGCGGCGCGAGGTCGAGCTCGGCCAGCGGATCGATCAGGAAGTCGTGGCCGGGCACCGAGAGCTGCAGCAGGCAGAGCTTCGGCTTGTAGGCGTGGAACGAGTCCGACTCCGTGTCGAGGGCGATGCGGGTGTGGGGGGCGAGGAGGTCGAGCGCCGCATGCAGCGCCTCCGGGGTATCGATCAGAGCGGGCAAGCGATCATTGTAGGGAGGGGGGCGTCAGTTCGAGCCGCCCGGCATCCAGGCGCGGAAGGCGGCCGCTCGCTCGCTGGCCGGCTGGCCGGGCTCGTAGCCGCGCGTTTCGCCCGTGATCGCCACGAGCGTCCGAATCGCCTCGAGGCGGATCGCGGGTTCGACGCCGGGCCGGCAGAGGCGCTGCAGCGCCGGCACGGCGGGGCGATGACGCAGCTTGGCCAGCTCACCCATCGCCTTGCGCCGCTGGTACTCGCTCCGGCTCGGATCGATCGCGTCGCGCAGCAGAGCCTTCGCCGGTCGTGAGCCGCGCGTGACGCCGCGATCGGGGGCGAGGTCGCCGTGGCCACGCACCAGCGCATCGCGCGCCGCCTGACGCAGGTCCGCGCTCTTCGCCTTCTCGGCGACCCGGCGCAAGGTGGGGCGGGCGGACGGGTCGCGCGCCAGCACGCGGATCGCACGCCGTCGCGTGGGCAGGGAGAGGTCCGGGTCGAGGGCTGCATCCCGCAAGGCGGGAAACGCGCGTGCGTCGCCCATGCCGGCCAACGCACGCAGCGCTTCCTCTCGACTCTCGGTTTCCTCCAGCAGCCGCGGCACGGCGGCGCGCATGGACCGGTGGCCCAACGCCCGCAACGTGGCCGCTTTGAGCTCCTCGTCGCCCCAATCGAGCGACTTGAGCAGGGCGTAGACGCCCGGGGCGCGCGGATCGCGCTGCATCAGGCGCGCCGCTTCGGTGCGCACGATGACGTCGTCGTCCCGCAGGCAGGCGAATACGCCCGGCTCGAGCGAGGCCGGGAAGGGGTGTTTGTGGATGCGGCGCAGAGCCGCGTAGCGATCGAACGCGTTGTCGGAGGTGAGCTCCCAGGCGTAGGGAGCGGCCTTGACGAGCGGCGGCGGCGTCTCGAGCAGCGAGATGTGCGTGCGCCATCGGCGTTCGAGCACGTCGAGCGGACCACACTCCTCTTCCAGCAGCCGGCGCGCGTCGACGACGGCGTCGGTCTGACCCGGCCGGGCGGCGAGCAGGCGCATCTCGAACCGGCGGAAGCGGCGCGCGTAGTCCTCGTGCGTGGCGAGGAAGTGCACCAGGCTCCACGCCAGGCCGTAGTAGCGCGACGGCGTGAGACCGGAGACCGAAAGGCGTCCGCGCTGCACCAGCGCCGCGGGGTCGAGCACCACGTCGAGCTTCGCCTGGCCGTCGCGCAAGGCGGCGCGTGCGGCCACGTAGCGCAGGCGCGAGACGTGGCCGGCCGTGGTGCGGTCCTGCAGGCCCTCGAACCAGCAGGCGATGCCTTCGCTGTACCAGCTCGGCAGGCGCAGCCGGCCGTGGCGTCGATACAGGTACTGATGCGCCGCCTCGTGGACGGCGACCGGCCAACCGGTGTCACCGGTCTCGCCGCTCCAGACGATCGAGCAGGTGTCGTTCGACGGGTCGAAGTGGCCGAGCGCGCCGGCGACGCCTTCGCCCTCGACGAGGTACTCCTTCCGCGTACGGAAGAGCCGCACCTTCATCGGGCGCCGCGCCTTGCCGCGCAGCGGTCCGAACCGGTCCTCGAAGAAGACGTAGGCGCGGTTGAGCGTCACCTCGAGGTCGCGGGCGATCTCGGGGAAGGTGTTCGTCTCCACCTCATAGCGCGGCCCGGTCGTGCGGACGACCTCGCGCCAGGGATGTCGCTGCTTGGTCGCGGGCAACGCCACGGCCGCCAGCAGCAGGAAGACGACACCAAATCGCATCGGCCGAAAGGACGCATCCGGCGTACCAGTGGGCCGAACCGCCCGCGGGGCGGGTTTTCCGTTCGGTACCGTCCTTTTTTCTCGACGACGCCGCGCGTCGTAACCGGCGTCCGCCGAGCGTCGTTAAGATCGGCGGAGAAACCCCATGCATCGAATGCTCGCTCTCGGTCTCGGCCTCCTGCTCGCCTCCGTCGCGGTGTCGGACGACACTCGCAAAGAGTACGAGCAGCGGCTCGCGTCGCTGTCCCAGGACGATGCGATCGCGCAGTACAGGCTGTCGCTCTGGTGTCAGGAGAAGGGCCTCAAGATCGAGGCGCGTCGCCACCAGCGCATCGTCGTCACGCTGCAGCCCGACCATCGCGCCGCGCGCCGCGCGCTCGGCTTCGAGAAGGTCCACGGCCGCTGGGTCGCGGGCAAGGACAAGATGCGCGCCAAGGGGTTCGTGAAGCACGACGGCGTCTGGCTGACGCCGGAGGAGTACCGCCACTACGCGGCCGACGAGGTCGCCGAGGCGGAAGCGAAGGCGGCGCGCCGCGTCGGCAACCAGGCGATCAAGATGGCGTGGCGCAAGGATCCGCGCGAGCGGCAGCGCGCCATGGGCATGATCGAGCAGATCGACGCGAAGCACCGGTTGCGTCCGCTCGCCATCGCCGCGCGCATCAACTATCCGGACGTGCGCATGCAGGCGGTCAAGGGCCTCGGGGCGCTCAACTCCGAGGACTCGCTGCCGCCGCTCTACAAGCGCGCGATCTTCGACCGCGACGAGTCGATCCGCAAGGCGGCCGTCGAGGCGATCAAGCAGATCGACGCGAAGGGCAAGATCGGCCCGTTCGTGCGTGCGCTGGGCTCGTCCTTCGACACCGTGCGACTGCATGCCGTGCAGGCGCTCGGTGCGCTCGGCGACACCGCGGCGGTCGGCCCGCTCGTGGCGCGCTACTCGGTCGGCGGCGGCAGCGGTCAGGCGGTCTACCTCGCGCAGACCACCCAGGTCAGCTACGTGCAGGACTTCGACGTGGAGGTGGCGCAGACCTCGTTCATTGCCGACCCGGTCATCGGCGTCGTGCAGGACGGCATCGTGCACGCCTTCCGGACGCTCTCGATCAACGGTTTCTACGAGGTCTACGAGAAGCCCGCGCTCGCCGATGCGCTGGGCGCGCTGACGGGCAAGGACTTCGGCCAGCACCCGGAGAAGTGGGTGGAGTGGTACAAGGCCGAGCAGCAGGCGAAGCTCCGCGAGCGCCAGCGGCGCCAGCACGAGCGGGTCTCCGGGTCCTGAGCCTCGATTGGCCACAGAAACACAGAAACACAGAAGGGCTGCGGGAAGTCATCCGCAGCCCTTCTTGATTTGATTCGGATCGACCGGCGACCCCGGCTTCCGAAC
>JBCDBY010000279.1:0-6202 GCA_039182715.1 Planctomycetota bacterium
ACGACCGCGTCCTCCTTGCCGAGGATGGTCTCGAAGAGTCCGCCATTCGCGTCCCAGCAGGCGATGTAGAGGATCGTGTCCGCATGGCCGAGGAAGTCGCTCACGCGCGCCTCGAGCTCCTTGTGCAGATCCTGCGTCCCGCAGATGAAACGCACCGAGCTCATGCCGTAGCCGTGGTCCTCGAGCGCCTTGTGCGCCGCCTCGATCAGCCGGGGATGGCTGGAGAGGCCGAGGTAGTTGTTGGAGCAGAAATTCAGCACCTCGCGGCCGTCCGCGACGCGGATCGACGCGCCCTGCGGCGTGACGATGATGCGTTCGTCCTTCGAAAGTCCCGCTTCCTTGATGGAGTCGAGCTCGTGCTGGAACTGGGAGCGCGCGGCTTCGGTGTACATGACCGAATTTTTTCAGAGGGCGGCGCGGGGGGCAAGGATGGCGAGTGCGCCCTGTTCGGGGCGAGATCCGTTGTTACCTTGCAAAAGGATGCGTTGGAGTTGGGGCCTCGTCTTCCTGTGCCTGTCCACGGCCCGCGCGGACGACGTCGACGAGCTCATCGCGGGCCTGGCGCGGGGGACGAGCGAGGAACGACGCGCGTTGATTGCGGAGTTGGCGCGTCGGGGGTCGGCGATCCTCCCGCGCGTCCAAGGAGTCATGCTGCAGGACGAAGATCCGCTCCGGCGCGCGGCGGCGGCCGATGTCATCGGGGCCATGGGCAAGCGGGGCCATGCGGCGCTCGCGTCTTTGCGTCGGGCGACTCGGGATCCGAGCGTCGAGACGCGCATCGCCGTCCTGCAGGCTCTCGCGTCGTTGGGACCGCTCGCGCGCGCGGCCACGCCCGATCTGATGGACTGGCCCGATCGGATGGGGTGGCCCGATCGGGAGTTCGACCGGTCGGAGGGTTACGCCGTCCTCGCACTGCTCGCGATCCACCGCGACGAGCCGCACTGGATCCGGGCCCACATGAGCAACGAGGCCTTCTTCTCGCGGGCGGTCCGCGTGGCCCAAACGCTCGAGGCGCACGGCGAACCGATTTTCGACGCGTTCTTCCGGCACGCGCGCGTCCATGAGCGTCGTCGCGTGTTCAAGGAGGTGCGATTCGTGGCGGACCCGCCTCGTCACTGGCTGCGGCTGATCGAGCGCGGCTCGGAGGACGACCCCGATCCGCAGGTCCGACGGCACGCGCGTGCGGCGCTGACCTTCTACGCCGACGCCTCGTCCCGCCCCTTCGCCCGTCGCGCCCTCGCCTCGTCGATCGAGGAGCAGCGCGTGGCCGGATGCGCGATTCTCGCGCGCTGGCCGTCGGAGCGGGGTGACCCGGAGCGCGTCATCCCGCTGCTTCGCGATCCGAGTGCCGCCGTGCAGCTCCACGCGCTGGGAGCGCTTCGAGCATGGCGCGTGCAGCGGGACGGCCTCGCCGATCGCGTGCGCGAACTGCGGTGGGCCGGCGCCGACGCCGTTCGCCAGCAGGCCGGCCTGCTGTTGCTGGAGCTGGGCCATCGGGATCGATGGGCGATGCGGGAGGCGATCGATGCCGCGCTTGCGCAGATCTATCTTCCCTGGGACTTGTCGCAGCGGGTGCCCGGGGACGGGCGCGCCGATCGCCTGTTCGGCGCCGGCAGCCGCCCGATCGCCGTGGCGTGGGCCCCGGAGGTGGTGGGTGCCCACGGGGCGCACGCGATTCCGTTCGTCGCCGCCCGCTTCGACGAGTACCCGGCCGCCACGGTCATGCTGCTCGATCGGTGTGGCGACGGTTCCGTGCCCCGTCTCCGGGCGGCGATGCAAGCCGAGGATCGTGCCGCGCGCGTCGCGGCCATGATCGCGCTCATCGAACGGGACGAGGGCAGGCCGGAGTGGGGGGGCAAGCTGATCATGGATCTGATGCGGATCGACGTCGCACATCGGAATCGGTCGAGCACGGTGAAACACGCGTTTCGCCGCCTTGGGCCGGACGCGATCCCCGGCATCGTCCGGGCATTGCTGCAGGTCTCCCGGGATCGGCGGAATCACGAGTTGCGTCAATTCTCGCAGCTGGACTGGCTCTCGGCCCGGTTGGCGTGGGATCTCCGCAAGCGTCTCAACGCGAACGACCTCGCCGTGGTTCCGGAAGACGGTGCGCGATGAGGCGCGCCCTGGTTGTTGTTCTCGCATGCTTCGCTTCCGCCCGCGCGGACGACGTCGACGAGCTCATCGCGGGCCTGGCGCGGGGGACGAGCGAGGAACGACGCGCGTTGATTGCGGAGTTGGCGCGTCGGGGGTCGGCGATCCTCCCGCGCGTCGAGCCGGTGATGCGGTACGACATGGACCATCTTCGGCGCGCGGCGGCGGCGGACGTGCTCGCCGCGATGGGAGCGAAGGCGCGATCCTCGGTGGGTGCGCTCCTGAAGATGGCGCGGGATCCGAAGCCGGAACCGCGCATCGCGGCCCTGCAGGCATTGGCGGCGATTCGTCCGCAAACGGAGTCCGCGCGCCGCACCCTGAAGTCCTGGATCGAGCAGAGCGACGGAGTGGAGGAGGCCTACGCCTACCTCGCGCTCTTCTCGATCCGCAACGAGGACGAGGCGTGGTTTCGTGAACAGTTCTCGGACCGGGTGCGGTGGCAACGCGCGATCGGTCGGGCGCGGCGCCTCGGTTCGCACGGCGAGCCGATCCTCGCCCGCCTGCTTCGGCAGGGGTCGCCGTTCGCGCGTCGGTTCGTGCTGACCTACTTCAGTCCGGGGGAGACTCCGCCCGGGTTCTGGATCCGGCTTCTGGAGGAGCGGGTCGAACAGGACGCGGATGCGGAAGTCGTCACGATGGCGTGCTTCGCGCTCGCGCACTACAACGCGCCGACGTCGCGCGCATTTGCGCGCCGCCAGATCACGCAGAAAGCGGCGGTGCGCCGCGCGCTCGGTTGCGTCCTGCTGGGTCGCGGGCCGACCGATCGCGGCGACCGGCGTTTCGTCGCGCCCCGCGTCCGCGACGCGGATCCGGTGGTGCAGGTGATGGCGCTTCGCGCGCTGCGACGTTGGGCGGCGTACGACGCCGCGATCCTCGAGGACGTGCGAGCGCTGCGCGCCGCGAAGTTCGATGCCGTGCGCGAGCAGGCGGCGCTGCTGCTCGTCGAGGCGGGCGCCCGCGACGAATGGGCGCTGCAGGCAATCACGCTGGGCGCGATGCGTGTTTCGGAGTCGGGCTGGAAGGAGGAGCAGCCTGTCCGCAATCCCGTGCTCTTTTCCCTTTTCGAATGGCCCGATCCGAAGCGCTGGTCGCTGCGCGCGATCGATGACGTGCTGGCACGCCTCGGCCCCTCGATGGTGTCCCATGTCGCCAAGCACGTGCGCCATCAGCCCACGCGCGCCATCCCCCTGCTGGCGCGCCTCGGGCCCAAGGGATGGGCGCTCGTCGACGAGGCGGTCACCTCCGACCAGGTGGAGGCGCGCGTCACCGCGATGCTGGTGTCGATCGAGGCGGATCGGGGTCGGTCGAGCTGGGGCGGCGCGCTCGTCCGCGACCTCTACACCATGGCGCGCCGCGGCTCGCTGCATGCCGAGCGCTTCGAGGTGCCGCTCATCCGCCTGGGCGATGCGGCGGCGGCCGGCATGGTCGAAGAGGCGCGTCGCCATCTCTGGTTTCGCATTCGATCCGAGTGGAGCCTGCTCATGGTGATCGCGCGTTCGCTCGCGTCGATGGAAGGACGCGCGCACGAACTGCTCGGGCCGCCGATCCGGGACGGCTACACGTGGGTCATGGGGTCGGGATAATGCGGATCGTGATCGCGCGTCTGGCGTGTGTTCTGCTGCTGGCCGGCACCGGGCAGGCGAATGAACTCGAAGAACTCGTCGAGGGGCTGGCCCGCGGAACCTCGTCCGAGCGGAGGGAGGTGGTCGCCGCATTGGCGGGGCGCGGGCCGGAGGTGCTGGGGCGAATGCAGAGAGTCGCGCGGTACGACGTCCTGCCCGCGCGGCGCGCGGCCGCCGCGGACGTGGCGCGGGCGCTGGGGCCGCGCGCGCTTCCCGCGCTCAAGTGGCTGCTCGGCATGCTGAGCGATGCGGCGTCGGAGCCGCGCATCGCCGCCGCGCAGGCGATCGCCGCCATCGGGCCCGCCGCCCGGGAGGGACGGCTCGAGCTGAAGGCGTACCAGAAGCGCGTCTCGGACCAGGAGGCGCGCTGGGCCTTCCTCGCCCTGGCCGCGATCCACGAGAAGGACACGGAGTTTCATCAGGAGATCTTCGAGAACCGAAGCGAGGCGACCTGGGTCGCGCAGTTGATCCTCGACACCGGTCCCTTCGCCGAGCCGCTCGTGCGCGGCATGCTGCGCTCGACCGATCCCCACGTGCGCGTGAGCACGCTCATGGAGGTCACGTTTCGCAAGGGTGCTCCGCCGTACTTCCTTCGGCTGCTCGAGGAGCGCGTGGAGAAGGACAAGGAGCCGCAGGTCGTGGACATGGCTTGCCGATCACTCGCCTTCTACGCCGAGGCGTCCTCGCGACCGTTTGCGCGCCGTCAACTGACCCGCAAGGAACCGATCGTGCGGGCGACGGCGTGCGCCATCCTGGGGCATCACGCGGCGGAACCCGGTGACGTCGAACGCATGTGTGCGCGCGTCGGCGACGACGACGAACGCGTCCGTGGCTACGCCATCGCGGCGTTGCGCCAATGGAAGGTGCGCGACGAGTCGCTGGAGGCGGATCTCCACGCCTACATCGCCTCGGAAGACTCGATGTTGCGCGAGCAGGCGGCGCTGCTGCTGCTGGAGATGGGCGAGCGGAACGAATGGGCGATGCGCGTGGCGACGATTGGTGCGCTTCGGGACACGAAGGTGCCGTGGCAGGGCGGGCCGTTTCGGCGGCGCGGAACGACCCGCGTCGGACTGAGTTGGCCCGCGATCAAGCGCTGGGAACTCGTCTCCGCAACCGACGTGTTGAGGTCGACGGGGAGCCGGGCGTGGCCGATCGTCGAGGAGTTCGCGCGCGGGATGCCGGCGCGCGCCGTCACCCTGTTGGGGCGATTCGGTGAGCCGACACGGACGCGCGTCGAGGCGTATCTCGCGAGCGAGGAGGTCGAGGCGCGCATCTCGGCGATGTTCGCGCTGATGGCCCGGGGCGATCGGCGCACGACGTTCGGCGCGCTGCTCGTGCGGGAGCTGCGGGTCGCGGTCAAGCGTCGTCATCTGCAGTACGACCACATTCGCGATGCGTTCGTGGCGCTGGGCGAACCCGTTGTCCCCTCGGTGTTGGCCGAGGTCCGCCAGCACGCGTGGGTGCGTGGCAACGGGCGGCGCTTCCTGGTCGAGGCCATCGCGGAGGCGCTCGAGCGGATCGGCGGTCCCGAAGTCGAGAAGCTAGGGGAGTTCCAGCATGACCGCGTGACGTGGATACTGGGCCGGTGATGCGGTCGGTCTTCCTGCTGCTCCTGTGTGCTGCACCCGCCCGATCCGACGACGTCGAGAGTCTTCTGGCCGCCCTGGCGCGCGGGACTTCCGCGGAGCGCCGCGAGACCGTCGCGTCGCTGGCGGCTCAGGGCGCGCGCATCCGCCCGCAGATCCGGGCGGTGCTGCTGGAGGACAAGGACAAGCTGCGCCGCGCGGCGGCGGCGGACGTCGTGGGCGCAATGGGGAGCGCGGGCGTGCCGCTGCTGCCGGCGTTGCTGGACGCGGTGTTCGACGCGCAGCCCGAGCCCCGGCTCGCGGCGCTGCGCGCGATCGGGATTCTCGGTCTGGCGGCGCGCGCCGCTCGCCCGACTCTTGAAACCGTCGTGGTCCGTCGCGTAGGCGCGGAGCGCGATCTGGCGATGGCGGCCCTGCTCTCCGTCGCGCGCGACGACGCGAACGTCCTGCGTCACTGTCTGCACGAGGCGGGAGCCGCGCGACAGCGGGTTCGCACGCTTTCGCGGCTCGGGCCGGAGGGGGACGAGGCGCTCGCTGCCCTCGCGCGATCGCCTTCGCAGCTCGTGCGACGGCACACGCTGGAGGCGCTTCGACCGCGCCGCAAGGAGACGTGGACGGCGGCGGCGGTCCGGATCCTCGAAGAGCGCGCGGCGCGGGACGAGAGTGACCGCATCGTGCAGATCGCGGCGGAGGGTCTCGCCTCCGCGCGCGCCGAGGCGTCCATCCCCTTCGCGCGTCGGCACCTCGCGCACCGGCATGCGGCGGTGCGTGCCGCCTGCTGCGCCATCCTCGGGTCCCATCCGCCCCGCGACCAGGGCCGGGATGCGGTGCGCGGTCGCC
>JBCDBY010000280.1:0-6186 GCA_039182715.1 Planctomycetota bacterium
GCCGGTTCGACGACGAGCTGCTGGAGGCGGCCGCGCGGTTCGTCGAGCGCTGGCGCCCCGATCCAGCTCCGGCGTGGGTGACTTGTATTCCTTCGCATCGCCATCCCGAACTGGTGCCCGACTTCGCGCGGCGGCTGGCGGAGCGTCTCGGCGTTCCGTTTGCGCCGGCGCTCGAGCTGCACGGCGAGCCGGCCGAGCAGAGCGCCATGCAGAACAGCGCGCATCAGTTCCGCAACGTCTTCGATGCGCTGGCCGTGGATCCGGACCAGGTGCGAACGGGGCCGGTGCTGCTCGTGGATGATCTCGTCGACTCGCGCTGGACCCTCGCGGTCGCCAGCTCGCTCCTCGGCAGCTACGGCTGCGAAGCGGTGCATCCCTTCGTGCTGGCGCAGGCGGGCGGGAGCTCCTGATGCCGACCGAGGATGCGCTCGTCGCGGTGACGCTCTGTTCGCGGCTGGGGCGGGGCGCGCAGACGCGCGCGCTCGACGCGCGCACGTGGACCGACGTCGTGCGCGCGCTGCAGGCGGCTGACCGCGCGTCGCCGGGCGCGCTTATCGGACAGCAGGCGTCCGCGCTGCAGGAGAGCTTCGGGCTTTCGGCGTCGCTGTCGGAGCGAGTGGAGTTGCTGCTGCGCGGTCTCGGCTCCGCTTCGATGGAGGTCGAACGTCTCTCGACGATCGGCATCTGGACGCTGACGCGCGGGGATGCCGCCTATCCGACTCTCTGGAAGCAGCGGCTCGGACCCGCCGCGCCGCCGGTCGTCTTCGGGGCCGGAGACCGGGCGCGGTTGCGCGGGAACCTCGTCGCGCTGCTCGGCGGGCGCGGCGGCAGCGCGTCGCATCGCGCGTTCGCGCGGACGCTGGGCGAGAGCTGTGCGCGCGACGGATGGAGCGTCGTGACCGCGGGGCGGCGTGGCGTCGAAGAGGAGTCGACCGCGGCGTGTCTCGCGGCGGGCGGCGGCGCCGTGGAGTTTCCGGCCGACAGCGTGGAGCGCGCGGTGGCCCGCAAGACGAACCGCGAGGCGATCGTCGATGGGCGGCTGACGGTGCTTTCGGCTTCCTTGCCGGAGGAGCGCGGCGGGGAAGATCGTGTGCGCCTGGTCCACACGCTGGCTCGGTACGCGTGTGCCTTGGACGGGGAGCCGGCCGCGCTCGAAGGGAGCGGGGGGCCGGTCCCCGTTCGGCCCGGCGAGGGGGACGTACGCCTCGATCCCGCCGCACCCGTCGAGGAGCTCTTCGCGGCGGGGGAGCGACCGCCCGAACAGGGGGAGTTCGAGTTTTGAATCTGGTTCAATGGGTCGCGGAGGAAGAGCCATGCACCGGATGACCGCAACCCGTCAGATCGACGCCCCCGTGAGCGAGGTGTTCGATTGCGTCTCGAGCATCGACAACTTTTCGAAGGCGGTCGGCGACATCGTGAAGGTGGAATTCACCTCCGAGGTGCGACGGGGCGTGGGCGCAAAGTTCCTGGAGACGCGCCGCATGGGGAAGCGCGAAGCCACCGTGGAGCTCGAGGTGACGGAGTACGTCGAGAACGATCGCATCCGCCTCGTCTCCGACGCCGGCGGCACCGTTTGGGACAGCGTCTTCACGACGAAGGAGAGCGCCGGCGGCACCGAGCTGTCGCTCGTCATGGACGCCAAGCCGCACAAGTTCCTCGCGAAGATCTTCACGCCGATGATCAAGGGCATGGTCCAGAAGGGCGTCGAGAAGGACATGGACTCGGTCAAGAGCTACTGCGAACGCGGGGCGTGACCTCGCGCGCGCCGGGACATCCCAAGGGCATGGCACGCATCGAATTCGAGGGATCCCAGGGCGCGAAGCTGGCCGCCAACTTCGAGCGGCCGGAAGGCGATCTTCGCGCGACCGCGCTCTTCGCCCACTGCTTCACCTGCTCGAAGGATTACGTCGCCGCGTCCCGCGTCTCGAAGGCGCTGGCCGCGCGTGGCATCGGTGTGCTGCGCTTCGACTTCACCGGCCTCGGATCCAGCGACGGCGACTTCTCCAACACCAACTTCTCGTCGAACGTGCAGGACCTGCTCGCCGCGGCCGCGTGGATGCGCGCCCATGAGCGCGCTCCGTCGCTGCTCGTGGGGCACAGCCTCGGCGGCGCCGCGGTGCTGGCGGCGGCGGCGGATATTCCCGAGTCGGATGCCGTCGTCACGATCGGCGCCCCGGCCGACCCCGCGCACATCAAGCACCTGCTCGCCTCCGACGTCGATCGCATCGAGCGCGACGGGGAAGCCGATGTCTCGCTCGCCGGTCGTACCTTCCGCATCCGCAAGCAGTTCCTCGACGACGTCGAGAGCCGCAACCACGCCGAGCGGATCGGCACCATGAAGCGCGCGCTGCTCGTCATGCACTCCGTCTTCGACGAGACGGTCGGCATGGATCAGGCGGTGAAGATCTTCATGGCGGCCAAGCACCCGAAGAGCTTCGTGTCGCTCGACCGTGCCGACCATCTGCTCACCGACCGCGCCGACGCGGAGTACGCGGCGGACGTCATCGCGGCGTGGTCGTCGCGCTATCTCGACTAGGGGGACGCCACGATCGACGAGGGTGAGCTTGGAAGCCGTCCCGGCGACAGCGCGGTGCTATCGTGACGACGTGAACGTCCTCGTCCTTGGTGGTACGCGCTTCTTCGGCTTGCGTCTCGTCCGACTGCTCGTGGATGCGGGCCATCATGTGACCGTCGCGACGCGCGGACGTGCGGGCGATGATCTCGGCACCGCCATCGAGCGTCTCGTCGTCGACCGCAACGATGCGGCGGGGCTACGCGCCGCGCTGGACGGCCGTTCGTGGGACCTCGTCTACGACCAGGTCGGCTACTCGTCCGCCAACGCCACGGATCTGCTCGCCGCGCTTGGGGACCGTGCGGGCCATCTCGTGTTCACCTCCTCGGGCGCCGTCTACACGCGTACCGGTCGACCGCTCACCGAATCCGAGTTCGATCCGACCCGCTACCCGGCGCGGCATGCCACGCATGAAGAGGTGGCGTACGGCGAAGGCAAGCGTCTGGCCGAAGCGGTTCTCTTTCAGCGCGCGCCGTTCCCGGTGACCGCGCTGCGGTTTCCGGTCGTCATCGGACCCGACGACTACACCCGCCGCATGGCCCGGTTCGTAGCCCGCGTCCGGGAGGGCCGTACGCTGCGCCTCGAGGACACCGGGCGTCTGGTGTCGTTCGTCTCGTCCGCCGACGCGGCGCGGCAGCTGTTCTGGGCAGGGACCGAACGCCGCGCCGGCACGTTCAACGGGTCCTGCGGGCCGGTCACGGTGCAGGACCTGATTGCGACCATCGAGTCGCATGTCGGACGCCCCGCCGTCGTCTCGACCGCGCGAGTCCCGGCGACGTCGTATCGAATCGACCGCTCTTCGGCCCTCGCTCCGGACCGGGCTATCGACGCCGGATTTCGCTTTCTCGACAGCCTCGCGATCTCCCTCGCGGCGATGGACGCGTAGCGCCCGCGAATAGGGAGGCGCGGCCGCCGGTAGAGTGCCCCATGGAAACATCGTCCCGCTCCGGACTCGTGATCCTCTACGCCGTCGTGCTCGGCGCCAGCATCGTTCTTGCGATCGTCTCCGCTCTCCTCGAGCGCTACCTCGTCACGACCAGTTCGGCTTTGACGGTGGTGGCGATGGCGTTCCTGATCGTGAGCCAGCGGCGTCGTCAGCGCGTGCCGAAGAGCCGGTCGCCGGCGTCCCCGAGCCCCGGGAGGATGTAGCCCTGCTCGTTGAGGCGTTCGTCGAGCGCCGCCGCGAAAATGGCGACGTCGGGGTGCGTGGCGCGCAGGTTCTCGACGCCCTCCGGCGCGGCGACGAGGCAGAGCATGCGGATGCGCCGGCAGCCCGCCTGCTTGAGAAGCTCGATCGTCGCGACCAGTGAGTTGCCCGTCGCCAGCATCGGATCGAGGATGCACGCCTGGCGTTCCGCGACGTCGGCCGAGAGCTTCTCGTAGTAGTGGACCGGCTGCAGCGTCTCCTCGTCGCGGTAGAAGCCGACGACGTTGACGCGCGCGCTGGGAATCAGGTCGAGCACGCCGGGCAGCATGCCGAGGCCGGCTCGAAGAATCGGGACGACCGCGATCTTCTTGCCCGCGAGCTGCTGCGTCTCCACGTCGCCCGCCCAGCCTTTCACCGTGCGCGATTCAAGTCCGAGGTCGGCGAACGCCTCGTAGGCGAGCAGGTAGGTAATCTCGCGCGCCAGGTCGCGCACCGTCGCCGTGGCGAGCTCGCTGCGCCGGAGCAGCCCGAGTTTGTGAGCGACGAGCGGATGGGAAACGACCTGAAAACCCACGGCGCCAGACTACCAACCGGCGCCCCGGGAATGCTGGCGTATGCTCGAAGCCATGCGTGTGTGTGTGCTGCTCATTCTCCTGGGAGGCTGTCTCGACTACGAAGTCACCGTCGACACGACGGTGAAGGAGGACGGCAGCTTCGTGCGCACCGTCCGGGTGCACGAGCAGTCGGACAAGCATCGGACATGGACCCGCTACGCGCCGCCGCGCGCGCCCTACGAAATGACGGGCAGCGACGCGGAAGGGCACGTCGCGACGCTGCGCGCACCGGCCGGCCGATACAAGAGCGGCCTGCGCGTGCTGGCCAAGGATCTCGATGAGGGTCCGTACCGTGGCGCCGCCGGGACGCTGGGCAAGGCGACCTACGAGGGCGACGTATCGGTCACCGTCCAGGACCTGCTCATCGGCAAACTCTATCGCTACGAGGAGTCGCTGGCGCTCGGCATTGACCCGGTCGTCTTCCGCCGCGAGCTCGACTACGCGCTCGAGCTCGGCCTCGACCTCCTCGTCGCCTTCCTCGAACTCGCCGAGCCCGACACCAACTTTCGCACCGTCCAGCTGCAGGCGCGGCGCACGCTGCTCCCGCGCTGGCGAAGCGCGTTCCTCTCGCTGCACGCGGAGCTGGTGCGCATCAACCACGTTCTGCCGGCGCAGTCCGAGGCGGTCGTCCAGCAGGAGATGCTGCGCGAGACGACGCTGCGCCTGATCGAGTCGGAGCTGTTGCGCATGGGCATGCGAAGGAAGGCGAGCGTGGGACGACCGTCCGACTTCGAGAAGCTCATGCAGGGCGATGCGTGGGAGGTGGACCCGCGGACGTGGGAGCTGCTGCTTGCTCCGCTCGCGGGGAAGGACGACGCGTGGCGTGCGCGTCTGCTGGTGAAGGTCAACGAGCTCGTGCGCCGCGACGGTGGGACGGACAAGTCGTCGGGATTCGACCTGGCGTACGCGCGCGCGGTGCCGGAGTCGCGCCGTCCCGAGGTGGAGCGCCGCATGCACGCTTTCGCCCGCAGCGCGATCGGGGCGCCCGTGGCGAACAACCTCTTCGACAGCCACGACTTCCGTTTCCGCGTCCAGCTGCCGGGGCAGGTCCTGTCCGCCGGGCAGGCGGAGCTGCACCGCTTCCCGGTGCTCGAGTGGCGCGTCGGCAATCTCCAGCTGGCGAATCCGCGTTTCGTCGCCTACTCCTTCGTGCGCTCGGAGCGCATGGTCGGCACGATCGACGACGTGGGGGCACTTCTGGACTACGCGGCCGCGCTTGCCAAGGCGAAACCGGAGGAGCGCAACCTCGTGGAAGCGTTCCTGGTGCGCGCACGCGAGGATGGGCTGGAGAAGGCGGGTGCCGGCAAGACAGGGCTCACAGGCAAGCTCGTCAAGGCTGTGCGTTAGCCTGCCTTCTGCGTGATGCAGGTCTAGCGAGGCGGCTTGGGGTCGTCGACCTTGGGCCAGAGTGCGCCGGAGCCGAGCGTTTCGAGCTTGAGCGCGGCGGCGGCGGGCGGCTCCGACTTGCCGCTGTAGTTCTTCTCGGTGACGCCGCGCAGCGTGCCGCTGCCGTCGATGAAGAAGGTGCGGTTGCCGGTGATGCCCTGCGCGACCGGCCAGGCGTAGCAGCACCACTGCTTCTCGGCCCGGGCGGCGTCGACCTTGCCGCGTTCCTCGTGCTCGCCGACGGGACGGCCTTCGGCGTCGGGGAGGTAGATGCGGAAGTGGTATCCGCCGCGGGTCACGACGCCGTTGTGGACCTTCGCCAGGTCCTTGGAGAGGAGCGGGCGCGCCAGTTTCTCGCCGCCGCGCACCGGCTCGCGCCCCGCCAGCTCGCCGAAGTAGCCGAACTCGCCGACGCCGTTCCTGTTCTGGTCCGCGTACGCGCTGGACTGGATCTGCGCCTGCACGGA
>JBCDBY010000281.1:0-6166 GCA_039182715.1 Planctomycetota bacterium
CGCTCGTCCGCGCCCAGACCGTCCTGGCCCAGATCGAGCTCCGCTCGAAGGCGACCCAGGGCGCGTTCTTCCTCTCCGGCCTCGTGCGCGTCGCCTCGGGCGTCAAGGGCATGAGCCCGGTTCTCGACCTGATCACCGGCGCCCTCCGCGGTTCAAAGAAGCGGTAGAGAGCCGCCCCGAATGGCGCGCCGCGCCGTTTCGTCGGCTACCCTACCGGCCACGGAAGAGACATCTTCAAGGAGGAATGACCATGGCCTACACGCTCCCCGACCTGCCCTACGCCCACAACGCCCTCGAGCCGCACATCGACGGCGAAACGATGGCGATCCATCACGGCAAACACCACCAGACCTACGTCACCAAGCTCAACGGCGCGATCGAGAAGCACCCCGAGCTCGGCGAGAAGTCGCCGCTCGAGCTGATCATCGATCTCGACGCGATCCCCGAGGACATCCGCGGCGCGGTGCGCAACCACGGCGGCGGTCACGTCAACCACAGCCTCTTCTGGACCATCCTCGGTCCGAACAAGGGCGGCGCCCCGAGCGGCGCACTCGCCGACGCGATCAACGAGTCGTTCGGCTCCTACGACGGGTTCAAGGAGAAGTTCGCCGCGGCGGCCGCCGGCGTCTTCGGCAGCGGCTGGGCCTGGCTCTGCGTCGGCTCCGACGGCAAGCTCAAGATCGCCACCACGGCGAACCAGGACAACCCGGTCTTCACCGAGGGCTCGCTGCCGATTCTCGGCATCGACGTCTGGGAGCACGCCTACTACCTCAACTACCAGAACCGCCGCCCGGACTACATCGGCGCCTTCTGGAACGTCGTCAACTGGGACCAAGTCGGGGATTACCTGACCATGATCCGCGTCGCCGACGGCGTGCTGACCGCAAAGGACTGGGCGCAGGCGCAGTTCGACAAGCTCAAGACTTTCCTCAACTCCTAGTCACGATCGGCGGCGCCTCCCCGCGAGGCGCCGCCGCGACTCCCCATGCGCTGCGCCACCCTGCTTCTCTTCGCGCTCTGCGCTTGCACCACCACCGCCCCGACCGACCCGCTGCCGTCCTGGCAGGAAGGGGACTCCAAGCGCGCGATCCTCGCGTTCGTGGAGGAGGCCACGCGCGAAGGAAGCGAACGCTACGTTCCGCCCGCCGAGCGCATCGCCACCTTCGACAACGACGGCACGCTCTGGACGGAGAAGCCGGTCTACTTTCAGGTCGCGTTCGCGCTCGAGCGCGTGCGCGAGCTCGCCCCGCAGCACCCCGAGTGGAAGCAGACGGAGCCGTTCAGAACGGTGCTGGGCGGCGATCCCAAAGCGATCGCGAAGCTGAGCCACGAGGACTTCTTCCGGATCGTCTCGATCACGCACGCCGGCATGACCGAAGCGCAGTTCCGGGCGATCGCCCGCAGCTGGCTGGAGGAGGCGCGACACCCGCGTTTCGACCGTCCCTACCCGACGCTCATCTACCAGCCGATGCTGGAACTCCTGCGCCTACTCGAGGACCGCGGATTCCAGGTCTGGATCTGCACCGGCGGGACCCGCGGATTCGTGCGGGCGCTCTCGGAGGAGACCTACGGGATTCCGCCCGAACGCGTGATCGGCACGACGCTGCGGTCGGAGTTCCGGGAGGTGGACGGCGCGTGGGCGCTGCAGCGCAAGCCCGAACTGGTCGTGCCCGTCAACGACAAGGCGGGCAAGCCGGTGCACATCGGCCGCGTCATCGGACGGCGACCGGTCATCGCGGTCGGCAACTCCGACGGCGATATCGAGATGCTGCAGTGGGCGCGCGACCCCGCGCTCCGCATCCTCGTACACCACGACGATGCCAAGCGCGAGTACAGCTATCGCAAGGGCACCGAGCGAGCGCTTGAAGTCGCGGCGCGCGACGACTGGATCGTCGTCTCGATGCGCCGCGACTTCAAGTCCATCTACCCGGCGCGGTGAGTCACCGCCCCGCGCCGCCGGCGGCGCCCTGCATCTTCTCCATCACCTGATCGATGGAGAAACTCGCCGCCTTCATGCGCGGCGGATACTCCTGGAACGTCGCCAGGAATTTTCCGACGTACTGCTGCGCCGGCACGAGCAGGAAGACCCGGTCGATCATCCAGTCGTAGTAGGTGTTCGAGGTCTTCGAGGCGCGCTCGTAGGGGTCGCGACGCAGATGGAAGATCAGCGGGACGCGCAGCGGGATCCACGGGTCCATCCAGACGCGCAGCGTGCCCTCGGTCTTCTGCTCCAGGAAGATCATCTTCCAGTTGCGATAGCGGAGCGCGGTGAGATCGCCCTCGTC
The DNA here is from genome assembly GCA_039182715.1 of Planctomycetota bacterium. Taxonomy (GTDB): domain Bacteria; phylum Planctomycetota; class PLA2; order PLA2; family PLA2; genus JBCDBY01. Next base: position 2,286 of record JBCDBY010000281.1, read on the forward strand.
CGAGAAGTAGAAGACCTCGTTGCGCGGGCTCTCGGTGCCGGCGGGGTCCTTGAGGTGCGCGAGCACGTCGTAGCCGTCGAGATGCACCTTGTAGTCGCGCTTGAGGACCGGCGACGTGTACCCATCGAGCAGGTCGGTCTTGAGGTCGGTCTTGCCGGCGGCGGCCAGCAGGGTGGGCATCATGTCCATGTGGTGAACGATGCCGTTGGAGACCGAACCGGGCTTGATCACGCCGGGCCAGCGCATGACGCAGGGAATGCGCCAACCGCCCTCCCAGTTGGAGTTCTTTTCGCCGCGGAACGGCGTCGCCGCCGCGTCGGGCCACGTGTTGTAGTGCGGGCCGTTATCGGTCGAGTAGTGGATGATCGTGTTGTCGGCGATGCCGAGTTCGTCGAGCAGCTTGAGGAACTGCCCGATGTGCATGTCGTGCTCGACCATGCCGGCCTGGTACTCGTCGAGCCCGCCGCCATACATCTCGTTGGCCTTCTTGCGGACGTCGTCGCGGACGTGGGTCCGGAAGTGCATGCGCGTGCCGTTCCACCAGACGAACCACGGCGTGCCCGCCTCGTGCTGACGCTTGATGAACTCGATGGCCGCCGCGACGGTCTCGTCGTCGATCGACTCCATGCGCTTCTTCGTGAGCGGACCGGTGTCCTCGATCTTCCCGTTGCGGAAGGATCGGATCACGCCGCGCGGCCCGAAGCGCTTCTTGAACGCCGGGTCCTTCGGGTAGTCCTCGTTCTCCGGCTCCTCTTCCGCGTTGAGGTGGTAGAGGTTGCCGAGGAACTCGTCGAACCCGTGGTTGGTCGGGAGGTGCTCGTCGCGGTCGCCGAAGTGGTTCTTGCCGAACTGGCCGGTGGCGTAGCCCTGGTCCTTGAGCAGCCCGGCGATCGTCGGGTCGAGGACGTTGATGCCCTCCTTCGCCCCGGGCAGGCCCACCTTGGAAAGGCCGCTGCGGAACACGCTCTGCCCGAGCATGAACGAGGCGCGGCCCGCCGTGCAGGACTGTTCACCGTAGTAGTCGGTGAACATGATCCCTTCCTTCGCGATCCGGTCGATGTTGGGCGTGCGGTAGCCCATCACGCCGAACGTGTAGCAGCTCAGGTTGGAGATCCCGACGTCATCGCCCCAGATGACGAGGATGTTCGGTTTCTTCTTCTCCTGCGCCGACGCGTGCGGCGCGAGCAACGCGACCAGCAAGGCGGCGGACAGGACCGGGAGCAGACGACGCATGACTTACCCTCCTTGATTCAAGTGCGTAACCTACGCGCGCTCGATCCTCGCAGGATTCGACGTTTGCTGCATGCCTCTCCTCCGACTTTGCGCTCTTCTTGCGATCACCGCGACCGCGGACGCCTACGAGCCGCGGGAGGACGAGGGCAACATCGGCGGACCGAGCAGCGTCTACGAGGACATCCGGGCGGACCGGCAGCGCCGCATCGACCAGCTCGAAAGCGACCTCGAACGACTGCTGCGTCCCTACACCGAGTTCAAGAAGCGGATCTACCGCGACTACGGCATCTCCTACGGTCTCGACTACAGCGCCCTCGTGCAGGTCGCCGACCGGAGCCCCGGAGAGCGCATCGCCGCGAGTGGCGCGGTGCGCTTCTTCGGCGTGTGGGAAGCGCTCAACCGGGGCGAAACCAACCGTGGCAACCTCGTTTTCCGCGTTCAGCACCGGCATCGGCTCGGCACCGACATCGCGCCCTCCCAGCTGGGTCCGGAGATCGGCTACGCCGGCCTCACGGCGACCTTTTTCAACGACGCGGGTTTCCTGCTGACGAGCCTGCTGTGGGATCAGGTGCTCGGCGAGGGTCGCTTTGCCTTCCAGGTCGGCGTCATCGATGCGACCGATTACGTGCACAACTATCCGTTGGTCGGATCGCTCACCGGGTTCAACAACTTCGTCTTCCGGCGGCCGACGATTCCGACGCCGGCGCAGGGCGTGGGCTTTGGTGCCCGCTTCTACCTTCTGCCGGAGATCTATTTCAACTTCGGCTTCTCCGACAGCAACGCCGACGCGACCGACCCGCGCGGAACGTTGAACCGGTTCTTCGAGAAGCACCGTCCGTTCGCCTACGCGGAGTTCGGCTGGTCGAAGTCCAAGCAGGCGCCGTTCGCCGACAACGCGCACGTCGTCTTCTGGTACGACAGCCCGGACGAGTTCAGCGACGCGTGGGGGTTCGCGCTCAACTGGAACCGCACGATCGACGAGCGGTGGATCCCGTTCGTGCGCTTCGGCTACTCCGACCAGGGAGCGACGCGCTGGCGGCTATCGATCACCGCGGGTGCCGGGTACCAGCTGGAGAAGGACGGCACGTTAATGGGATTGGGGCTCAACTGGGGCCGGCCGAACTCCGCGTTCTTCGGCGCCGATCTCGACGACCAGTTCACCGCCGAGTTCTTCGTGCGCACGTCGGTCACGGCGGGCCTCACGACGACCCCGCACATCCAGGTACTGGTCAATCCCGCGCTGAATCCGGACGAGGACGTCCTGATCGTCGTCGGCCTGCGGGTACGCATCGATTTCTAGCGCGTGCGCTGCCGGTCCCACACGGCGAGCCGCGCGATCTTCCAGTGCCCGTCCGCCTCGACCAGCTCCAGGTCGGCGAGATAGCGGTTCTGCCGGAAGTGGCGGTGGCCGAAGTGCACGACGTAGCCGGCCGCCTCCCACGTGACGGGGACGCGCACGCGGCCGTCGACGTGCTCCGCGGCGCCGACGTCGATGATCTCGACGGATTCGACGCGCACGCGAGCGCCGCCGCGGCTTCCCAGTTCGAGCGACTCCCGCTGATCGAGGTAGACGGAGCGCAGCGCGGCACCGGTGACGGAGACGCCGAGCCGGTCGTATGCGCGCTCCTCGTCCGCCTGGTCGAGACTGCGATAGACGTTGAGGACGAGCGAAGCGAGAGCGGGTTCGGACGGCGTGGCCGCGACCGGGAGCGGCACCGCGATCGTCCCGTAAGGCGAGACGAGACAGGCGACGGCGATGGAGAGTCGGGCGCCGGGCCAGCCGCGGCGCCACGCGACCACGCCCGCGACGAGGAGCGCGACCCCGGCAAGCGACAGATCGAAGGTCGGCCGGTGCAGCACGACCGCCTCGACGCGCGGCACCGGGAAGCGACCCGCCCACTCGATCGGGGGCGGCGTTGTGTAGGTGCTCGTCGAGATCGGCGTGACGAGAGTGACCGGCGTCGACACGAGTCCCGGCGGCGCGGCGAAGGAGAGGCGCAGCGACGTCGGCGGCTCCGCACACGGATACGAGAAGACCGCCCCGACGAGCGCGCTCTCGGTCTCCTCGTCGACCGGACGCGGCCGCTCGACGACGGTGCCGGCCGATCGCATCAGGAAGTCGACGCGCCGCGCCGCCGGCGCCGGAAGACCCTTGAGACCGTCCTCGAGCAGATCGGCGACGCGCCTCTTGATCGCGTCCTGCTCCGCCACGGCGACACGCTCGGCGCTGGTGACCGGTAGCACCGCGAGTCGCGCCACCCACTCCACGCGGATCTCGAACGGCGCGATCTCGACAAACATCTGCAGAGGCGCCTCGGAGGACGGCGCGACCGGCGTCGACACCGGTGGCGCGGCGCGCACCGGCGCGAGCAGGACGCTGCTCGCGGGCGTGGCGGCGGCCGGAGGTGCGGTCGCCGCCTGGAGCGCGAGGAAGACGCCCGCCGCGCCGACCGGGTACGCGAGCGGCCGCAACGGAACGCGGGACAGCAGCAGGCCGGCGGCGAGCATGGCCGCATCGGCGCCGACGATCGCCCCCATATCGGCACGCCCATACCCGACTCCCGCGAGCGCGGCGATCCAGGGCGCGCGCGTATCCGTTCCGCGGAGCGCGGCCGCGGCGATCACGACGCCGGCGGCCGCCGGCCACG
>JBCDBY010000282.1:0-6089 GCA_039182715.1 Planctomycetota bacterium
CAGCCGGTCGACCGCGGCGTGGAGCGAGATGGCGAGCTTCACCTTGGAGCCGGAGTCGAGGAACTCCGCGAATCCGCGGGAGGGGCCGGAGGTCGAAACGGTGATGCGGCGCGAACCGAGGTCGATGCCGTCGGGGTGCTGGAGAAGCTGGAGCCCGGCTACGAGTGCGCCGACGTTGTGGAGCGGCTCGCCCATGCCCATCACGACGATATTGGTCAGCCGGTCGCCCGCCTCGTCCTGCAGCCAGTGCACCTGCTCGACGATCTCGCCCGCATCCAGGTTGCGAATGACGCCGTCGGCGCCCGAGGCGCAAAAGACGCAGCCGACGCCGCAGCCGACCTGGGTCGAGATGCAGGCGGTACGCCGGTCGCCCTCGGGGATGAGCACGCACTCGACCGTCTCCCCGTCGTGCAGGTCGAGCAGCAGTTTGACCGTGCCGTCGTCGCTGGGATGGCGCTGCCGGATCGACGAGCCGCGCACCGGGATGCGTTCGCCCAGCTTGGCGCGCATCGCCTTGGGCAGGTTGGTCATCGACGCGTAGTCGGGCGCCGACTTCTTCTGCACCCAGTCGAAGAGCTGACCCGCGCGATAGGAGGGCTCGCCCAGTTCGGCGACCAGTGCGCCGATCGCCTCCCGGTCGAGGCCCGCGAGCGAGGTCGCCATTACGCCGTGTCGCGTCGGCGCCGCGGGAGCTCGGGATCGCCCGGGGGATCCTTCGCGTCGTCGCTGCGCGGCTGTGTGCCGATCTCTTCCTCGCCCCGGTAGGCCGCACCCGTGACGTGGTAGACGCCGATGTCGGTGCGCTCCGGCAGCTCGAACAGCACGTCGCGCAGGAACTCCTCGACGAGCGAACGGATGGCGCGGACGCCGGTTTCGCGGCGGATCGCCTCGCGCGCGATCTCGCGCAGCGCATCGTCGTCGAACTCCAGCCGCGCGCCTTCGAGCTCGAAGTACTTCTGGTACTGGCGCACGATCGCGTTGCGCGGTTCGACCATGACGCGCGTCAGCTCTTCCTCGCCGAGCGGGTCGAGCGTGGTGAGCGTGGGCAGGCGGCCGACGAACTCCGGAATGAGGCCGTACTGTAGAAGGTCCTCGGTCTCGAGCTGCGGAAGCAGCGCGGCAAGCTCCTCCGCCTGGCCGGTCGCCTCGACCGCACCCTCGGGGCCGCCGAAGCCGATGCGCTTCTTGCCGACGCGCTTCTTGATGACGTCGTCGATGCCGCTGAAGGTGCCGCCGCAGATGAAGAGGATGTTCGAGGTGTCGAGCTGCAGGTACTGCTGCTCGGGGTGCTTGCGCCCGCCCTGCGGCGGAATGTTCGCGACGGTGCCCTCGATGATCTTGAGCAGCGCCTGCTGCACGCCCTCGCCGCTCACGTCGCGCGTGATGGAGACGTTGTTCTGCGTCTTGGCGATCTTGTCGATCTCGTCGACGTAGATGATGCCGTGCTCGGCGCGCTCGCGATCGAAGTCGGCCGACTGCATGAGGCGCAGCAGCACGTTCTCGACGTCTTCTCCGACGTAGCCCGCCTCGGTGAGCGTGGTCGCGTCCGCGATGGCGAACGGCACGTCGAGCAGCCGCGCGAGACTGCGCGCCAGCAGCGTCTTGCCGGAGCCGGTGGGCCCGACCAGCAGAATGTTGGCCTTCTCCAGCTCGACGTCGTCGGAGCGGAAGCCGGCCATGACGCGGCGGTAGTGGTTGTAGACCGCGACCGCGAGCGTCTTCTTGGCGCGATCCTGGCCGACCACGTACTGGTCGAGGAACTCGGTGATTTCGCGCGGCGTGCGAACCTGCAGCGTGCTGCCGAGCGACGGTCCCCCGCGCGGGGCGGCACGCCGCTCCTCAAGCAGGATCGTGTTACAGAGCTCGATGCATTCGTTGCAGATGTAGACGCCCGGCGGACCCGCGACGAGCGACTCCACCATGTGGCGTGACTTGCCGCAAAAGCTGCAGCGTTCCGAGTATCCCTTGCCGCGTGACTTCGACATCTGCGTTGAGTCTATCCCTAGCCTTCGGAGAGGGGGGTAAGAACCTCATCCACGAGGCCGTATTCCTTCGCTTCGTTCGCGCTCATGAAGAAATCGCGGTCGGAATCCTGCTCGATCCGCTCGGGATCGCGGCCGGTGTGGTGCGCGAAGATGTGGTTCATCTCCTTGCGCAGCTTGATGATCTCCTCGGCGTGACGCTCGATGTCCGCCGCGGTGCCGCCGACGCCGCCGCTCGGCTGGTGCAGCATGACGCGGCCGTGGGGCAGGATGAAACGCTTGCCCTTCGTGCCGGCCGTGAGCAGCAGGGCGCCCATCGACATCGCCTGGCCGATGCAGTAGGTGGCGATGTCGCACTGCACGAACTGCATCGTGTCGTAGATCGCCATGCCGTCGCTGATGTAGCCGCCCGGCGAGTTGATGTAGAGGCTGATGTCCTGCTTCTTGTTCTCCTTCTGGAGGAACAGGAGCTGGGCGATGACGATGTTCGCCACCGTGTCGTTGATCGGGGTGCCGACGAAGATGATGCGGTCCTCGAGGAGCCGCGAGTAGATGTCGTAGGCGCGCTCGCCGCGTCCCGTGCGCTCGATGACGGTGGGGACGAAGACGGCCTGCTCGTTCTGGCGATCCATGCGTGGGTAGTCCTTTTTAGGCGTCCTTAACGGTGACCTTCTTGCGCAGCTTCTCGCGCGCCTTGGTCTCCCGCAGCTGGTTGCGCAGGGTTCCGAGGCGGCCCGAGTCGCGCAGTTCGGCGTACATCTCCTCGGGCTGCTTCTGATTGTAGGCGGCGATCATCGACACGGCCGACTTGACCTCGGTTTCCGTGACGAGGACGCGCTCCTTGTCGACGATCTTGTCGAGCACGAAGAAGCGGCGCAGCTCGGCGGCCGACTCCTCGGCACGGGCGGCCTTCATCTCGGCGACCTTCTGCGCGATCTCCTCCTCCGACTTGCCCTCCTGCTGCAGCGCGTAGGCGGCGCGGGCGGCCAGTTCGTCGGTTTCCTGCGCGATGAGGTCCTCCGGGAGCTCGAACTCGCTCTTCTCGATGAGCTGCTCGAGCGCGAGGTTCTCGATCTCCTTGTCGCGCTCGCGCTCGAGGCGCGACTGCACGTCCTTGGAGACCGTCTCGCGCAGCTCCTCGACGGAATCGAAGTCGAACGCCTTGGCGAACTCCTCGTCGACCTCGGGCAGCTCGGGACGCTTCACGTCGACCACCTTGGCGGAGACTTCGACGGCCATGCCCGCGAGCGGGTGATTGGGCTCGTGCGGCGACGCGTAGGCGTTGCCGGTCACCTCGGCGCCCGCCTCCTTGCCCGACAGCGAGGCGTCGAGGTCGTCGGTGACGAGACCGCCGAGGAACTTGGTGCCGACCTCGTAGACGAGATCCTCCGAATGGAAGATCTCCTCGCCGTCGGCGGTCCCCTTGGCGTCGAGCGTGACGAAGTCGCCCTCGGCGATCGGATCCTCGCTGGGACGGTGCGTCGCGCGACGGCGCTGCAGGTCGCGAACCTGCTCGTCGATCTGCTCGTCGGTGACGGTGGCCGGCTTCACGCTGACCTCGATCGCCTTGATGTCGGGCAGCTCGAACTCGGGCTTGACCGTAACCGTGAACTCGAAGGAGACCGCCTCGGACGGCTTCACCTCGAGCTCGGCGACGTTGTCGATCTGCGGCGCGGCGATCGGATCGAGATCGTTGTCCTTCAGCGCGCGCTCGTACGCGCTGTCGAGCAGCGTCTGCTTGACCTCGAGCTGGACCTGGTCGCCGTAGCGCTTCTCGACAAGCCGGCGCGGCGCCTTGCCGGGGCGGAAGCCCTGCAGCGGCACCGACTTGATGAGGTTCTTGTAGGTCTTGTCGAACTCTTCGGTGACGAGTTCGGAGGGGATGGAGACGCTGACCTTCTTCCGGCAGGGGCCCGCGGGCTCCACCGAGAAGGCCATTTCAGGGGTGGTCGACATGGTTTTTTGGTCCCAGGTTCACGGGAATCGGAACAGTGTAGGAGGCCCGCTCCGGGGGGCCAAGAAAGGGGCCGGGCGATGCGGGGGCGCCTCGTCCCGATCCGGAAATCCTTGCCGCATAAGGTTTTGGGCCTTATCTTGTCGATGGAGTAAGCGTCGTCAGCCGCGACTCCGGCGTGCCGCATCGTTCCCCGAAAACGGGAGCGCGCAGGCGCCCACCCAAACTCGACCGCGTCCAGAATTTCGGGAAAGCGATAGGGCTGGACACGGAGTGGATGACAGAGGGCTGGCGACCCGGAGCCCCTCGGGGGGCTCCCACAGGATTTCGGGCCAGTGGAATCGTCCAGGGCCCGAGAGGAGTTCCGATGAGTGGGCAACCCACCGGGCAGTCCCGCACCTCGCGTCGGCGTCGTCGCCGCCGTCGGGGCCGGGGCGCGAAGCTGGACACGACGCCGGTCAAGCCGGTCAGCGGCATCCTCGCGATCGCGCGCGAGGGCCATGGATTCCTGCGCAATCCCAAGCGGGACTGCCAGATCCAGGAGGCCGATCCCTTCGTGCATCAGCGGGTCGTGAGCGAATTCGGCCTGCGCGAGGGGCAGTACGTCGAGGGCCATGTCGGCAAGACGATGCGCGGCCCCGCGCCGATGGTCGCCACGATCGACAAGGTCGAGGGCCTCGATCCGGAGGAAGCGGCGGACATCACGCACTTTTCCGAGCTGACGGTCATCGACCCCGAGCAGCCGTTCCAGCTGTGCGGCGAGGATCTGCAGGACGTGACGCTGCGCGTCATCGACCTGGTCACGCCGATCGGCATGGGACAGCGCGCACTCATCGTGGCGCCGCCGCGCACCGGCAAGACCGTCATCCTGCAGAAGATGGCGCAGGCGATGGCGCAGTTCCATCCCGACGTGCACCTGCTGGTCTGCCTCGTGGACGAGCGTCCCGAGGAGGCGACCGACATGAAGCGCGCCGTCAACGGCGAGGTGTTCGCGAGCACCAACGACATGCCGGCCGCGAACCACGTCGCGATGACCGAACTCGTCACCGCACGCGCCAAGCGCCTGTGCGAGATGGGCAAGGACGTGGTGGTGCTGATCGACTCGCTGACGCGCCTCGGTCGCGCCTACAACATCGAGGCGCGCGGATCGGGCCGCACGTTGAGCGGCGGTCTGGATGCGAAGGTGCTGGAGAAGCCCAAGGCGCACTTCGGCGCGGCGCGCAACATCGAGAACGACGGCTCGCTGACGATGATCGCGACGGCGCTGGTGGATACCGGCAGCCGCATGGACCAGGTCATCTTCGAGGAGTTCAAGGGCACCGGCAACATGGAGCTGGTGCTGAACCGCGACATGGCGGACCGCCGCATCTGGCCCGCGATCGACGTCACGTCGAGCGGCACGCGCAAGGAAGAGAAGCTGGTCGACGAGCAGAAGCTCAAGCGCATGTGGGCACTCCGCAAGGTCATCACCAAGCTCAAGCCCGTCGAGGGCGGCGAGCTGCTGCTGGACCGCCTGCACAAGACGAGCAGCAATGAGGACTTCCTCGCGCTGTTCGACTCTCGCGTCGAGTAAAGGCGCAGAGTTCAATGCGCGCGGGTTGGGGCGCGCGGGTTGGGGCGCGCACGCGCGAATCGGAAGGGGGCGTGGACGTGAACCAGAGAGACGTCGTCATCACCTTCCTGCGGGCAGGCGGCCCCGGCGGGCAGCACCGCAACAAGACCGAGACCGGTGTGCGCCTGCGGCACGTGCCGTCGGGTATCGTCGTCACCGCGACGGAGCGCCGCACGCGGCGTCAGAACCTCGAAATGGCGTTCGAGCGGTTGCGGCGCAAGCTGGCGATCCTGAACCGCCCGAAGAAGGTGCGCAAGAAGACGAAGCCGACGCGCGCCTCGAAGGAGCGAAGGCTGGCGGACAAGCGCAAGCGCGGCGAGACCAAGCGCGCGCGTGGGAAGCCGTCCACCGAGTAGGGCCGCAAAACCGGCGTCGCCGCCGTTTAGGTTGGAGAACGTGCGTGTCCCGGTCCGTGTCGGCATCGTCCTCCTCGCTCTCGCCTGCGTGCTCGGTCCCGCGCTCTGGCTCGAGCATCGACAGCCGCTCCCGACCGGAACCCTTCAGGGCCGGATCCTCGACCTGCCGTTGGGCGTCGAGCGGG
>JBCDBY010000283.1:0-6020 GCA_039182715.1 Planctomycetota bacterium
AGACCACCGCGGGCGATGGCGACATCCCCGGCACGGCAAACCCCACCCGGTGAAAGGCCGATGCGAAGCGAGGGGCGGCCCGTCCCATCGACCTTCCGGCAGGCCGTTGGAGGCGGCGGGCAACCGCCGTCCCAGACAAATGCTCGCCCACGACAGAACCCGGCTTATCGCCTGGCCCCGGATCTTCCGCATTGCCACCCCGGAAGGGCGGCTCTACACTTCCTGCGGATGACGGCCAGACATCCCGCGCGAGCGGGATGAGGTGAGATCGTGGCTGTAGTGAAAAGGGGAGCGCGATGAGCGATCACGTCATCCATACCGAGAACGGGAAGCTGGCGGCGGACACGCCGTTTACCTCGGTCAAGCAGATGGTCGAGGAGGGAGTCGAGCACGGGCACCTGGTGCTGCACTTCCACGGCGGCCTGGTGAGCGAGGCGAGCGGGCGCGCAACGGCCGCGGCGCTCGAACCGGTCTACGAGGCGGCCGGCGCCTATCCGATCTTCCCGGTCTGGGAGTCGGGACTGCTGGAGACGATTCGCAACAACCTCGAGAAGGTCGGCAACGAGCTCTTCTTCCGGCTCGTGCTCAAGCGCGTGCGGGCGATCGTCATGCGCAAGTTCGCGCAGGACGATGGGGGACGCGCGGCGGGCACGGTCCCGGCCGTCGACGTCACCGCGGAAGAGGCAGCGGTGGATCAGGCGCTCGATCTGGGCGACCTCGCGCGCATGCCGACCGAGCCGGTTCCGCAAGCGGGGATGACCGAGCTCACCGATGCGGAGATCCTCGCGCTGGAGCAGGAGCTGGCCACGGACCCCGTGCTCGCGCAGGCGACGGCGGAGGTCTCCGCGTCGCTCCGCAGCGAGGCGGAGATCGCGCAGGAGGTGGCGAGCCGTTCGGCGGACGCGCCGGTGGTGGGGTCCACCAAGACGCTCATGGATCCGGACGCGATCGACGCGCTGCTGGAGCGCGACGCGCCCGGCGCGCGCGGCATCATGACGATCTGGAAGGTCGCCAAGGCGGTGGTGAAGGTCGCGGCGCGCGTCATCCACCGCTACCTCGCGGGCCGCGACCACGGGTTCCACGCGACGATCGTCGAGGAGATCCTGCGCGCCGCGTACGTGTCGAACATCGGCGGCTACATCTGGTCCACGATGAAGGAGGACACCGCCGACCACTTCAAGGCGGACGCGGAGCTCTATGGGGGCACCGCGATCCTCAGCGTGCTGGCCGAGCGTCTGCAGGCGGGCGCAACGCCGCGCGTGACACTGGTGGGGCACAGCACCGGTGCCGTCTTCATCGCGCACTTCCTCGAGGCGGCCCGGCAGCGACTGCCCGATTCGATGAAGTTCGACGTCGTGCTGCTCGCGCCGGCGTCGACCTTCCGGCTCAGCTCCGAGCGCATCACCGGCAACATGGATCGCATCGCCGGGCTCCGCATGTTCACCATGACCGATGAGAACGAGCGCAACGATCGGCTCGTGCCGGTGCTCTATCCGCACTCGCTGCTCTACTTCGTCTCGGGCGTCGTGGAGGATGAGGTGGATATGCCGCTGATCGGGATGCAGCGCTACTTCGACGAAGACGCCTACCCCTCCGACGCGTTTCCGAGCGTCGAGCTGTTCCGCCGACACATGGACGACGTCGAGCACGGCATCGTCTGGTCCGTGTCGACCGGGACACCCGGCCTCGAATCCGCCGCGTTGAAGCACGGCGACTTCGACGAGGACGAGAAGACGCGGGCCAGCATGCAGCATCTGATTCGCCACGGATTCGGGATATGAGCGACCGCGCCGTCGTCGTCGGGATCAGCGCCTATCCGGGGCTGCGGAGCCTGCAGGGGCCCTGTCACGACGCACGACGGTTCCGCGACTGGCTGGTGCGGCCGGACGGTGGGGGACTTACGCCCGGCGCGGTGCGCATGCTGTTGACCGACGACTTCCCGGCGCCGACCGGTGTCGACGACGCGCATCCCGTGGTGGCGGAGCTCGACGATCTCTTTCGTCCGCTCGTGAAGGAGGCGGCGCTGCAGAATCACGTCGACGGCCGGCTCTTCATCTTCGTGGCGGGGCACGGCTTCGCGGATTCCGACGACATCGACTCGGCGGCGCTGCTGGCGGCCAACGCGGAGGCGCTGTTCCCGGTCCATCTCGCGGTCGAGAAGTACGCCGAGTTCTTTCGGCGCACCTACGCGTTCCGGGAGCTGATCCTGGTCATGGACGCGTGCCGCACCACCAATCCCCTGCATGAGATCGGAAGTCCTCCGCTGCCCGCGGTCCAGCCGCATCCGCGCGCGAGCCGCGTGAAGTACTTCCGCGGCTATGGGGCGTCGTTCAACCACGTGGCGCGCGAGCGCGCGTTCAACGGCGGTACGGTGCAGGGCATCTTCACCATGGCGTTTCTCGACGCGCTCGAGTCGGCGCGTCCCAATCAGGCGGGGCGGGTCAACGGCACCGCCATCAAGCGCCACATCCACAACCGGATCGCGGCGATCGCGGGCGACGTGGCGATCGCGCCGCCCGACATCGCGGCCGACGAGGACAAGGACGTCTTCTTCGTGCACCGCGCGCAGTCGGGTATCGACGTCGCGTTCACGTTTCCCGATGCGTACGTCGGCCATGAGCTCGTCGTCGAGTTCGGCGACCGGACGCTGTCGGGTCGATTTGCGATCGACGGTCCGGCGTTGACCGTGCCGCTGGCTCCGGGCCTCTACAAGGTCTACGTCGATGGCACGGACGCTTCCCATCTCATCGAGGTTCCCCATGACGGCGCGATCGCGTTCTGAGCCGGCGACCCTGCGCATCCGTGCGGCCGACGAAGGCACGGAGATCTTCGTGATGGACGCCGGGCTCAAGCGTGTTGCCATCGGACTCGGCGATCTCGAGGAGCAGGTCGAGCCGGGGCTGTACAAGGTTCGCTTCCGTTCGGGTGCCGCGCAGCACGACCAGCTCGTCGACGCGACCAAGCCCGGATCATCCGTCGTGGTGGACGGACCGCCGATCCAGTTCCGGTCGGCCGTTCCGCTGGTCGAGACGGAGACGACCCACGAGTACCAACAGGGTCCGGCGTACGACGTGTCGCGCACGGCGCCGCTGGCCCGGGACGCGGGCGGACGGCTCTATCTCTTCGTCCGCGAGGTGCGGGAGGATCGCGACTTCATTGTGCCGGGCCTGACCGTGCACCGCCTCGACGGCAGCGAGATCGCGACGCTCGGCGAGGGCGTGGAGAACCTGCACGGTCGTTGGGCCTCGCTCCACCTTGAGCTCGATCCGGGAACCTACGCATTGCGCGTGCAGTCGCCGCCGCTCGGGGAGTACGAGATCTTCGTGACGGCGTCGCCGGGCTGGCAGACGCAGGTCTTCTTCGCGATGGAGGACTTCTGGCGCGAGGGCGAGCCGGTGCGCGCGCCGTCCCTGCGCACGGCGTCAGTTCTCATGGCGGAAGCACACCGCGGATTCGATCCGGGCGACGAGCGCGTGCGCGTGTGCGAACTCGCGCGTCAGGCGCTGGCACAGGGGCGCGACGTCGTTTCGCGCAACGTGATGCAGAAGCTGCTCCACGGCAAGTTCGAGGCGCCCATGCTCGGCATCCTGGCAGCCAACCTTCTGCTGCGCCGCCATCGTCCGAACTGGGAGCTGCTCCGGACCGTGTGCGGAAACCTCTACAACGTGCTTGGGGCGCACCCCGACGTCGACGCCCTCACGCTGGTGGTGCGGGGGTGGGAAGGCAGCCGCATCGACGCGTTCAAGACGCCGCCCTCCCTGCGTCGCAGCTGGGACCACATCGTCCAGGCGTCTCGACGACGCGCGACGTTGGTTCCGTCGGGCAGTCCGCTCGCCGCCATTGCGGAAGAACTCGTCCTCGCTGGACCCTGGCTCATGCATCGCATCGGCGGCCGGGTGCGCGAACAACGGCCGGAGCGTGTTTCCCTGGCCGCCGCCGTGCGAGCGATGCACCGGTTGATCGCGGTCCCGTCCGAGACACTCGAGGCGTTGGTGCGGCAGTCCCGTTCCGAAGAGGGAACCCTGAGCAGTCTCGAAAGGAACGTGCTCGGCGCCGCGCTCGGGCACGCGCGCGCGATGGACATCCGTGCGGAGCTCGACGCGAAGGTCGACGCCGACACGGAGCTTCGCGGCCTTCTTCGAGCGATCTCGGCGCCGACCTACGCGATCGCCGATGCCGTGATGAGTCTGGTGCGCAAGCTGGGCGTGTAGAGCCGGGGCCCGACACGTGTCGTTGCGACGACTGCGATTGCCGTTCCACCCCGCTGCTCGAAACCGTGCGAGAATTCCGCCCATAGAGGGATTTTTTATTGATTGTTAGTCGGCCCAAACTCTTGATGTTGATTCTCAACTCCCTATAGTCCACACTCTTCACGGTCGCTGCGACGCTTCAATGCCCCGGATCCCCAGGTGGTCTGTGGGAGGGCATAAGGGCCAAGAGCCTCGAAGGTCGGATTCGGCCGCGAAACATGGATGGACTCCCTACACATGCGTAGCACTTCTTCTCATGACCGTGGCAACCGCCGCGGCCTCACGCTCATCGAGCTCGTCGTCGTGCTGACCATTCTGGTCGCGCTCGGCAGCCTGCTCGTGCCGATCATCGGCAACGCGCTCACGCGTTCGCACGTCGCGACCTGCGCGACCAACATTCCCGAGATCAGCAAGGCGCTGATCTTCGCCCAGGCGACCAGCGGCGACTTCGGCGACGGCTGGACGACCGGCGTCTTCGGTGCCGGCGCCGATGCGCCCAATCCCGTGAACGCCGTGGTTGGCCTCGCCAACACGGATGGAGACCCGACCACCGTCGTCACCCTCGCCGCGGCCGTCCTCACGGCCGACGAGGCTGCTGCTCTGAACGACCTCGGCATCAACAACGTGTTCAACCATGGCGACCCCACGCTGGTGGATGGCTATGACGTCACGTTCAACAACGGTCTGACGGGCGTGCCGCTCGACGACACGGTCCCCATCATCACCCTGACTATCGAACAGGTGGACGGCCTCAGCCTCCCCGCGGCCGGCGCCAACCAGAAGTATGTCTGGCTCGGTATCGACAAGAGCTGGACGCAGATCGGAACGATCACCCCGGAGCCGCCGGTCCACTTCGGCGACACGCCCGGTGCGTACCCGAACGAGGTCTACTCCCGCTTCGGCGCGATCTTCCTCCTCGAGGATGACCCGGCCATCACCGGTGACGGTGCGGCCTCGTTCCAGATGGTCAGCTACAACCTGACCGGCGACGACGCCTTCGAGACCGCCGACAACCACATCGCCATCCACTGGGATGAGGTGCAGGAGTAACCGTTCCTGCCACGTCGGAATCGGGACTGAACCGCGTCACCGTGTGACACCGCTTCGCTCGCGAAGCATGGCCTCGGCGGCCGCGATTCTGAACCTATCTACCGAGGCCGCGGGCAACCGCGGCCTCGGCTTTGCTTTTTGATCGGCACGCAACCATGAGAGATCGAAACCCAGTGCAGCCCTCGCGCGCGGACGCTCCGACATCGCGCTCGCTCCGCATGGGGGCAGGATTGACGCTGATCGAGCTGGTCGTCGTCCTGGTCGTGCTGGTTGCGCTGGGCGGCTTGATCGTGCCGCTCTTCGGCAACGTGGGGGCGCAGGCCAGCGAGGATGCAACGCGGGCAACGCTGGCGCGCGTCGCCGAGGCGATCGACGGCCCCGGCGGTTACGCCGAGTCGATGCGCTTCGCGCGTGACCCGGGAGGAGCCGATGGGACCAACGATCTGATCGGCGAAGGCTCGGGCCTACCCTGGCCGAGCGACGCCGACATCGCGGGCGGGCGTGTCGACCACCCGCAACTGGCGTTTCTCTTCAAGACGCCCGCGGGACTCGCGGCCTACGATCCGGTGTCCCGAATCGGTTGGCGGGGCGATTGGCTGAGCACGGTCACCGCGACGCCCTACGAGATCGACGGAACTTTCACCGATACGTTCGGGGAAGAGGGACAGAGCCCTGCCGATCTGGCGCCACTCGACGGCTGGGGCAATCCGGTCGTCATCC
>JBCDBY010000284.1:0-6005 GCA_039182715.1 Planctomycetota bacterium
CCAGCCGGTCGACGAGCAGATCCTCGTGCTGACAGAGGGCGACCGAGGGCCGCCACATTTCCCAGCGTTTCCCGGGCCGGCCCGCGTCCAGCTTGGAGCCGAGGAAGCCGATCGCGACCGTTTTCATATCCAATAAGATATGCCCTATCTGATCAGATCATCAAGGTTCAGGGCCGAAGGACGCGTAAACCCCTACCAATCAACAACTTGAGAATTTCTCGGACCTTCTGAACCTCGTGGCACGCCACGTGTTCTAGCTCCCTGCCGAAAGGAGCAGCACGATGGCGAACCGAACCCTCTTCCGCGGTCTCTTCACCGGCCGCATCACCGGCAACAGCGAAGGCGCCCCCGCCTACGCGCTCAGCGCCGAGCATGCGCTGGCGCAGTACGCGGCCACCGGCTGCCTGCATCAGACCTTCTACGCCTCGGCCGAGGCGCAGCTGGAAACGCTGCTGGAGCTGGCGCACATGTGCGAGCCGTCGTTCGTGGCACGCGTGGCGGTACACGCCCGTGAGCATTCGTCGATGAAGGACGCGCCGGCGCTGCTGCTGGCAGTTCTGGCGGGCCGCGACACGGCGCTCTTCGAGCAGGTGTTCGACCGCGTCGTGGACAACACGAAGATGCTCCGCACCTTCGTGCAGATCCTGCGCTCGGGCGTCACCGGCCGTCGCTCCTTCGGTTCGCTGCCGAAGCGCGTCGTGCGCCGATGGCTCGCGCGCCGCACGGACGAGCAGCTCTTTTTCGGCGACGTGGGCAACCGGCCCTCGCTCGGCGACATCGTTCGCATGATCCACCCGCGACCGGCCGACGCCCGTCGCGAGGCGCTCTTTGGCTATCTGATCGGACGCGACCACGACACGGCGATGCTGCCGGAGGTCGTACGAGCGTACGAGGCGTTCAAGCTCGACCCGACCGGTCCCGCGCCGGCGGTGCCGTTCGCCAAGCTCACCTCGCTGCCGCTGGGCCGCGAGCACTGGGTGGCGATCGCGCGCTCCCTGCCGTGGACGGCGCTGCGCATCAACCTCAACACGCTTCTGCGTCACGGCGTCTTCAACGTGCCGGGCGTGGCCGACGAGGTGGCGGCGCGTCTGCGCGACGAGGACTCGTTCCGTCGCGCGAAGGCGATGCCGTACCAGGTCATGACGGCGCTGCACTACACGGCGGCGGAGATGCCGCGCGTCATCGTCGATGCGCTGCACGACGTGCTCGATCGCGTCATGTCGAACGTGCCGGTGATCGAGGGTCCGGTGTACGTCTGCCCCGACGTATCGGGGTCGATGCACTGGTCGGTCAGCGGTGCGCGCGGCTCGGCCTCGTCGAAGGTGCGTTGCGTCGACGTCGCTGCGCTGGTGGCGGCGTCGTTCCTGCGCGCCAACCCGCAGGCGACGGTGCTGCCGTTCGACTGGGACGTGCGCGAGGTGCGCCTCGATGCGCGCGATACGATCGCGACCAACGCGGCGAAGCTCGGCGGGATCGGCGGCGGCGGGACGAACTGCTCCGCTCCGATGGCGAAGCTCAACCGCAGGAACGCGGTGGGCGACCTGGTCGTGCTGGTGTCGGACAACGAGTCGTGGATCGACTCGCACCGGCCGGGCCGAACCGAGCTGATGGCGGAGTGGCAGCAGTACAAGCGCCGCAACCGCAACGCGCGTCTCGTCTGCCTCGACGTCGTGCCCAACGACACGACGCAGGCCTACGAGCGTCCGGACATTCTGAACGTCGGCGGATTCTCCGACCGCGTCTTCGAGATCATCACCGCGTTCGCGCGCGGGGAACTCAACGAAGGCCACTGGGTCCGTCGCATCGAAAGCATTGACATCTGAATACCGGGCCGGCGAATGCCCGCGGGACTACATGACTTTGAGGTTGCAGGTTCGAATCCTGCCCGCCCCACGCAGGGCGGTAGCTCAACCGGGTAGAGCACAAAGAAGCTCTCGCTTCCCTTCGTCGCCGGCCCCTTCCTGAAAACACAACCGGATGTCGCGGATGCCGGTGGGACTCCATTTCAGACATGTGCCGTCTCACCAAGCCCTTGCCGCCTCGTCCGACCCATCATCTCCGGCTTGATGCCGGAACTCCCAGCCGGGGGCGGGCCCACACGAGTCGGGGCCCGCCCCATGGACCGACGCCCACAGACGGATAATGGAGACCTTCCATGAGCCACGACCTGAAGATCACCGGCCGCGCGACGGCCGAACTCGCCACCGACGCGGCGACGCCGATCACCGTGATCGGCACGAACAAGATCCGCGAGACCTTCTGCAGCGAGACCTATCGCCAGGCGCGCAATTCGCGCGAGGCGCCGGGCGTCACCGACCTCATTCTGAACCCCGATGCGCACCGCGGTTACGGCGCGCCGGTCGGCTCGGTGCTCGTCTCTCCGACGCACGTCTATCCGGGCCCGGTCGGCGTCGACATCAAGTGCTCGATGAGCCTGCTGCAGCTCGACCTGCCGGAGGAGGAGATCCAGGACAAGCGCACGCGTCGCGCGCTCATCCGCGCGATCACCGAGCGCACGCCGACGGGCGCCGGCCGCGGGCAGCGGCACGCCAAGAAGGCGCGTCGTTTCGGCGCCGAGGCGGGACGTGCCGCCGTGGTCCAGGGCGCCTCGGAAGAGGTCTGCTCGATCTTCGGCATTCCGCCTCACTGGGCGCAGCGCTGCGAGGACGCCGCGCACGGCGGCCACGACGGGACGAGCGACGCGCTCGCGACACGCCTCGAGGTGCTCGATCGCGAGGGCCGCTACACGCGCCTGCGCGACAAGTTCTCACAGCTCGGTTCGTACGGGGGCGGCAACCACTTCGGCGAGGCCGAGGCGGTCGACGTGCTCGACGAGGCGAAGGCGAAGGTCTTCGGCATGCACGCGGGCCACGTCGCGTTCCTGTCGCACTGCGGTTCCCGCGGCTTCGGCCACGACCTGGCGCAGGGCCAGTTCCGCGCGATGCAGGCGTCGATGGAAAACGACGGCCGGGAGCTGCCGGCGGGGCGACCGCCAGCTGGTCTACGCGGAGCTCGGCACGCCGGACGCCGACGCCTACCTGGACGACATGGCGCTCGGCGCGAACTTCGCGACGGTGAACCACATGCTCATCAACGCGCTCGTGCTGGAGGCGTTCCAGGAGGTCTTTCCCGGCGTCCACGGCGACCTCGTCTACTTCATCTCGCACAACATCGCGCGTCCCGAGGACGGCGCGTGGGTCCACCGCAAGGGCGCCACGCGTGCGTTCCCGGCCGGCCACCCGGCTCTCGCCGACACGCCCTTCGCCGACACCGGCCACCCGATCCTGCTGCCGGGCAACCCGCGCGACGGCTCGATGGTCATGGCGGCGGAGGAAGGCGCGAAGCTGAGCTCGTATAGCGTCAACCATGGTGCGGGGCGTAGCCTCGGCCGCAAGGCGGCGAAGCGATCGCTCGACCAGGGCCGCGTGGACGAGGAGCTCGATCGCCACGACATCCTGCACAACGCGCGACGCTATCCGCTCGACGAGGCGCCGGACGCGTACAAGGACTTCAACGAGGTGCTCCGCTCGGTGGAGCTGGCCGGACTCGCCAAGCCGGTCGCCCGCCTGCGCGCGCGCTTCGTGATCAAGGACGGAGCGCCCGCCGATGATTGAGATCGACGGAGCACTCGGCGAGGGCGGCGGCCAGATCCTGCGCAGCGCCGTCGCCCTCGCGCTGGTGACGCAGACGCCGGTGCGGATCGAGAACATCCGCGCCGGCCGACGCAAGCCGGGCGTGATGCGCCAGCACCGCACCGCGCTGCTCGCCGCCGTCGAGATCTCGGGCGGCGGTCTCGTCGATGGCGCGATCGGCGACACGACGCTCGAGTTTCACCCGGGCGCCGTACGCGCGGGCGACTACGACTTTCGCGTCGGCACCGCGGGCAGCACCACGCTGGTGTTCCAGACGGTGCTCCCGGCGCTGCTGCTCGCCGACGGGCCCTCCACGGTGCGGCTCGAAGGCGGGACACACAACCCGTGGAGCCCGCCGTTCGACTTTCTGTCCGAGGCGCTGACGCCGCTGCTCGCGCGCATGGGTGCGAAGGTCGATCTCTCGCTGGAGCGCTACGGGTTCGCTCCGGCGGGGGGCGGCGTATTCACCGCGCGCATCGAGCCGGTGAGGCAGTGGACGTCTCTGCAGCTGGAGGAGCGCGGCGAAACGCGGTCGCGCACCGCGCGCCTGGTCGTGGCGAACCTGCCGCGGAGCATCGCGCAGCGCGAGGCGAAGGTGGTGCGCGCGCGGCTCGGCTGGAGCGAGCGCGAGGTCGAGGTCGTCGAACTCACCGATGTGACCGGCCCCGGCAACATCGCGATCGCGTCGTTCGGTAGCGAACACGTGCGCGAGGTCTTCTGCACCTTCGGCGAGCGGGGCGTGAACGCGGAGTCGGTGGCGCGCCAGCTCGGCCAGCAGGTGCGCCAGTACCTGAAGCACGACGCGCCCGTCGGTCCGCACCTCGCCGACCAGCTCATGCTGCCGATGGTGCTGGCCGGCGGCGGCTCGTTCGTCACCGGTCCGCTCAGCCGTCATGCGCGCACCAATCTCGAAGTGCTCGCGCGCTTCGATGTGCCGAAGCTCCGGGCGGAAGAGCTCGAGGACAAGCGCGTGCGGGTGCGCTGCTCGTAGCGACGGCCCCGGGACCGGGAAGTGCCGCCTGCACGCAAGGGCCGCGCCGGGCGAGCAGGACCCGCAGCAGGCCGGCCGGCCCCATGAGCAGGATGAGCTCCTGGAAGATGCCATCGGCAGGGCTGCGCGGTGGTGCGCGCCGCCGCGCCCGATCGCCGGGATGGACGCGAACGGAAGCCTGTAAATATTCCATTCATAGACAGAGACTTGCCGCAGGCGTCCCCCAGCGAGACTCCCAGCGCGATCCAGAAGGTGAGCGCGCGCGGCTTCGGGCCGGTGAACACGAGCACCTGCCTCACCCGGAAATGCCGCGTGACGAATCCGATCGTGTCGCTCGCGCCGTACCCCCACAGGTAGAGAGGCCCCATTCGTTCGATGACCGCATCGAGAGCGTGAACGTACGACCCCAACCACACGCTTACATCGTCACCGGGTAACCGTTCTGTCGCCGCTTCGTGACGCGATCCGACACGATCGACCGCACGAAGCAAAATCGGCAAAACACCCTGCATCCGGGTCGCAGCGCGGGCCGTAAAGCCCAACGACCCAAACGAATTCTCACTCTCCCCTGGAGGACATCATGCTTCGAAAACTCTTCTCCGTTGCTCTGCTCGGCGCCGCACTCGTCGCCTGCGGCGGCAGCAGCGGCAGCAATAACGACTCGACACCCACGTTCCAGCTGCGCGCGGTGCACGCTTCGGCCGATGCCGGCAACGTGGACATCTACATCAGCGGCGCGGCCGAGACCGTTCTGCGGAACGTGGCCTACGGCGACGCATCCACCTTCCTGGATGTGCCGCAAGGCACCTACAACGTCGCCATCCGCGCGGCGGGTGCCGACCCGACCTCGATTCCGGTCTTCGAACAGAACCGCATTGACCTGAGCGCCAATACGCAGACCCTTACGGTCGTCGCGGCGGGCCTCGTCGGTGGCGGCGTGGACGACGGTTTCCGCCTGCTCACCATCTTCGAGGACTTCGATGCGCCCGGCGCCGGCCAGGCGATCGTGCGCGTCATCCACGCCGGTGCCGACGCGCCGGCCGTGAAAGTCGATGTCGGCGATGACGCCGTCAACCCGAACGACTCCGAGATCCAGAATCTCGCCCGATTCCAGTCGACCGACGATACCGGCGTCGCGCTCCCGGCCGGCGTCGACCTGCAGCTCGCGATTCGCACCGAACTCGACGATACCCGCGTGACGGCCTTCACCGCCTCGCTTCCGGAGGGCGCGGAGATCCTCGTGATCGCGACCGGCCTGCTCGGCAAGCTGGCGCGCGACGCCGACGGCTTCGGCCTGCTCGCCGTCGGCCCCGCCGGCGCGCTGCCGCTCATCCGCCAGAACCCGATCGTCTACGCCGCGCACGCCGGCCCCGACGCCCCGG
>JBCDBY010000285.1:0-5992 GCA_039182715.1 Planctomycetota bacterium
CGGCGTCGCGGCGCCGCCGATCGACGAGGAGGCGCTCGGCCAGCGGGACGATGTCCTCTGGGCGCTTGCGCAGGGGCGGCACGGCGATGTGAATGACGTTGAGCCGGTAGTAGAGGTCTTCGCGAAACTGGCCCGCTCGCATCATCTCTTCCAGGGCACGCAGCAGCTTGGCCTGCAGGGCGGGGTCCATCTCCCCGATCTCGTCGAGCAGCAGCGTGCCGCCGTCGGCGAGCTCGAAGCGCCCGCGCCGCGCCCGGTGCGCGCCGGTGAACGCACCGCGCTCGTGGCCGAACAGCTCCGACTCCAGCAGTCCCGCCGAGAGGGCGGCGCAATTGACGGCGACGAAGGGCCCTTCGGCGCGCGGCGAGTGGGCGTGGAGCGCGCGCGCGACCAGCTCCTTGCCGGTGCCGGACTCCCCTTCCACCAGGACCGTGGCGTGGCTGTTGCCGACCCGCCGCACGACGTCGAACAGACGATCCATGACCGGCGTCCGGCCCACCATCCCGCGCAGGCCGCCCCCCTCCGCCTCCGCCTGTCCCAGCAGCACGCGCAGCGACGCTTCGTCGACCGGCTTGCGGCAGGCGGCGTAGGCGCCGGCGCGCCGCAGCGCGTGCGCGAGACCGCTCTCGTCGCTGTCGTGCAGCACGACCACGCGGCCTCCGCGGCCGCCCGCCATCAGCTCCAGCACGCTCCCGTCGGGAAACTGCAGGTCGGCCAGCACGTAGTCCCACGGCGAACCCGCAAGCTCCGCCTGCGCTTCGACGCGCGAGGCGACGGCGGTGACATCGACGTCGGCGCCGGCGATCATCCGGGCGAGGGCTTCGCGTTCCTCGCCGTCCGCCACCGCGACGAGGATGCGCCGGCTCACGGCTCGAGATCCTCGCCGGAGGGCGGCGCGAAGACGCGGCGCATCATCTCCCGTTCCTCCTCGTTGCTGTTGCGCAACGCTCGCTTCGGGAGGTGCAACAGGCGGCTGATGAGACGGTTGATGGAACGGCGCATGACTTCGCGCTCTTCGCCGGTGAGCGACTCCAGCTTGCGCTCCAGCTCGGCGATCGTCTGCCGCGCGGTGGCGCGGTAGGCCTCCTCGACGGCGACGATGGTCGGACCCGCCTCGCCCGCGCGCGCCCCGGCATCGAGCCGCAACGAGGCGGAGTCGATCATGCTGCAGCAGCGGAGGAACTCGCTGCGCCGGTGCCGCAAGGCGTCCTTGGTCACGGCGGCGAGGGCGTCCATGTCGTAGCGATAGACGTTATCGATCTGGTCGACGCGCGGATCGATCGCGCGCGGGACGGCGATGTCAAGCGCCACGACGGGGCGGCCGCGGCGGCTCCGGATCGCCTTCCGCATCGTCTTCACGTCGAGCAGCGGCTTGCCGTCCGCGGCGGCCGCGGTCGCCACGATGTCGGCGTGCGGCAGCTCCGCCACGAGCCGTTCGAGCCCTCCACTTTCGCCGTCGCAGCGCGCGGCCAGCTCCGCGGCGCGCGCCGGCGTGCGATTGAGAATCACGAACCGGTCGACGCCGCGCCCCTGCAGATGCGTCACCAGCAGTTCGGCCGTCTCACCCGCCCCCAGCACGAGCACGCGGTTCTGGTGCAGCTCGCCGAAGATGCGCTCGGCGAGATCCGCCGCCGCGCCCGCCACCGAAACCGACCCGCGTCCCACGCCGGTTGTCTCGGAGATCTCCTTGCTGACCCGGAGCGCCGACTGGAAGAGCCGATGCAGATAGGCGCCCACGCTCCCGGACTCCTGCGCCAGCCGATACGACTCCTTCACCTGACCGCGAATCTGCGTCTCCCCCACGACCAGGCTGTCGAGCGAGGAGGAGACGAAGAAGAGGTGCTTGCAGGCGTTGCGGCCGTAGCGCACGAACGAGTGGTCGATGATGTGGTCGCGATCCATGCGCGCGCGCGCCGCCATCCAGTCGTAGACGGCGTTCTCATCCCGCAGGTCGTGCAGGTAGAGCTCGAAGCGGTTGCAGGTCGAAACCAGCACCACCTCCTCCGCCAGGCCGCGCGCCGACTCCAGCGCCGACGCGAGTTCCCCCGCCTGCAGGCGTTCGCGCAGGGACGTGGGTGCGCTCTTGTGGGAGAGCCCGATGACGGCGTAGCGGTTCACGTGCTGTGGAAGAGGTTGGGGCTCGTACAGAAGGCGGCGACGAGCATGCCGAGACTGATGACGAGAAAGCCGGCCACGGAGAGCCATGCGATCCGGCGACCGCGCCAGCCGAAGATGCCGCGCGCGCCGAAGAGCATCATGTAGACGAAGAGCCCCCCCACGGTGACGAGAACCGTCGGATCGAGGAGCAGCCCGCGCACGTCACCGCGCGCGCGCGACGAGAACAACGTGGCACCCACGACGCTCATCATGAGCAGCGGAAACCCGACCGCCGCCGCGCCGAAGTTGAGCTGGTCGAGCACCTCGAGCGGCAGCACCTTCTGATGCAGGGCGCTCGCGGGGTCGCGCTTGAGCTGCCGGATCTGCCAGAGGTAGTAGGCCCCGATGCCGGCGGCGAACGTGAACGCCGCGAGACCGATGACCGCCAGCAGGATGTGCACGAACACCCCGGGGTGAATCGTGTCGGGGCCGGCGTCGCCGGGCCGCAGCGCGATCAGCCAGCCGAAGAGGCACAGCAGGCAGACCATCGGTGCCGAGACGAGCACGAGCGCCGGATGGTTGATCCTGCGATCCACGAGCGCTGCGCCGACGGCAAGAATCCAGGCACCGAAGATGGTGTACTCCGCCCGATTGACGAGCGGAATCTGCCCTTCGCGGATCCAAAGCGCGATCAGCAGCGCGGTCAACACGCCGGTGCCGGCGAGCAGCATGCCGCGCAGCCCGCGTCCCCGGCGCGCGCCGGAGACGACGCCCGCGGAGAGCACGCTCGCCGCCGCGAAAACCGCGATCACGGTGAACAGCAGTCCCTGTTCAAGGCCGGTGAATTCCATGCGAACCCGTTCAGACTACCCCACGACTCCCCTTTCCTACCGGCGTGGCAACGGCTCGGTATAGTTGCGAGACGTGCGCGCGTTTCGTGTCGACCTGAAGAAGACCTCCGGCAAGTCCCTCGAAGTCGCCGCCACCGTTCTGCGTGCCGGGGGCATCGTGGCCTTTCCGACCGAAACGGTGTACGGCCTGTGCGTGGATGCGGGCAACCCGAAGGCGGTCGAGAAGCTCTACGACCTGAAGGGGCGCGAGGGCGCGAAAGCGTGCGCCCACCTGGTCGGGAGCCGGCGCGATGCGGAGGAGCTGGTGAGCGGTCTGCCCGCTCCCGCGGCCCGGCTGGCGGACGCCTTCTGGCCGGGCCCGCTCACGCTCGTCGTCCCCGACCCCGAGGGGGTCACCGTCGGGCTGCGCTATTCATCCGTGCCGCTGGCCCGCGCGCTCGCGCGCACGTTCGGAGGCCCGCTCCTGCAGACGAGCGCGAACCGGAGCGGCCACCCCGCGGCGCTCAACGCGTCGGGCGTGCTGCTCGCGCTCCCGCGCGGCGTCGATCTCGTCCTCGACGCGGGGCGCGTGCCCGGCGGCGAAGCGTCGACCGTCGTGCTCTGCGACGAATACCGGTTCGAGGTGCTGCGCGAGGGCGCGATTCCGACCGAGGACGTCGAACGCGTGGCGCGCGAACGCATCCTGGTGGTCTGCACGGGCAACATCTGCCGCAGCCCGATCGCCGAGGAGATGCTGCGCGTGATGCTGGACGAACGCGCGCCCGGTGCGTTCGAGATCTCGTCGTGCGGTACGCACGGCTGGGACGACGCACCGGCGGCGCCCGAGGCGGAAAAGGCGGCGCGCGCCGCGGGCTACGACATCACCGCCCACCGCGGCCGAGCCTCCGACCCGGAGATGCTGGGGTCCGCCCACCGGGTCTACGTCATGGCCCGCCACCACCTGGACGCGCTGCGTGACTACTTCCAGGACCGCCCCGATGCGCTGCAGCTCTTCGATCCCGGCGGCGACGACGTCGAGGATCCGTACCAGAAGTCCAAGCGCGTCTTCCGGCAGGTGACCGAGCGGATCGAGGAGCTGGCGCGGCTGCGGGCCACCGAGCTTGTTCCCGACGTTGCATAGACTGGGGGCCATGCGCATCGCCATCGGCTCCGACCACGCGGGTTTCGATCTCAAGGAGTTCCTGAAGGCCGGCCTCGCCGCGGCGGGTCATGAGGTGCTCGATCTCGGCTGTCCCGACGCCAGCTCGGTGGACTACCCGGAGTTCGGTTCCGCGGTGGGCGAAGCGGTCGTTGCCGGCGACGCGGAGCGCGGCGTCGTGGTCTGCGGCACGGGAATCGGCATCAGCATGGCGGCCAACAAGGTGCCCGGCGTACGCGCCGCCCTCGTGCACGATCGCTTCACGACCGAGATGTCGCGCAAGCACAACGATGCCAACGTGCTGGCGCTCGGCGCCCGCACGATGGACGAGCGGCACGCACGGGAGCTGCTCGAGCTCTGGCTCGCCACCGCGTTCGAGGGCGGACGGCACGAGCGCCGCGTCGGCAAGATCAACGCGCTCGACCGCACGGCCTGCGAGTCCTGAGCGGCGCACCTTGGACGAGCCGCGCGCGTTCCGGATCGACGGCTACGAGCTCGGGGACGCGTACGCCGAGGACAAGACCGGCGTGCTCTATCGCGCGGTCCAGACGCGACTCGATCGCCCCGTCACGCTCAAGGCCCTCAAGGCGGAGTTCGCGCGGCACGACGCGGCGCGCAGTCTCTTCCTCGAGGAACGCGAGCTGGTCACCGGGCTCGAGGATCCGCACCTCCTGCTCACGCTCGACGTCGGCGAAACGGACGAACGCCCCTGGTTCGTCACCGAGTCGACGGCGGAGCCGCGGCTGCAGGAGACGCTGAAGTCGGCGGAGCCGATCGAGGAGCTGCGCGCGGTGCGCATCGCGCTGGGCATCGCCAAGGCGATCCACTACCTCGCGCAACGCGGGCAGATCTACAAGAACGTGCGGCCGCAGAACATCCTCATGCCGCGTCCGGCGCACCCCAAGCTGCTCACGTTCCGCTACGTGCGGCGGCAATCGGAGGCGCCCTCGTTCCAGGGCGCGCGCGTGCAGTCGGGCCTCTACTGTGCGCCGGAGCTCTCGCGCAAGGATCTCGGCACGGTCGGATCGAAGGCCAACGTCTACGCGCTCGGGGCGCTGCTCTACCAGATGCTGGCGGGTGGACCGCCGGTCGACGCGCCGTCGTCGGAGGCGCGCGAAGCGCACGCGCGCGGCGACGTGCCGCTGCTGAAGGACCGTCGTCCCTATCTGCGCGATCGAGCCTATTCGGTCGTCAACCGCCTGCTGGCGCACGATCCGGCGGACCGTCCGGACCCCGCCGCGGCGGTCGCGCTGCTCGAGGCCTATGCCAACGATCCGCTCGTCGCCAACCCGCTGCAGTCGCGCAAGCGCAAGAAGACGCGCCGCCGCCGTCGCTAGCGACGGCGGCGTTAGCGCCGCCGGACGATGCGCACGCCGACGCTGTCCGCGAATCGCAGCGCGCCCGGCTTCGCGACCGTGAGCGTGACGGCATCGGCGCCGGGAAACTCGCGCAGAATCATGCCACAGACCTGCTCGGCGAGCTTTTCGACCAGGGCGAAGCGGTTCTCCTCGACGAGCGCCAGGGTGCGTTTCGAGACGGTCCGGTAATTGACGGTGTCGTCGATGTGATCCGTCTCGCCCGCGGGTCCGGTGCGCGTCTCGATCTCGATGTCGATGCGCACCTCCTGGCGCTCACGCTGTTCCCAGTCCTCGACTCCGATGTAGGTGCGACAGGTGAGGCCGCGGATCCAGATGCGATCCGGTTCGGGAGCGTCGGGCATGCCCGTACGTTAGCGTTCCGGCGTCGAGGGAGGCAAGCCGGGACGACCGCCGTTGCGACGCAGCGGGTTGTAGCGGCCGCTCTTCTTGCGCTTGGGATCCTCCTCGGAGTCGGCGCGCGGTGCCGGGGCCGGCCCGTCCCACGCGCCCCCGTCGGCGCCCCGGCGTGGCGGGGCGCGCCACGCGCC
>JBCDBY010000286.1:0-5981 GCA_039182715.1 Planctomycetota bacterium
CGCCGCGTTCCAGCCGGTCGCGCGGCAGCTCTTCGGTGACGTCGAAGGTGCGGCCCGCCCAGACGCGCGCGTCGCCCGCTTCGTCGTAGACCGCCGCGCCGTCGACGCGATCGAGCACCGCGCGCGCCGCCGCGAAGTCCGCGGCGGCCTCGCCCTCGACCGTCTCCGTGAGCGCGCGCGCCGCCTGCGTGGTCCGCGTGCGCAGGTCGTTGAGCCGAGAGGTGAGCGCCTCCTCGCCGGCGACGAACTGCTCCTCCGCCGAGCGCTCCCGCGGCGCCACGGCAAGCAGGAGGAAGACCGCGAGGGGCAGCAGCGCGCCCAGACGGAGAAGCAGCTTCACGCCGTCGGTTTCTTGAGCTGGTACTTGTCGATCTTCTTGTAGAGATTCGATCGCTGCATGCCGAGCATTTCGGCGGTGCGCTTCACGTTCCAGCCGTTCTCGAGCAGGCGGCGCTCGAGGAACTCGCGCTCCGCGGTGTCCTTGAACTCCTCGAAGCTCGCGACGCCGCGGTACGGGTCCTCGGTGAGCGCGCTCGTCTTGGCGCCGACCGCCTTGGTCACGTCCGCCTCGCTGATCTCCTCGCTCGGCGAGAGGATCGCGAGATGCTCGATGACGTTGCGCAGCTGGCGCACGTTGCCCGGCCAGTCCTCGCGTTGCAGCGCCTGGTTGGCGTCGAAGCCGAGCACGCGCAGCGGCGTGCCGTTGCGGCGCGTCGCCTCCTCGAGGAAGGAGCCGGCGAGCAGCGCGATGTCGTCGCGGCGTTCGCGCAGCGGGGGCGAGGTCAGCTCGACCACGTTGAGGCGGTAGTAGAGATCCTCGCGGAAGTTGCCTTCGGCCACCTCGGCGACGAGGTCCTTGTTGGTCGCGGCGAGCACGCGCACGTCGACCTCGATCGGCTCGTTCCCGCCGACGCGCTCGATCTTGTTCTGCTCGAGCACGCGCAGCACCTTGGCCTGCGCCGCGAGATCCATGTCGCCGACCTCGTCGAGGAAGAGCGTGCCGCCGTGGGCGAGCTCGAACTTGCCCTTCTTCTGGCTGTGCGCGCCGGTGAATGACCCCTTTTCGTGCCCGAACAGCTCGCTTTCGAGCAGGTCCTTGGGGATCGCCGCGCAGTTCACGTCGACGAAGGGGCCGTCGGCGCGGGTGGAGAGATCGTGCAGGCGGCGCGCGATCAGCTCCTTGCCGCTGCCGTTCTCGCCGGTGATCAGCACACGCGCCTGCGTGGGCGCGACGCGGTCGATCGAGGCGAGCAGCTCGCGCACCGGCTTGCTCGACCCGAGGATGGGGGCGGCGTCGCGCGTGCGCAGCTTGGTGTTCTCGCGCGCCAGCGTGGTGGTCTGCATGGCGTTGCGGGCGAGCAGCAGCACGCGATCGCGGTCGAGCGGCTTCTCGAGGAAGTCGAAGGCGCCCTGCTGGGTCGCCTTGACCGCGGTCTCGATCGTGCCATGGCCGGAAATCATGACGACCGGCAGGTCGGGACGCAGCTGCCGGAGTTCCGCGAGGATCTCCATGCCGTCGCGGCCGGGCATCTTGATGTCGAGGAAGACGAGACCCACGTGGGGGTCCTGGGCGGCCGCGAGACCGGCCGCGCCGTCCTCCGCGAGCACCGCCTCGAGCCGGGCGCTGCGCAACGTCATGCGGAGCGCTTCCCGGATCGCCTGCTCGTCGTCGATAATCAGGGCTTTCATCTTGCCGTTTGTGGACATCATCCTGTCCTCCAGAGGGGACACTTCAAGGGGTTTTTGGGCGTTTGCCAGCCTTTTCCCCCCGAGTAGGGCAAAGCGGGTGCCGGGTGCGTTTCCTAGTGTGTAGGTATGGCAGTCGCCGGCGAACCCCTCATGCTCCGGATGGCCTCCGGGGACGTGGCGGCCTTCGAGGAACTTCTCGAAGGCTTCCAGGGGGCGGCGTACCGCTTCGCCTACCGGATCTTCCGCGACCGGCAAATCGCGGAGGACGTGTCGCAGGAGTTCTTCTTCAAGCTCTACCGCAACGCGCACAAGTACAAGCCCGCGGGCAAGTTCAAGACCTACTTCTACACCGTGCTCAACAACCTCTGTCTCGACACCCTGCGCCGGATGAACCGGAAGTCGCTCCCCGACTTCCAGTCGTTCGAGAACCCGGTGCTGGACGGAATGCCGGTGGGCGAGGACGTGGGCGCGCCCGGGGCGGCAGCGGAGCTGAACGAAGAGAAACGGCTGGTGCGGGAGGCGATCGGGCGGCTGCCCGACGCGCAGCGCCAGGTCATCGTCCTGCGGGAGCTGGAGCAATTGAAGTATCGCGAGATCGCGGAGGTATTGGGTCTTTCCCTCAATGAGGTAAAGGTATTGATTCATCGGGGCCGCAAGACCCTGGTGAAGCACCTCAAGCGGTCGCCGCTATTCGAGGGTATCGAGAGCTAGGAAACCGGAAGTCATGATCAGCGATGAGCTGCGTGAGTTGATCTCCGCCTATGTGGACGGCGAGTTGCCGCATGGCGACGCGTCGCGCCTCGAGGAGAGCGCCAAGCGGGACCCGCGTCTGCGCGGCTACATTGCCGCGTACCGGCGTCTGGGCGACTCGCTTCGCGTGTGGGATGTCGAAGAACACGCGTCCCTGGATGCCGGCAACGGGATCTCCGAGCAGTTCCGCGACCGCGTGATGGCGCGCGTGCGCGCCTACGAGTCGGAGCGTCGGCACGAACAGGTCATCGTGCCCATCTCCTGGTGGCAGAAGCCGGCCGCCGTCGCGGCGGCGCTGCTCTGCGCCGTGCTCGTCGGCGTCCTCGCGGCGACCTCCGGTGAGCCGGAGACGTTGACGATCGCGTCGGCCGACGACGCGCCGACGGTGAGCGTCGACGTGGCGCCGCTGGGCAGTTTCGTCGTGCGGCCGGACGCGTCGGACGTGACGCCGCGCACGCGCGACATCAAGACCTATCCCGAAGACTTCTTCGGCGAGACCATCCGCCACGAGACGCGCGGTCTGCCGGTCGAGATCGACGGCGAGCGCGTCTATGCACGCAGCCGCCGCGCGGCCGACGCGCTGGTCTGGATTCGCGACATCAGTAAGGACTTCCGCCGCTCGACGCCCAAGCCGGAGTTCCGCGAGACGCGCACCGGCGCGCGCGCGAACCTGTTCGTCATGGGCCTCACGAAGGGCGTGCAGGCCGAGCGGACCGAGTTCGCCGGGCTGATGGGCGTGCGCTTCGAGATGCAGGAGGGCGCGGTCCCCGCCACGATGGTCGCAGCGGTGCGCGCGCCGACGCGACGCGAGAGCAAGGGCGGCGAAGACGTCGTGGCCGCCGACCTCGGCTCGGACGAGTACTACGTCCGCGTCGGAAGCGGCCACAAGCCGGTGCTGACGCTGATGGGCGAGGTCTGGGTCGAGACCGACGAGAACCCGCGCAGCAAGGACTACAAGCGCGTCCGCATCGTCAGCGGCTCCAACTACATCCGCACCTCCGAGCTGGTGCGCATGGTGTGGGGCAGCGAGGCGGTGCAGTCGAATCCGGCGCGCGTCTTCGGACTGCGGCCGGAATCGCTCATCGTCGGCCCGAAGACGCGCGCCGCGCTTCTGGGCGCCAACGGGCGCTCGGACAAGGTGTTGGCCAC
The DNA here is from genome assembly GCA_039182715.1 of Planctomycetota bacterium. Classification (GTDB taxonomy): domain Bacteria; phylum Planctomycetota; class PLA2; order PLA2; family PLA2; genus JBCDBY01. Next base: position 3,589 of record JBCDBY010000286.1, read on the forward strand.
GTTGGCACGCCTCTATGGGCCGAAGGACGTCGTGGCGGCGAGCCGCGCCAACCGGCGCGCCCGCGATGCCGCCGTCGAGCGCATGACGCGTTCGCTGGCGCGCGACGGCCGGTCGACCGGCTTCGTCGTGATGTCGGCGCAGGGGGAGCTGCTCGGCGCCGAGCTGTTCGCCAGCCATGCGCTCATGATGGAGTTCGCGCCGCGGCTCTTGCAGGGGTACCTGCTCGAGGCGGGCCCGAAGATCCAGCTCAAGCCGGCCAACGGCGGCACGGCGCGCGCGCGCAAGGCGGTCGAGGACCAGCTCGGCGAGCGGCTGCCGCAGCTCGCGCAGCGCATCGACGACGCCCGCACCGCCTGGGAAGACGTGCCCAAGGGCATGCGCCAGGTCAACCTGGTCGCCCACAGCGGTCGCGTCGTCGCGCACGGCCTGTTCGTCGGCAAGCAGCTGGTGCAGCTGAGCGTCTTCGGCGGATAGCGGTCACGTTGGACGTTCGACGTTTGACGTTCGACGTCGAACCAGCATCCGGTCGTTCCAGCGCTCGTCGAAGTCTCCGAAGGACTTCCTGCGGCCACGTCCAACGTCGAACGTCAAACGTCCAACGTGCCTAGTCGACGGGGGTCTCGCGGCCGAGCGGGAAGGGCTCGATCAGCGCCAGCCAGTACCGCACGTCGGCGCCGGTCCACTCGTCGGCGGGGCGCAGGATGCGGGAGGCACGACGGCGCGTCCGGCTCCGGAGAGCCGCCTGCGTGAGCGCCAGCGTGAGAAGGAGAACCGTGATCTGGGTCATCGTTCCGTCCCTTTAAACGTTCGGCCGGGGCGCGCGGTTACGTTCGGGCCCCGGTATGTTTTGGAGCAAATGTCCCGATTTCCCCGCACTTATCGGACGGCGGTCGCCAAGCAGATGGCGCTCCGCGACCGCATCGTGGTGCGCGGGGACGTGCGCAAGGTCCGCCGTATCGCCGGCGCCGACATCAGCTACGACCAGGGCAGCGACCTTTTCTTCGCCACCGTCGTCGTTCTCGGCTGGCCGGGCCTCGAGCTGATCGAGGTCGCCCACGTGCAGGGCAAGAGCCCGATGCCCTACATCCCGGGCCTGCTCTCCTTCCGCGAGGGGCCGACGCTGGTGCGCGCCTTCCGGAAGCTGGCCGTCAAGCCCGACCTGGCGGTCTTCGACGGGCACGGGCTCGCGCATCCGCGGCGTTTCGGCGTCGCCTGCCACCTCGGGCTGCTGCTCGACGTTCCCTCGATCGGCTGCGGCAAGACGCGGCTCGTGGGGGAGCACGAAGAGCCGGGACCGGCGGTCGGGGACTATGCGCCGCTGCGCTTCGAGGGGCGCGTGGTCGGGCGCGTCGTCCGCACCCGCGAAGGGACGAAGCCGGTCTTCGTCTCCGCCGGCCATCGCATTGGACTGCCGGCTTCGATGCGCTGGATCCTGCGCTGCGGCGCCGGGTATCGGCTGCCGGAAACCACGCGTTGGGCGCACCGGCTCGCTAATCGAGAGCGAGCTCGTCGAGGAGCGCAAGCCCGTCGAAGTTGAGCGCGAGGACCGCGCTCCGACCGCGCAGCGCGGCGGAGCCGTGAGCCAGCGCATCCCCGCCCGGCATCGCGACGCGCACGTCGACCGAACCTTCGGTGAAGAAGAGGCCGAGCGCGCCGTCCGGCAGGCCGAACGCCTCGAGGCCGGCGAGCTGGGTGAAGTCGAGGTGCGCGACGCAGCCGAGATCCGAAACGCGCTCGAAGCCGCCGTGCATCACCATGCCGCGCGCCGGGTCCTGCTCCATCAGAATCTCGCCCGACACGCGCGGGTCGCCGCCGAGCCGCAGCGCCACGCGATCGGCGAGCGCCGGGTCGTTCACCGGCAGGCCGTCGCGCTCGAACTCCAGTCCGAGGTCGAGACCGATCGTGGGGCAGGAGAGGTAGTAGCCGTCGGGTCGCGCCCGGAAGGTGCAGCCGAGTGCGAGCGCGGTCGCCTCCAGCTCCTCGACGTCGCGGGCGCGCGCGAGCGGCGCGATGCGATCGGCGAGTTGCTGCAGCAACCGCAGGCCGTCCGCCACGCAGTCGTCCCGGATCTCCTCCGCTTCGGTCTGTGTGATCGCTTCGACCGTCGTCCCGCCGCCGCCGCACGCCGCGAGCGCGCACACCGCGACCAGGGCCGCGTCGCGCAAACGGAACGGAAGACCGACGAACCGACGAATTCTCAAGACACCCCTCGCGTGCAGATGGGAATCGCACGCGCCATACCGGAACCGCCGGATTGTATGAAAGCGGCGGTGCGAACGGTGTTTTTTGCCGGTGTTGCTGTTGGGTCGCTGTTCGATGTCGATCGCGATCAACACGCGTCGAGGACGCGATGCAGTCGTTGTTCGGTTGTTTCGTCATCGGTGAGTCGGAG
>JBCDBY010000287.1:0-5955 GCA_039182715.1 Planctomycetota bacterium
AGTGCGGCAGCAGAACCCAGGGCCACCCGTACTTGTGCAGCACGAGCTGGTTCCATCCATCCAGAATCGACCGGTAACGCGCGAGGTCACATCCTTCTTCCTCCACCGATCGAGCGAGCAGATCCGCGAGATTGTTCGATCCCAGCGCGCTCTCTCCCAACCGGTCTCCCTTGCAGGCAAGCAGCACCTTCTCGAGTGCGTCAAGCCGAGCCGCGGACGGAACGGCCCGGGCGAAGGAGTCCATGTCCGACGGCACGGTCGCGTGCGCGATGACCGCATCGATGTATGCCGGGAAGAAGCTGGCGTCCCAGGGAACCGAACTCTGATGCCGCTTCCACCGCGCATAGAACTCGACGGCCGCCTTGCGCTGCGCGGGACGCCCCTTCGCGATCCAACGCCGCAGTCGGGCGTCGATGCGGGCCGGATCGGTTTCGCGCATCAGGTGCGTCAGTCCCCAAGACGTCGAGACCTCGCTCTCCATCAACCACTCCCCGAACTCGAACGAGAACGGGACGAAGGAGCCAAAGCGCTGCGCATAGCCTGCGGCGCGCGAAGGCGACTCGATCGCGCGCAGCTTTCGCTCGAGCTCGGGGATCTGGTCCGGATGACGACGAAAGTAGCGCGCGACGCCCTGGACCGGCGCAACGCGCGACGGATCGAAGAGGGAGATCAGGTCGGGCACGTCGAGTCGAGCGAGCAGGTGCACGGCGTGCGTCCGAATGCCTTCGTCCGAGTGGTCCAGGAGCTTCTTGAGATGGGGAATCGCCGGCTTGCCGATGACTTCGAAGGTCCGGTAGATCGGCGGGTTCACGGCGTGCTCGGAGACCTTGGCAAGTTCCAGGGTCAGCTCCTCCATGCGCGCCTGCAGCGCGGTCCCCGTCCCCACGCCGTCCAACGCCTTGCGGTACTCCACGATCTGGGGCCGAAGCGACTCAAGCAGCCACTTCTCGTTGCTGAGCCGGGCCAGGCGCGCGCGCGCCTCGTCGGGCCGGCCAAGCAACGCACAGCAGATCGCGAAGCGGAATTCGGCCTGCTGCCGGATCCCGGCGGTACCGCGGGCGTCGGTCATCAACTCCGCATAGATCTTGGCGGCTTCCGCGACTTTGCCTTCGACGACTTCGAGGATGTAGGCCTCGTGATAGCGCTGCGCGCCGGTGTTGGCGAAGAGAAGAATGGTGAGCAGAGCGGCTTGCATGTCACTAGACTCCCTCGGATTCGCCGGACTGTGTCGGGGAACGGTCAAAGCGGTAGCCGACGCCGCGCAAGCTGACGAAGTGCGCCGCTCCGAGTTTGCGGCGCAACGCCATCACCGCGTTGTCGACCACGCGGCTTACGGCGTCCGCGTCGTCGCCCCAGACGCCCGCCAGCAGGCGCGCGCGCGGAACCGGTCTTCCCTCGTGCTCGGCGAAGAAGGCGACGAGGTCGAGTTCGAGTGCGGTCAAGTGAACGGCGGCGCCGGCGCGCGTGACCCGCTTCGACTCGAAGTCGATCGTCACGTCGGCGAAGTGAAGCATGCGCTTGGATACGAGACCGCGCTCCCGGTCCCAGACCCGTAGACGCGCCTCGATGCGTGCGAGCAGCTCCTGCAGCGAGAACGGCTTGACGACGTAGTCGTCGGCCCCGAGTTCGAACCCCTCGACGCGATCCTCCTCGAGCCCGCGTGCGGTCAGGCAGAGGACCGGCGTCTCGACGCCGTCGGCGCGCCAGCGGCGCAGCAGCTCCGTTCCGGCGAGACCGGGAAGCATGAGATCGAGCACGATCAGGTCGGGATCCGATCGCAGTCCGTGATGAAGACCGGACGGACCGTCGGCGGCCGCGAGGACTTCGTATCCCTCCGATGCGAGAGCGTCCGCGAGTCCCTCGCGAATCGCGTCTTCGTCCTCGACGATCAGGATGGTCCGTCTACGCATCGCCCCCCCTCGGCAGCGCGATTCGGAATTCCGCGCCCGGCGCCCCCGCATACGTGATGTGACCGCCCATCCCCTCGATCAGCTCCTTCACCAGCGCCAGACCGACGCCCGATCCCGGTGCCGACGCCGTGTCGGGACCACGCTCGTAGGCCCGAAACATCCGCGCCGGATCCGAAAGGCCCGGCCCCTCGTCGCGCACGACAAGACTGTCATCACTCCATCCGATCCGAATCGGCGTCCCGGGCCTCGTGTACTTCGCTGCGTTGTCCAACAGGTTGCGCAGACAGCGGGCGAGCGCGGTCCGGTCCGCCTGCACACTCCCAAACGAGCCGTCGGCCCGAAGGTCTTCGGCACGCTCCGGGTGGAGCTGGCGAAACTCGTCGGCGCACGCCTCCACGACGTCGGTCAGCGGCACCGGAACCAGATCAAAACGACGGCGGCCGTCCTCGAGGCGCGAGAAGTCGAGCAGGCTCCCCAGCAGCTCGCTGGCGCGCGTCGACTCGCGGTCCATCACATCGATGTAGCGCTCGCGCTTGGCCGGGTCGCCCCGGTGCGTCGCAAGCATCTCGGCGTGCAGTCGAATCGCGGTGAGCGGCGTGCGCAGGTCGTGGGCGACCTCGGTGAGGAAGCGGCGGCGGGCGCGATCGAGTCGCTTCCGGCGGCGGAGCGTGATGGCGAGCGCGATCGGAACGGCGAGATACGCGAGCGATCCGCCGGCGGCGGCGACGAAGACGCGTCGATAGGTCGGCACGTCGAGCCAGCTCAAGCCATGCGTAGGGACGATCGACCAGTAGCCCCGCACGCCCCCCTCGCGCCATTCTTCGTGGAGAGCGCCGTCGGCCGCGCTCATGCCGTAGACGACGGACCAGAAGGGATCGACCACATAGGTCACCGGGCGCAGTGGGGCTCCCTTGGGAATCAGGACGACGGGAGACGGGCGCGACCGCGAGCGCGGTCCGAAGCGGTCCGGCCTCTTCGTCTGCAGCACGTACGCGGAGCGCGTCTCGTGCAGGCCGGGCAGCTCCCTGTTCTCCAGATCCCGGTACTCGGCTGCGAGCGCCAGCATGTGGCGCACGTGCGCGCGTCCCTCGAACTCGGTGGGGTCCCGATCGAGCAGAAAGAGCTTCGACTCGGCCGGAAGATCGCAGCCTCGAAGCAGCTCGAGGTCCGGCTGACGACAAAGCCTCACAAACAACGCTGCGCGCGCGGAGAGGACGCCGGGTGCACCGAGTTCGAGCTGCAGACGGGCGTCGAGGTCGGCGAACTTCGAGGCATCGGTGCCCCCGGGGAACACGTCGCCCAACGCCCACCGTCGGTACCCGAGGTGCACACGCGGCTCGAACTCTCCGCCGAAGTACAGCTCCCACCGGCGACCGTCGGGGGCGGGGAGCAGGTCGGCCCCGGTCTGGCGGTAGCCCAGCTCCCTCCAGAAGCCCGACTCGATCGCCAGCTCGATCGAGCGCAGAGGATCGTCGCGGACGGCCTGCAGACGGCGCTCATAGTCCCCGTCGGCCCAGACCGCGACGCCGAGACAGATCGCCAGCGGCAGCGCAAAGAGCAGAACGATGAGCCAGGCGGCCGGATCGCGGCGCATGGCAAAAAGCCTAGCGACGATCGATCGGCGATTGTCAGGAATCGGTCGGGCTGAATAATGACGGCGCATGTCCGACACGACCGCCATCCGCCGCGTCCTGCTCAAGCTCTCGGGTGAGGCGCTCATGGGCGACCAGGGTTACGGCATCGAGGCCGGCAAGGTGGCCGGCATCGCGACCGAGATCCAGGAGGTGCACGCCGCCGGCATCCAGCTCGCCATCGTCGTGGGTGGCGGGAACATCTTCCGCGGCCTCTCGGCCAGCGAACGGGGCATGGAGCGGGTCGCCGCCGACCACATGGGCATGCTGGCGACGGTCATCAACGCGCTGGCGCTGCAGGACGCGCTCGAGAAGATCGAGGTCCCCACCCGCGTCATGAGCGCCATCGAGATGCGCGAGGTTGCCGAGCCCTTCATCCGCCGCCGCGCGCTGCGGCACCTCGAAAACGACCAGGTCGTGATCTTCGCCGCCGGCACCGGCAACCCCTTCTTCACCACCGACACGGCCGCCGCCCTGCGCGCCAACGAGATCGGCGCGGAAGCGTTCCTCAAGGCGACCCAGGTCGACGGCATCTACACCGCCGACCCGAAGAAGGATCCGAACGCCGAGTTCCTCCCCGCGCTCAGCTATCGCGAGTGCATGGAGCGGGACATCCGCGTCATGGACGCGACCGCCTTCTCGCTCTGCGCGGACAACAAGATGCCGATCCACGTCTTCAACCTGCACACGCGCGGGAACATCCTGCGCGTGGTGCGGGGCGAAGCGGTGGGCTCGACCGTTCGCTAGTCAGGCACCGAAGCCAGCGACGGCAGCGGGTGGTGATCGCCCGACCAGTCGCGCGACGCGCTCAGGCCGAAGTCGCCGGTGTGCGTGAAGGTGAACACGCGGAAACCGGCGCCGGGACCCGGGACCTCGCTGCGCGGAATCACGAAGACCGCCGCGTTCTCGAAGAGGATCACGCGCGCCGACGAGCCGAGTTCGTTCTGCCCCGCATCCAGGCGCCGCAGGCTGTAGCCGCTGCCCGGGTTGCGATCGAGGAAGTACCAGCGATCCGTGTCGGCCAGCGGGTCGTTCGCCGTCTGCGCCGGCGGGTCGAAGTTGTTGCCGGTGTTGCCGTCGTGGTCGAACGCGACCCCGAAGCGCCAGATGCGGTTCGAGTTGATCAGCTCGAAGACGCCATCGAGAGCGATGTAGACGAAGTGGTATTCGCCCGACGACATCGCCACCGGCGTGTCCGCGCGAATCGTGCGGCCGAAGTCGCCCTCCCCCAGCGGGTAGGCGGGGTCCGAACCGGTAAACGCGGACTCGAGCGCCGTGCCGTCCAGGTTCGCCTGCACGATGCCGAAGTAGCTGATCTCGCTGAGCGCTTCGCTGGGCACCTTGTCCGGCACGCTGATGTCGCCGTGCGCGACCGCCTCGCCGAAGGGGACCAGGCTCACGCCGTCGATGAACTCGTCCTGCGTGTCGCCGCCCGTCACGCGGTCCATCGTGGTGATGGCGGGCGTGAGGTCGGAGGCGATGTTGGTGATGATCAGCACCGTCGTCGTCGAACGTCCGGGGACGCCCTCGTCGCCGACGAAGAAGGAACGAATGCGGAACTCCTGGAAGGTGAAGTCGCAGTCGCTCGCGAAGATCTCGATCGTGTCGACCTCGCCGCGCGAGAGCGTGACGGTCGACGGATTGGCGGAGAGCTTGGATCCCGACTCGGGGATGAAGTTGAAACGGACCGGGTCGGAGCCGTTCGGGCCGGTGTGCTGCACCGAGACCGTCGCCACGCGCTGGTTGACGCCGTTCGACGGGTCGCAGTTGAAGCGGCCGCCATTGGAGATCTCCAGGTCGACGGCCTGGCCGATCGCCGTGTCGTCCGGCACCTGGTCGCCCGACTGGTCGTCTTCGAAGATCTCATCGATGAGCTCGTCGATGAACGGGGTCAGAAGCCCCCCCACGCCGCATGCGGGCAGCAGGGTGAGGCCGGCGAACAGGAACAGTGCAGTGAGTCGAGACATGAAACAACAGCCCTCCGGAATACCTATCGGTTCGGGCACCTTAGTGCGGCCAACAGGGGGGTTCAATGTCCGAATCCGGCACGTGACAGAACCGTGTCACAAGCCGACCCAATCCCGGAAATATGTCCTGTCTTTTGGCCATTCCCGGGCACTTTGCAGGCTTTGAGCTCCGGTCCGTGCGCCGGCGCCGAGGGCATCACAACGTGGTGACGGCGCGGTATTCCATCCGCTCGATGCGATCGAACCCCTCCTTGGAGGGATCGAGGTAGACGTCGTGGATCGCGACGCGGGTGAGTCGACCCGCGAGCGGTAGCGGGGCGCGGCGGCAGACGGCGACGACGTCGGCCAGCTGGTCCGGGTCCAGTCCGACGCTCTGCGTGCAGTGCGGCATCCAGCGACCGGGGAGGTAATGCGCATCGAGTTCGTCGAAGTAGGCGCCGAATGCGG
>JBCDBY010000288.1:0-5946 GCA_039182715.1 Planctomycetota bacterium
CGCGCGACGGCAAGGCGACGGCGCTCGACCGCATGCCAGCGTCGATGCGCCTGACCGGTCAAAGCGACGCGACGCGTCTGCGCCTGATGCACGAGAAGACCGAGATCGTTTTCTGGCGCGAGGACCGGCTGATCGCCGCCCACAAGCGGCTCAAGACCGGCATGGCCCCCCGGGAGTAGCCGCCCCCGGAAACGGGCCGCGGCCGCGCCCCACGAACTCCTCACCCGCCGCTTCCCGTCCGGGCTACCCTAGGCGCATGCTCAACGCGTCCTGGGAAGACCGAGACCACACGCTCTGGATCGAACTCGAAGGCGAGCTGGATCAGGACGACTGCCTGAAGATCCAGGACGAGTTCCACGGGCGCATCGAGAAGGGCGACGGCGACGTCGTCATCGTGATGAGCGGCGTGACGTTCCTTGCCTCGATGGGCATCGGCATGCTGGTGAAGGCGAACCTCACGCTGCGCGAGCAGGGACGCAACCTCAAGCTCTCCGGCGTGCCCGACAAGGTGCGAAAGATCCTCGACGCCACCGGGCTTCTCGGGGAATTCTCACTCGTTTGAATCGCGATGAGCGTAAGCAGAGATACACCGATGGGGATGACCTGGGAAGACCGACCCGACGCGCGCTGGATCATCCTGTCGGGCGAGCTGGATCACGAAGGCTGCCAGTCCGTGACCGACGAGTTCCGTCGCGTCGCGCAGGACTCCGTCCACCCGGTGGTGGTCGATCTGTCCAGCGTGCGCTTCGTCGCCAGCACCGGGCTGCGCATGCTGCTCGAATCCCACCACGCGCTGCGCGACCAGGGGCACTCGCTCAAGGTGCACAACCTGCAGGAGCCGGTGCGCCGCGTCTTCCACACCACCGGGATCTTCGATGCGATCCCGGAGTTCGAGCAGCGTTAGGCACTGTTTGAGAAGTCTAGCTGGCTTCGGCCGGCTGCGGCTGCGCCCAGCTGCGTCGCGGCTCCTTGAGGTGAAAACGGACCACATCGGCGGAGCCGCGACTTCGCTGAGCGTTGCCAGAATCAACTCTGGGCTCGCCCTCGGGCCGACGCTAGACTTCTCAAACAGTGCCTAGCTACTCGCCGTCCACCGGCGGCGCGGGGAGCTCGTCCTCGGCCATGCGGGGCAGGGGGCTCGCGCGCGGGATGCCGCGCGGATCGGCGCCGCGGGCGCGGTGCAGCTCGCGCAGCGCGATGTTGTAGTCGTAGATCGCGTTGATGTACGCGAACTTCGCGTTGTTGAGGATGAAGAGCGTATCGAGCACCTCGCGCGTCGTGGCGCGGCCGTTGGCCTGCTCCTCGCGGCGAATGCGCAGTGCCTCCTCCTGGCGCGTCACGGACCGCTCGGCGACGGCGATGTCCTTGTAGGACTCCACCACCTGGCGGTGCGTCTCGGCGACCTCGCGCCGCACCTGGTCCTCGAGATCGCGGCGCCGGATGCGCGCGAGGTCGACGTCGTAGCGCGCGCGCTGAATGCGCGCGTACTCGCCGCCGCCCTGGAAGACCGGGATATCGAACTGGAAGGTGAAGCTGACCGGATCGGCAGGCGCCGCGAACGGGTTGTCGGTGCGCGAGTAGGCGAACAGGCCGCGGACCTCGGGCAGCTCGGCCGCGACGGCGGACTTGTAGCGCTTCTGCACCGAGGCGAGATCGAGATCGGCCGCGCGCAGCTCGGGACGCGAGCCGAGCGCCTCGCGCTCCACCTCGGCGAGCACCCAGGTCGGCTCGTCGGTCACGCGTTCGTCGATGATCTCCGTGGGCGTATCGACCGGCCGCGCCAGCAGCGTGTTGAGCACGATGCGGCGCAGCGGCACGAGGCTCTCCAGCTTCTCGCGGTCGCGAATGGCGGTGTCGTACTGCACCTGCGACTCGAGCAGCGACGCCTTCGTCACGCGACCCGCCTCGAGCAGCGCGGTCGAATCGGCCACCTGTCGCTCGAGCGCCGCCTCGTTCGCCTTGGCGACCTCGATCTGCTGGATCGTTTCGAGCATGTCGAAGGCGGCGGCGGTGACCGACGCGGCGATGTCCGCCTCGGTGACCTCCTGGCGCGCGACCGTCGCGCCCTCGGCGAGCTTGGCGGCGCGGTAGTTGTTGAGGTAGCGGCCGAAGGCATAGATCGGGAAGCCGACCGTCAGCTCGCCGCGCCACTCCTCGTCGACTCCGGTCACGATCGGCGCGGGGAAGCCGGGCGCATTGGTGCGCGGCGGCTCGTCCTGCTTGCGGTAGCTGCCGCGGATGAAGACCTGCGGAATCATCGCCGCGAGCGCCTCGCGGCGGCTGGTGCCGGCGATGGCGGCGTCGACGCGGGCGGTGATGACCGTGCGGTTCTGGATGAGCGCCTCGTTGACCGCGTCGGCCACGCTGACCCGGTTCGGGCGCTCGGGCTGCTCCAGCTCCATCGCCTGCCCCGGCTTGAGGTAGGTCGCGGGGGGCGGCTCGGAACTCGTGTAAAGGCGGCCGCCCGAACAGGCGACGGCGCCCAGGAGAAGGAACGGGAGGCCCCAGCCCGGTCGATGCACAGCGCGAAATCGTACCGGGCCGGCGAATCGCGGCCAGAATTACTCGGGGGGCGCCCCGACGCGATATCCTGCTGCTGGTCGATCGAACCGACCGAATCAGAGAGAAAAGGAACAACGAATCATGCGACGTTTCGCTGAACAGATGGGCTGGGCTTCCGACCGCGGAGGCTTCGCCATCGAAGCCGCGGTCGACGAGCGACTCGGCTTCTTGCGCAAGACCTATGGCCTGCTCACCCTGCAGATCCTCGCGGTCGGCGGGCTGAGCGCGCTGCTCATCCAGAACGAGCCGCTGCTGATCAGCCTCTACAACCTCGTCTGGGGCCACGGCATCCTTCTGACCCTCGCGCTGCTCATCGGGTTCTCGTTCGTGACCCGCCGGATGCTGGCGACGCACAAGCCGCTCGGCGTGCAGTACGCGGCGGCGGCCTTGTGGGTCGCGCTCTTTACCACGATCGTGGCCCCGTCGACCTACGCGGCCAAGGAGCTCACCGGAAGCTACGCGATCGTCCTGCAGGCGTTCATCCTGACGGTCTGCGTCTTCGGCGGCCTGACCGCGTACGTCCTGACGACCAAGAAGGACTTCTCCCCGATTGGTGGATTCCTTTCGGTGGCACTCGTCAGCATGGTCGCCATCGCCATCATGGGTTCGTTCATGGGCTTCGGCGGCATCTGGATGTCGTTCGTCTTCGTCGCGATCTTCGCGGGCTACGTGCTGTACGACACGTCGCAGATCCTGCACCGCCGCGGCACCGACGAGTACGTGTCCGCGTCGGTCGATTTGCTGACCGACTTCGTCTTCCTGTTCCTGCACATCCTGTCGATCCTGATGAGCAACCGGGACTAGTCGCCCATAGAAAATAGCGAGGCCGCGGCGGGTTTCCGGCCGCGGCCTCTTTTGTGCCGATTCCGTTCCGGCGCCTAGTCCGTGTTGGTCTGCAGGAAGATCGGGACGAAGCTCGTCACGACCGGTCGCGGGACCTCCACGAAGTTGGGCGGCGGGTTGAAGAGCAGGTTGATGTCGAACTGCATGTTGCCGCTGGTGAAGCCGGCCTCGACCTGGGGACCCTTGCTGGTCATCTTGATGAAGGTCTCCAGGATGCGGTTGTTCGAGATCGTGCCGCCGATGCGACGCAGGGAGTTCTTCTTGAAGCCCCGCTCGCGGTAGCTGGTCTTGTCGTAGGCGCGCCATTCCTCGCGCTCCTCCGGCGACAGGTGCGTCGCGCGGCTGGTGCTGTTGCTGCGCACGACCTCGCCCTCCTCGGTGGTGACGAAGCCGTCGATGCCGACGCGGCCCTCGACCGCCAGCAGCGAGCCGTTGATCTCGGCCCAGCTCGGCAGATCGCGGGTGAAGAGGATGTCACCGCGCGCGACGACGCCGAGCACGCTCTGCCCCTCGTAGTCGGAGTTGCGCTGGTAGGTCGCCGCGAACGAATTCTCGGTGCCGCTCTCCATCGCGTGGTCGCCGTCGTTGTCCGTGTACTGGACGTTGCCGGTGAAGCGCACGTCCTCGTTGCTGACGACGGTGACGCGGCCGTTCAGGTCGCCGTAGAGGCGGTTGATGCGGCCGTCGATGTAGATCGTGCCGCCCATCTCGTTGCTCAGATCGAAGTACTTCTCGTTCTTCCGCTCGGGCTTGATGAAGACCTCTTCCTCCCACGTGATCGTGACCGGCTCGTAGTCGTTGACCTTCGCCTCGTACTCGACGGTCTGCGTCTCGTAGATCGGGTCCATGCGAACCTTCGTTACGGCCTCGATGATCGGGATCTCGCGGGTGTACTCGACCTCACGGTCCTCGGTGATGTCGATGTTGCGGGCGCGGATGACGCGGCGCGTGCCGTAAACCGGCACCTTGACCTCGTACGCCTCCTGCACCGTCTCGTAGACCGGCTTGGTCTCGATCCAGGTGACCGTCTCGTAGCCGGAGATGTAGGTCTCCTCGACCGTGTAGGGCTCGTCGACCCAAACCTCGACCAGAATCTCGGAGTTGCCCGAGCCGCCGACGGTGCCACCGCCCGCGTTGGAGTCGATCTCGCTGAGCGGAACCAGCTTCTTCACGCGCCGTGTCTTCTCGACCGTGCGCGTGGCATAGAGCGGATCCTCGCGGGAGCGCGTGATTTCCTGCGTGCCGGTCTGCACCTTCTTGTCGCGATAGCGGGTCTCGATGTCCTCGCGGACGAGGAAGGTCTCGTCTTCCTCGTAGTTCTCGATGGCGGTGCCGACGATGACCGTCTCGGTGACCGTGTAGGTCTCCGTCGTGGTGCCGGTCTGCTCGTCCACCGTGTACTCGACCGGCGTCTCGCCGATCTTCACCTGCACGTCCCTGGTGCGGGTCTCGTAGTGGAAGCCGACGTACTTGTCGTAGGTGTAGCTGCGCTCGACCATCTCGAAGCGCGGCTTGGTGTACCCACGCACGCGGGCGCGACCGTCGCCGTAGAACTTGATCTCGGCGTCGAGGCCGTCGGTGCCGCGGAAGAGGTTCGCTTCCGACTCCAGCTTGTCGAAGTCGATGGAGTCGAGCTCGATCTTGGTCGCCGAGGCGTTGGCCTCGCGCAGGTTGGTGTTCTCCGGGGTCGCGCCGGCCTGGTACTCGAAGCCGTTCACCGCCGAGACCGGGTCCTGGTAGTTGCCGTTCGGGAAGTAGAAGGCGACCTGGTCGTTGGCGTGCACGAGCCCGCGCGGCGAGCCGGAGACGCCGAGGGTGGCGCGGTTCTGGAAGAAGACGAAGCTGCTGAACGGCTCGGTCTCGCGGACGAGCGCGGACACCATGCGGACGGTGTCGCCGGAGCGGCCGGCCGCCTCGAGCACGAAGAAGGAGTCCGAGGTCCCGCCCGGATCCACGTCGGTGACGTTCTCGCCCTTCAGACGCTGCATGCGCTGGATGTACTGGCGCGCGCGGTAGACGCGCACGTTGGTGCCCTCGATGAAACCGAAGTCGATGCCCTCGGGGTCATCGAACCAGGTCTTGTCCTCGCTCTTCTTGTCGAGCGACTTCGCCATCGCCGTCGTCTTGCCCTTGGCGGCGTAGCCGGAGTCGATGCCGGCCGGCTTGGCAAGCCGCGCCGTATCCGACTCGAGCGAGAGCGGGTCGGCCTTCAGATCGACACCCGCGGCGGTGCCGCCGTGCGTGCCGTCCATCGCGGTGCGAATCGCGACGTTCTGGTTGTCCTGCGTGTACGCGCTCGCGTTGACGACGTTGAGCGCCATATGCAGCTGGGCGTATGCACTGTTGAAGGCGCGCGTCTCGTCCTCGAGCACCCGTTGCGGCGCTGGCGGCGATCAGTTCCGGTCGCACGGTGTCGGCGCAGCGCGAGCAGCGGGTGCTCGAGGACGAGACGCGCGCCTTCAACAGTGCATACGCCCAGCTGCCTATGGCGCTCAACGTCGTCAACGCGAGCGCGTACACGCAGGACAACCAGAACGTCGC
>JBCDBY010000289.1:0-5904 GCA_039182715.1 Planctomycetota bacterium
AAGGATTCAGCGCCGGGGGCCGGGAGCCGGGGGCGGGAGCGCGCAAGAGCCCCCGGCTCCCAGCCCCCGGCCCCCGGCCGATCAGCCCCAAACCTTCAGCTCGAGGCGATCGCCCCGGCCTTCGAGGTAGCTCCCCTGCCGGCCCCACTCCCCCAGCGTGATGAACTCGCCTTCGCGCCCGCGCGGCAGCTCCACCTCGTAGCGGGCCGCGCGGTGGACGTGGCCCGCGACGACCACGTCGTGGCCTTCGAGCAGATGGCTCCGCACGCGCCCGAAATTCACGGCGATCTCAAGCCGGCTCTTGCGGGCCGTCTCGCGCTCGCTCAGGCGCCGATAGCCGCTGGAGAGAAAGGTTGTGAGGCCGAGGGGCAGCCGGCCGGCGGCGGCGCGCAGGGGGTCGGAGCGCAGGACCGAACGCGCGCGGCCGTACGCCACGTCGCCGGTGCAGAGCAGATCGCCGTGGGTCAAGTACAGCCGTCGCCCGGCGCTCTCGATCGTCATCTCGTCGTCGAGCGTGCGACGCTCGCCACCCTCGACGATCGGGGCGTCGAAGTTGAAGTCGCGGTTCCCCGCGATGTAGTGCACCTCGATGCCCGCCGCGCTCAGCGACCGGATCTTGTCGAGAATCGGCTGCACGTAGTCCAGTCGCTCCTGCTTGCGCCCGACCCAGAGATCGAAGATGTCGCCCAGCAGGAAGAAACGCGTCGCGTCCTGCGCGACGTGATCGCAAAAGGAGAGGAACAGCCGGGTGACGTGCGGTCGCTCGGCGGCGAGATGCACGTCCGACGCGAAGTAATCAACCATCGTCGTCGCGGATCTCGAGCTCGCGCATCTTCTCCCAGAGGTTCTTGCGGGAGATGCCGAGGATCTTCGCCGAGTTGGCGCGGTGCCCGCCGGTGTGATCGAGCACGCGACGGATGTGGCGCGCCTCCGCCTCGCGCGTGACCTCCCGGAGCGTGCGCTCCACGGCGCCCTCGAAGGAGCTGTCGTCCTGCTTCGGCTTCGGTCCGGCGATGACGAGATGGTCGGTCAGCAGCTCGTCGCGGTCGCCCGCCATGGCGATGGCGCGCCGAACCGAGTTCTCCAGCTCGCGCACGTTGCCGGGCCAGTTGTGGCGCGCCAGCGCCTCCTTGGTCGGATCGCTCAGGCGGAACGAACGTCCCTTGCCGTACAGCCGCACGAAATGCTCGACGAGCAGCGGCACGTCCGACCGGCGCTCGCGCAGGGGCGGCAGGTGGATCGGGATGACGTTGATGCGGTGATAGAGGTCCTCGCGGAACTCGCCGTCCTCGACCGCGCCGCGCAGGTCGATCTTGGTGGCGACCACCACGCGCACGTCGAGGTCGATCGTCTTGACGCCGCCCAGCCGCTCCAGGTTGCGCTCCTGCAGCACGCGCAGCAGCTTCACCTGCGTCTCGATCGGCACGTCGTCGATGTCGTCGAGGAACAGGACGCCGCCGTTGGCGCGCTCGAACCGTCCCTGCTTCGTCGCGCGCGCGTCCGTGAACGCGCCCTTCTCGTGGCCGAAGATCTCATCCTCGAGAAGCGTCTGCGGAAAGCCGCTGCAGGAGAGCACCACAAAGGGCTGGTCCTTGCGCGGCGACAGCTCGTGAATGAGCTTGGCGATCATCTCCTTGCCGGTGCCCGTCTCGCCGTTGATGAGCACGTCCTCGTCCGAGTCCGCGATGGTGCGGACCAGATCGAGCACGGTCCGCATCGACTCCGCCTCCCCGATGAGCTGGGAGCGCGCGTTGCGCAGTCCGACCTCGGACTCGAGCGTCTGGACCTTCGTCTCCAGCTTGCGGACGCGAGCCAGGTTGGCGACCAGCCGGACGATCTCGTCGTTCAGGAACGGCTTGCGCACGTAGTCGAAGGCGCCGTGACGAATCGCCTCGACCGCCGTCTCGATCGTCGCCTGCCCGGTGATCACGATCACCTCGATGCGCGGGTCCTGCGCCTTGGCGAGCTTGAGCAACTCGATGCCGTCCCGTCCCGGCATGCGGATATCGGTGATCAGGACGTCGAAGCGCGACCCGGTCAGCAGGTCGGCAGCGGTATCGCCGTCGTGGGCGATCGTGACCTCGTGCCCCGCGTCGGCCAGGTCGTCCCGCAGGGTGATCGCGATCGTCTTTTCGTCGTCCGCCAGCAGCACTCGCATGAAGGGAAAGACGATACCGGCGCCCCTCATGAGGCGCAAGCGCGACACGTCGACCGAACCTCCGTTGCGTTCGGGGGATACGACTGTCCCGCCCCGATACGCCCGCGTTCACGAAAGTCGACGGCGGGGTCGAGCCGCCGTCCGTTCCGTCGATAAGCACGCGGAACGATGAACAGGGGCAACAAGGACTCGATTCTGTTGGCCGTGATGGACGCCGAGCGCCGCGAGCGGCTGCGCGCGGTACTCACGGAAGCGGGCCACGCGGTCCGGGCCGCCGATGCGCCCGAGGAAGCGGCTCGCTGCTTCCGGCGGGACTCGACGGTCTGCGCGGTCGTCGACGGCGCCCCCATGCTGGCGGCCCTGCAGACGGCCGACGGCGAGGGAGTCGTCGTGGTCTTCGGCGACGAGTCCGACCGGCTCGACCTTCTGCGTGCCGGCGCCTTCGGCGTCGCGCGGGACGAGGAAGAGCTCGAGGTCGTCACGGTGCGGGCGCTCGAGCACGGCCGCCTCTCGCGCGGCCACCGCGAGCTGCAGGCGCAGGTCGACATCAACGAGAAGCTCGCCATGATCGGGCGGCTCGCCAGCGGCGTGGCCCACGAACTCAACAACCCGCTCGACGGCGTCCGGCGATACCTGCGCATCACGCAGGAGGGGCTCGGCGACGAGAGCGGCGAGCTGCAGGAGTACCTCGACCGCGCGCAGAGCGGCCTCTCGCGCATGGCGAGCATCGTCCGGCAGCTGCTCACCTTCTCGCGCAACGTCACCATCGAGAACGAGCGCGAGAACCTGCGCACGATGCTCGACGAGGTCGTCCGCACGCTCGCCCCGACGGGCAGCGCGGCTCCGACCGTCGATCTCGACAACCGCTATCTCGATATCCCGGTCCCGCGCGTGCTCTTCCAGGTCTTCGTGAACCTGCTGAAGAACGCGCTCGACGCCGTGGAGGCGCGCGGCTCGCGCGGTTCCGTGCGCATCGAGGTCGCGAGCGAACAGGACCAGGTGTTCGTGAACGTGCGCGACAACGGCGAGGGCATCGCGGACGAGGATCTTCGCCGCGTGTTCGAGCCCTTCTTCACCACCAAGGAGGTCGGCAAGGGCACCGGCCTCGGCCTGCCGATCAGCGCACGCATCGTCGAGCGCTGCGGCGGCAAGATTCGGATCGAAAGCACGCAGGGAGAAGGCACGACCGTGCGCATCACCCTGCCCATGCACGCGGCGACGCCGAGCGAGCGAAGCCTGCAGGGAGCGAACCAGGGATGAGCAAGGCGCAATTGATGATCGTGGACGACGATCCGCTGGTGGCGGATTCGCTCGCCGTCTTCCTGAAGAGCCGACAGTACGACGTGCACGTCGAGACCGACGCGCACCGGGCGCTGCGGCGCCTCAAGGAGGGCTCGCGCGTCGATCTCATCCTGACCGACGTCAACATGCCCGGCCTCGACGGCTTCGCGCTGCTCAAGGAAGCGCGCAAGGTCGACCCGGGCCTGGTGGTCGTGATGCTCACCGGGTACGGCACGATCGAGTCGGCCGTGAAGGCGATGCGCGACGGCGCGGAAGACTACGTGACCAAGCCGGTCATCGACGAGGAGATGCTGCTCACTGTCGAGCGCGCGCTCAAGCGCCGCAAGCTGACGCAGGAGAACGAGCAGCTCAAGCGTCAGCTGCGCAGCTCGCTCAAGCTCGAGAACCTCATCGGCGCCGACCACCGCATGCGCAAGATGTTCGAGACGATCCAGACGGTCGCCTCGACGCGCGCCACCGTTCTGCTCACGGGCGAAAGCGGCACCGGCAAGAGCATGGTCGCCAAGGCGGTTCATCACGCGTCGACGCGCGCCGACAAGCCGTTCGTCGAGGTCAACTGCGGCGCGCTGCCGGAGACGCTGCTGGAGAGCGAGCTCTTCGGCCACAAGCGTGGCTCCTTCACCGGCGCCGAGTCCGACCGCATGGGCAAGTTCCTGCGGGCGCACGGCGGGACGATCTTCCTGGACGAGATCGCGACCGCCTCGCCGGCGCTGCAGGTGAAACTGCTGCGCATCCTGCAGGAGCGGCGCTTCGAGCGGGTCGGCGACGACGAGTCGATCGAGGTCGATGCGCGCGTGGTGCTCGCGACGAACGTCGATCTCAAGCAGGCGGTCGACCGCGGCGAGTTCCGCGAGGACCTCTATCACCGTATCAACGTGGTCAGCATCGAGATTCCGCCCCTGCGCGAGCGGTTGAGCGACATCCCGCTGTTGGTCGACCATTTCCTGCGCCGGTACGCGAACGAGAACGAGAAGCAGGTCGACGCGATCAGCGACGATGCGATGCAGGTGCTCAGCTCCTACGACTGGCCCGGCAACGTGCGCGAGCTGGAGAACGCGATCGAGCGCGCCGTCGTGCTGACGCGCGAGTCGATCCTGGGCGCGGGCGACTTCCCGCTCGAGATCTCCGGCGTCAGCGAGGAGAACGGCGCGGGCGGCTACCGCCTCGACTTCCGTCCCGATGGCCGCACCATCATGCCGCTCAAGAAGGCGCTCGAGGGTCCGGAGAAGGAGATCATCGCGGCGACGCTCGCCTCGGTGAACTGGAACCGCCAGAAAGCGGCCAAGCTCCTCGACATCAACCGCACGACGCTCTTCAACAAGATGCGCAAGTACGACCTGCTGGAGATCAAGCGCGGCGGCAAGCGGAAGATCGAGGGCTGAGAACGTTCGACGTCAGTCTTTCGGCTTGGGAATCGAAAGGATGTACCCGCTTCGGCGGGTGAACGTGATGGTCCCGCTGCCGCGGTTGCCGTCTCGATCTTCCGCGGACCAGTGGTACGTCCCTAGCGGGAGCGGAACGCGTCGCGGCGGCTTCTTCCCGCGCACGTCGAACATCAGGTCGCCCGCTTCACTGGTGATCCGGATGTGCGCCAGATCCCTGTTGTGGTCGTGGGCCATCACGCTCAAGTAGGCCGCGCGGACGATCTCGTAGTCGACGCCGAGCGCCCGCACCGTGTCGGGGATCTCCACGACGGGCGAGGTGGTCGGGGCGTAGAGCTCGAAGCGCTTGTGCTGGATCCGGACGAACCAGCGACCGGGCTGCAGATCGGTGGAACTGAAGCGTCCGTCGGGAGCGACCTGGGCGGGCGCCGAGACCGTGCCGTCGGTCCGCACGAAGCACACGCTCAGTTTCTCCAGCTTGATCTCCCCTCCTCGCAAACGGCCGTCGATTCGAATGCCGCGACGGAGCTCGAAGCGTGCCGTGTGATCGCGATCCGCCATCTGCGCTCCGTATCCTTCAATGCGAAGCGGCTCGAATCCGGGTGCGTCGAGCTCCAGGTCCCATGCTCCCGCTTCGAACGGAGGGAAGCGGAACCGTCCCGGCCCCACGACGCGCGCGAGCAGGGACTGCGATCCGCGCCGGAGCCGGGCACTGAACGCGCGCAGGGGCTTCTTTCCTTCCTCGGACACGACCGTGCCGCGGAAGTTGCGCAACTGATCCGACTCGCGCTCCCGCAAGACGAGCTTGACGTCGCGATCGTTGGTGTTCGCCCGAGCGCCGGCGGCCGCGAGCGCCACGTGGCCGTTCTCGGTCTCGTGGTAGCTGCGCGCGAAGACCCAGCATCCGCCGGCGGGCAGGTCGCGCGCCTCGAAGCGTCCGAGGGCGTCCGTCTCGACACGACCGTAGTGCAACAGGGGAGGGAGCTCCTTGGTCGCGGGCTGGTCGATGTGCGCGTTTCCGAGCGCCTCCGCGAGCGGAACCGCGTCCGTGGTCAACTCGAT
>JBCDBY010000290.1:0-5887 GCA_039182715.1 Planctomycetota bacterium
CCCGAGGCGGCCGATGTCCACTTCGCCCAGTCGCCGGTGCTGGGCGACCGCGTCGTGATCGCCCGGCGGACCGACGGGCTGGTGCTGGCCTATGCGCCCGACCTGCAGAGAGAGGTCTGGCGGCACGTATGCCCCGCGGACCACGACACGCGACACACGGGCGCGCTCTCGGAGCAAACCTACGTCTTCGCGGCGGGCAAGATCGTGCGCGCGCTCGACGCCCGCAGCGGCAAGCTGCTCTGGGAGTGGAGCGCGGGCGATGCGGTGATCTACGCCAATCCCGCCGTCGCGGATGGACGGGTTTTCGTCGGATCCTGGTCGGGCACGTTCGTGGCGCTCGACCTGCGCTCGGGCCGCGAGATGTGGTCGCATGCGCAGCAGTTCAAGTATGGGCACACCAGTCCCGTGGTCGTCGACGGCAACGTGGTGATGGGCGATCGCGGCGGCCACGTGCGCTGCTTCGACCCGAAGAACGGACGCGTGCGCTGGGAGGAGCGGTTCGGCGCGACCGGCCTGAGTACGCCCGGACACGCGCCCGGTCGCCTTCTGCTCGGCTTCGGCCGCTCGGCCGCGCAGTGGGACCTCAAGACCGGTCGCGAGCTCCAGCCGCTCATCGGCACCGGCTCCAACGCGTTCGGCTCGCCCACGATGGTCGGCAAGAACTTCTACTTCGGCAACCTCGACGGCCACCTCTACGCGCACGACGCGAAGAAGGGCGAGCTGCTGTGGCAGTTCCGCGTGCCGGGTTTCGTCGAGGTACAGGGCCGTCGCGGGGCACAGGGCGGTCGCGGGGCAAAGGGCCGCCGCCGCCCCCACGCCGCCCTCGACTTCGTGCACACCGGCACACGCATCTTCGCCAGCACGTCGAACGGCCTCTACTGCCTGGTGCAGGACCCGGAGAAGCGCGGGAAGCGCCCCTTCGGCGTGACGATCAAGCCCGATTGAGGACCGAACCCGCAGGCAAAGTTCTGCGACACTCGGATGGTGGGGTTCACGGGACTGCTGCTGCTGTTTCTGCTCGCGGGCGAGGAGGAGGTCGCGCCGCCGCCGTTCGTCTGGAACCAGCTCCAGGGCAACGCGGCCCGCGACAACTACCGAACGCGCGCGGACGGCATCGTCTGGCCGAAAGTGGCGTGGCGCGTGCCGGGGCTCCGGGGCCAACCCACCTACGACGGACGGTTCGTCTACGCGGGGGGCGACCGGCTCGCCCGCGTGGACGCGCGCAGCGGCGAGGTCATCCACGCGCTCGGGGGCACCGTCTACGGTGAGGCGCCGGTGATCGGTGAACGCGTCTTGATCGCGCGACGGGCCGACGGATCGGTCGTCGCCTACTCGCTCGACCTGCAGCGCGAGCTCTGGCGACATGCCGGCCCCAAGGCCTCCAGCACGAAGCTCACCGGCGCGCTTTCCGGCCGAACCTACGTCTTCGCGGCGGGCAAGATCGTGCGCGCGCTCGACGCTCGCAACGGAAAGCTGTTTTGGGAGTGGAGCGCGGGCGACGCCAAGGTGCGCTGCAACCCCGCCATCGCCGACGGTCGCGTGTTCGTTGGAGATGATGACGACCGCTTGACGGCGCTCGACCTGAAGACGGGACGTGAAGTTTGGAACCGACACCCGGGGAGCCCGAGCGCATGGACCCATCCGGCCGTCCTTGGCGGCCACGTCGTGGTCGCCCTTCACGGCGGAACTCTGCTCAGTCTGGACCCGAAAGACGGTCGCACTCGTTGGGTGAGCAGGTTCGGTTCCGACCTGATCGGCACGCCGGGGCGCGGGCCCGGCCGACTCGTCGTGGCCAACCGAAGGCTGGCGAAACAGCTGGATCTCGAAACCGGCCGTCCTCTGGAGCCGGTCATCCACGCCAGAATCACGGTCTCCCCGACGCTGGTCGGCAAGACGATCTACTTCGGCAACTTCAACGGTCAGCTCTGCGCGCACGACGCAAAGACGGGCGTGCTGCTCTGGAAGTTCGAAGTGCCCGGGTACCAGCCCACGCCCATGCGGCCCGTTCGCCACCGGGTCCACGACTTCGTCCACACCGGATCGCAGATCTTCGTAGCCACGTCGAACGGGCTCTACTGCCTGGTGCAGGACCCCGAGAAGCGCGGAAAGCGGCCCTCCGGCACGACGATCTCGACGAAGGACGGCTAGGGGCCGGGAGCCAGGGGCCCTGGGCGCCTACTCGCAGGCGCCGCACTCTTCGATGTAGCAGTGGTCCTTCTTGGCGAGGGGCTCGACGCCCTTGCTGCCCTCCCGGTAGACGGCGATCGCCTTGAGGCCGTGGCGCCAGCCCCAGCGGTAGAGGTCGGCGATCTGGTCCGGCGTGGCGTCGTGCGAGAGGTTGACCGTCTTGGAAATGCCGCCGCTCAGGAAGGGCTGCACCGCGGCCATCATCTTCAGGTGACCTTCCGGCGCAATGGCGCGGCCGCCGCCCGGGGGCGGCACGGCACAGTCGAAGATCGGCAGGTGCTCCGCGCGCAGGCCGGGCGCGCCTTCGATCGACTCGTGCTTCTCCACGTGGGCCACGATCGGGTCGGGGTCGTAGCCGAGCTTCGCCAGCGCGCGCGCCACGGTGTGGTTGACCATGCGCAGCGTACCGCCGCCGACCAGGTGCTTGTACTTCACGAGCGCGAGGTCGGGCTCGATGCCGGTCGTATCGCAGTCCATCATGAAGGCGATCGTGCCGGTCGGCGCCAGCACGCTCACCTGCGCGTTGCGCACGCCGTGCTTTTCCGCACCGGCGACGGCGGCGTCCCAGGCGACGCGCGCGGCGTCGGCCCACGCGCCCTCGAGACTCCCGATCGCGTCGCGATGGCGGTGCAGCACCTCCAGGAACGAATCGCGGTTCTCGTCGAACGCCTCGAAGGCGCCCCACCGCTCCGCGAACCCCGCCGACACGCGGTACGCCTCGCCGGTCATGAGCGCCGTGACGCCCGCCGCTCGCACGCGCGCCGCGTCGGAGTCGTAGGGCAGTCCTTCCGCCATCAGGAGCGCGCCGAGGTTGGCGTAGCCGAGCCCCAGCGGCCGGAAGCGACGCGAGTTCTCGATGATCGTGGGCGTCGGATACGACGCGCGATCGACGATCGCCTCCATCGATTGCAGCAGCAGCCCGACGTCGCGCCGGAACGCCTCGACGTCGTCGCCGTAGCGCAGCAGGTTGAGCGACGCGAGGTTGCACGCCGTCTCGTCGAGGAAGAGGTATTCGCTGCAGGGATTGCTCGCGCGGATCACGCCGCTTTGCTTGCACGGGTTCCACGACTGGATCGTGTCGGCGTACTGGATGCCGGGATCGCCGCACGCCCACGCGGCGCGCGCCATGCGTTCCAGCAGGTCGCGCGCCGGCACCGTCTCGACAACCGACCCGTCGCGCACCGCGCGCAGCTCCCAGTCGCCGCCACGCTCTTCCGCCGCGAAGAAGGCGTCGGGCGCGCGCACGCTCAGATTGGCGTTCTGGAACGCGACGCTGCGAAACGCCTCGCCGTCGATGCCGCCCTCGAAGCCGGCGGCGATCAGCGCCTCCGCCTTGCGCTCCTCGCGCGCCTTCGACTCGATGAACTCCGCCACGTCGGGGTGCGACGCGTCGAGGATCTGCATCTTCGCCGCGCGACGCGTGCGGCCGCCGGACTTCACCACGCCGGCGAAGGCGTCGTAGCCGCGCATGAAGCTCACCGGACCCGACGCGTGCCCACCCTCGCTGAGCTGCTCGCGGCTCGAGCGCAGCGTGCTCAGGTTGGTGCCGGCGCCGGAACCACGCTGGAACAACAGCCCCTCCGTTTTCGCCAGCTCCAGGATCGAGACCAGCGAATCCTCGACGGAGAGAATGAAGCAGGCAGAGCACTGCGGCTGCGCGTCGATGCCGACGTTGAACCAGACCGGCGAGTTGAACGTGCCGCGCTGGCCGAGGATCAGCTCCATGAGCGCCGCGTCGTAACCCGGCTCGTCGACCCAGCCCGCCAGCGTCTCCACCACGCGCTCCAGCAGCTTGCGGATGCTGGTGTCCATACCGGGCCGCAGGTAGCGGCTGGCCACGATGGCGACGGCGCGATCGCTCCAGTGCGCCGGCGCCTCGATGCCGTCGCGCACCGACCACTCCACGGAATCGAGGACTTGCGCCATCATGGGAGCCTCATTCTATGGATGTCTTCGCATTCGGCGCCTGCGTGGTGGACCGCTTCGGCGTGGTCGAGCACGACCCCGCTCTCGATACGAAACAGGAAATGACGACCTGGCTGCAGGCGTGCGGCGGCCCGCCGGCGACGGCGGCGGTCGCACTGGCGCGCTGGGGCCGGTCGTGCGCGTTCGGCGGCGTGGTCGGTGACGACGAGGAGGGCGATCTCATTCGCGCCGATCTCGCGCGCGAGGGCCTCGACACGAGCGCGCTTCTCGTGCGGCCGGGCGCCTGCTCGCAGTATGCGTTCATTGCCGTCGAGCGGGCGAGCGGACGCCGGAAGATCTACTGGCGCCGCCCCACCGGCGCGCCGCCGATGCGCGCCGAGATCGAGCTGCCCCCGGCGCGACTCTTCCTGACCGACGGCCTCTACGCCGGCATCTCGGCCGAACTCGCGCGCGCCGCGCCGATGACCGTGGTCGACGCCGGCACGCTGCGCGACGGCACGCGCGAGCTGATCGCCGAGGCGGAGATCTACGTCGCGTCGGAGTCCTTCGCGCGCGCCTACGTCGGCGAGGACGACCCGGAAGGCTGCTGCCGCAAGCTGCGCGAGCAGGGCGTCGAGGTCGCCGGCGTGACGCTCGGCGCGCGGGGCTACGTCGCCTCGTTCGGAGACACGATGCTGCACGGCGAAGCGGTCGCCGTCGACGCCGTCGATACGACCGGCTGCGGCGACCTGTTCCACGCCGGGGTGTGCGAAGGCGTGCTCGCCGGCTGGGACTGGCCCCGCACGTTCTCGTTCGCCGCGTGGGCCGCCGCGCAAGTCGCGACCAGCCTCGGGGGTCGCGCCGGGATCCCCCCGTGGCACAATGAATCGCAGTGAGCGAGCCCGACCAGGAAATCCAGACCGGAACCATCACGGAGACGCAGCTCGCGCCGCCGTGGAACGTGCTCGTCCACAACGACCCCGTCACGCTCATGAGCTACGTCACGATGGTGCTGCAGCGGCTCTTCGGCTACGCCTATCCGAAAGCGCACACGCTCATGATGCAGGTGCACAACGATGGACGGGCGATCGTCTGGACGGGCGCGCGCGAGCAGGCGGAGATCTACCTGCACAAGCTGCACGCCGCGCAGCTGATGGCGACGATGGAGTGCACGAGCGAGTGATGGGCCCCGAGCTCGTCCGGCTCTCGGACGGAAGCCTGCAGATCAAGCAGCTCGCGCCGTGGTTCGTGGGCGTCCTGTTCGAGCTGCCTGCCCTGCTCGATTCGGACCAGCCGGAGGAGGTCAGCCGGCGGCTCTACCCGGAGCCGTCCGACGACGAGGAGATCCGCGAAACCTGGGACAAGTACGTGCGACCGGAACTGTTCGCGCTCGTCGCTTCGGCGCGCGAGATCGTGAGCAAGGACATCGAGGAGCTCGGCCCCACGGAAGACGAAGAGGCGGGTCCCGCCTTCTGGGAGCTCGCGATCCCGGAGAAGCACATCCAGGCGTGGATCAGCGCGCTCAACATCGCGCGCCTGTCGCTGGCGACGAAGTACGGCGTCGAGGGCGCCGACATCGAGGAGCTCATCGACCTCAACGAGGACGAGTCGGAGGAGGCGGCCGAGCGCCGCTACGCGATCACGCGCGTGCACCTGCTGGGATGGCTGCAGCAACTGCTCATCGAGCAGGAGTCGCCGCCGCCCGAGGACTTCGACCTGCTCGACGGCCTCGAAGGCTTCTAGCCGAAATACCGACTGTTACCGAGCCGGGTTCAATTCTCCCGCTATTCGAGAA
>JBCDBY010000291.1:0-5861 GCA_039182715.1 Planctomycetota bacterium
CGCGTTGAGCACGACCAGCGCGGAGACCGGTGCGGTGCTTGCGCTGGCGAACCATCCGACGTTCGACCCGAAGGACTTCTCCCGCGTGCTCACGCGCGAGCAGAAGCAGTACCTCGCGTACAAGAAGAAGATCGACGCGAAGGTCTTCCCGCGGCCGCGCCTGCCGATCTACGCCACCTGGGATCGCGCGCGCAACGGCATCGTGGCGCCCGGCTCCACGATGAAGCCGTTCACCGCGATCGCGTCGCTCCAGCTGGGCGCGATCGCGCCGGACGAGCAGGTGCACTGCGACAAGTACTTCTACATCGATGGTCAGCGCATGAAGGCGCTGCGCTGCAACGGCGTGCACAACGACGCCGATCTGCGCCACGCGCTGGTCCACTCCTGCAACATCTACTTCCAGACCGCGATGCACCGCATCTTCCAGGCCAACGCGGAAACGTCGTTCCGCGGCGTCATGCACGGCTTCGGATTCGGGCGGTCGACCGGCGTGGAGGGGGAGTCGTCGCGAATGGGCCGCCGCTCGTTCCGGCTCGACCGGCCGGACGGGAAGGAGGAGCCCTACGGGTCGCGCCTGCAGGTCGGCATCGGCCAGGGGCGTGCGACCGCGGCGCCGATGCAGGTGGCGCGCGCCTACGCCGGCATCGCGACGGGCTACCTGCCGCGCGTGCATCTCGTCGCACGACGCGGGAGCATGGAAACGCCGGTGGAGCGGGTGCGGCTGCCGGTCACGCCGATTCACCTGGAACTCGTGCGCCAGGCGCTGCACGCGACGAATGACCCCGACAAGCCGCTCGGCCGCGCGGGTCTGGCGCGCTTCGAAGTGGCCTGCAAGACCGGCACGGCGCAGACCGGCGTGGCGAACGAGTACAACGCGTGGCTTGCCGGCTTCGCGCCGGCGCACGCCAACCGGCCGCCGATCGCTTTCGCGATGCTCGTCGAGCGTTCGCACAAGCACGGCGGCGACGAGTGCGCGCGCCGCCTCGCGGAGTTCCTCGGCCGCTTCTACGGCACGGGAGACAAGCAGTGAGGTTGGCCTCGTGAGACTGGGTCGGCCCCGCGACCTCGTTCGTAATCTGCACTGGCCGGTTCTGGTGCCCGCGGTGCTGCTCATGCTCATGGGCATCTTCGCGCTCACCGATCTGACGGTGTTCATTGCCGGCGCCGGCGAGGTGGGGGGCTGGGGCGGTCGTCAGCTGCGCTGGATGGCCCTGGGGCTCGCGGCCAGTGCGGTCGTCATGCTGATGCCGTACAAGTCGCTCGTCGAGCGCGCGTATCTCGCCTACGGCTTCACGCTGCTGCTGCTGGTGCTGGTGCTCGTCCTGCACGACAAGCGCAAGGGCTCCATGCGCTGGATCTCCATCGGCGGATTCGGGTTCCAGCCGAGCGAGCTGATGAAGCTGACGCTGGTGCTGACCATGGCGCGCTTCATCCGCTTCAAGTCGAGCTACAAGACCTTCGCCGGGCTCGGCGCGCCCTTCCTGCTCACGCTGCTGCCGATGGCGCTCATCCTCAAGCAGCCCGATCTCGGCACCGCGCTGCTCTGCGTGCCGCTGCTGTTCACCACGCTCTTCGTGGCCGGCGCGCGCACGCGGCACCTCGGCCTCATCGTCGTGCTCGGACTGCTCGGCATCTACCCGGTCTACAAGTTCGGGCTCGAGGACTACCAGCGCGCCCGCATCGATGGGTACATCGCCCAGCTGCCGCTGGCGCCCAAGAGCCAGAAGGAGAAGAAGGCGATCGAGCAGCTCAACCGGCAGGAGAACTTCCAGGTCGAGCAGTCCAAGACCGCGGTCGGCAACGGCGGCTACTTCGGCCAGTCCGCGGACGCCGACCTCGATGCGCTGGGGACCGTGCCGGAGCGGCACAACGACTTCATCTTCGCGGTCGTCGCCAACCGCTGGGGGTTCTTCGGCTGCCTGCTGCTGCTGGGCTGCTATCTCTGGATGCTCTGCGCCATCCTGATGGTGGCGCTGCGCCAGCGCGACCCCGCCGGCCGGCTGATCTGCGTCGGCGTCTTCTCCCTGCTCGGATTCCAGGCGTTCATCAACATCGCGATGACCGTCGGGCTCATGCCGATCACCGGCATGACGCTGCCGCTCGTGAGCTACGGCGGCACGAGCCTGGTGGTGTCGATGCTGAGCATCGCGCTGGTGTGCAACGTGGCGGGACGACCGTCGTTCGAGTTCGGGCGGGGAGATTTCGCCTAACGCTGCACGCTACGCGCCGGACAGGCGATGGAGCGTTCTGCAGTCGGTTCGGCGTGGAGCGTGCAGCTCTACTTCCCCAGCTCTGATTCCGCCGCTGCCACGTCGTCGTGGATCGAGAAGACTCTCTCGAGCCCCAGCGTCGTCAGCGTCTTGCGGAAGAACTCGCGCGGCGCGGCGAGCGCGATGCGGCCGCCCAGCTCGGTTGCACGATTCTGGGCGGAGATGAAACAGGCGATCGTCGTCGAATTGGCAAAGGTCATGTCCCCGAGATCGAGGATCACGGACGGGGCCTTGTCGGTCATGATCGCCGCGAGCTCCTTCCGGAGGTCGTCCGCCTCGAAGGCATCGAAGTCACCTTCGAGCCGGAGCACCGGAACGGGCCCGCTCGCTTCGCCGCGTGTCACCTGCATACCGCGACCCATCCTACGCGAGCCCACGGGAATCGGGCAACGGGGCGCGCGTGATAGGATCGACTCGTGACCCGCCGGCAGTTTCTCCTGCTCATTCTCCCGCTTCTGCTCGTGCTTCTCGGCTTCGTCGCCCTGCACGTCGTGGAACGCGTGGCGGGCTTCGGCGCGCCGGCCTGGGACGCCGACTTCACCGACCACATGCTCCGCCAGATGGAGCACGACTACGTCTTCGGTCTGGGCGACGAGGAGCGGCAGCAGGCCGCCTACTTCGCCGCCCTCAACGCCTACCTGCAGAGCTACGACCCCTTCGCCGAGGTCGTGCCGCCGCAGGCCGTCGACGCCGCCGAGGAGAGCTCGACCGGCCAGTACTTCGGCATCGGCATCCGCATGGCCCCCGAGGAGCTGCTGCGCGAGGACGCCGCCGACGGCATGGAGATCAAGGGTGTGGCCCCCGACGGTCCCGCTGCCCGCGCCGGCCTCCTCGTCGGCGAGCGCATCATGGGCGTCGACGGCCGTTCGATCGAGACGATCGTCGCCGAGGAGGAGGTGACCGGCATCAGCGCCGCGATTCGCGGCGAGAAGGGCACCGACGTGCGGCTGAACGTGCAGGGGCTCGACGGCAACGTACGCGCGGTCGACGTCGAGCGCGACGCGGTGACCAGCGGCTCCGTCTTCGGCGCGCGCTTCGTCGACGAGCCGCGGCGCATCGGCTACGTGCGCGTGCAGAGCTTCCACCAGGACACGACGCGCGACTTGCGCGGGTACCTGGACAAACTGCTGAAGAAGGGCATGCAGTCGCTCGTGCTCGACCTGCGCGGCAACCGCGGCGGGCTGCTGCAGCAGGCGGTCTCCATCGCGGATCTCTTCGTGCCGCGCGACAACGCGCTCGGCGACCCGACGCTCGTCCGGCAGGACGGCCGCACCGCCGGCTTCTCGCGCGTCGCCTACGCCACCGTCGACGGCACGCTCATCCCGGACCTGCCGATGATCGTGCTCGTCGACCGCGGCTCCGCCAGCGCGAGCGAGATCCTTGCGGGCGCGCTGCAGGACCACCGGCGCGCGCTCATCGTCGGGGAGCGCACCTACGGCAAGTTCCTCGTCCAGCAGATGACGCCGGAGCGCACGCGCTTCGGCCCCGTGCTCTTCAAGCGCACCTGCGCCGTCTACACGACGCCGCGCGGGCGCTCCTATCCGCACCGCGCCGAGTGGAAGGACCGCGAACGCCGCGATCCGCTCGCCGGCATCCCGCCCGACCATGTCGTGACGCACACGCCGAACGAGCGGCTGCAGATGGCGCGCGTCTTTACCGACGAGGCGTTTCGCGACTGGAACCCCGACTACGTCGCGGAGCGCGAGCCGTTCGTCGACCGCCAGCTCGCCGCCGCCGTGGATCTGCTCTCCGGCGCGAAGTCCGCGCCGCTGATGCCCGGCGCCGCGCAGACCGGTTAGCCCGCATGCGCGTCCTCGGTATCGACACCTCCTGCGACGAGACCAGCGTCGCCTTCGTGGACGACCGCACCATCCGCAAGAACGTGGTGGTGGGGCAGACGTCGCTGCATCAGCCCTACGGCGGCGTGGTGCCGGAGATCGCGGCGCGCGCGCACGTGGAACGGCTCATTCCCGCCCTCGACGAGGCGTTGGCCGAGGGCGACCCCGAGCTGATCGCCGTCACCAACCGGCCCGGTCTCATCGGGCCGCTGCTGGTCGGGCTCAGCGCGGCGAAGAGCCTCGCCTTCGCGCGCGACCTGCCGATCGTCGGCGTCCACCACCTCGAGGCGCACGTCGCGGCCGCCTACCTGCTCGACCCCGCGCCGGAGCCGCCGTTCCTGGCGCTGATTGCGTCGGGCGGGCACACGCTGCTCTACCACGTGCCGCAGCGCGGCCGCTACGTGCGGCTGGGCGGCACGATCGACGACGCGGCGGGCGAGTGCTTCGACAAGGTCGCGGCGATGCTCGGTCTGCCGTACCCCGGCGGCCCGGCCATCGAGAAGGCGGCGCACGAGGGCGACCCGGCCGCGTTCGACCTGCCGCGCCCGCTGCGCAACGAGAAGAACGACGACTTCAGCTTCTCGGGCCTCAAGACGTCGGTGCTCTACAAGGTGAAGGGGCAGAACAAGGGGCGCGCCGCCCCGGACGCCGATGCGGTTCCGGTCGCCGACCTCGCCGCGAGCGCGCAGGAGGCGATCGCCGACGTGCTCACGCGGAAGGCGGTGCGCGCGTGTCAGCGAGTCGGCGTCACGCAGCTCGTGCTGGGCGGCGGCGTCGCGGCCAATACGCGACTGCGCGACCTGGCCGAGGAGCGCGGCGCAAAGGCGGGGCTGCAGGTCTTCATCCCGCCGCGCCGCCTCTGCACCGACAACGCGGCGATGATCGCCATGCGCGGCCGTGAGCTCTACGAGGAGGGGGTGCGCGACGACCTGACGCTCGACGCGATCCCCTACGCGGGCGAATGAACCAGGACGAGTTGAAGGCGCTCCTCGAGCGCGTCGCGCAGGGCGAGATCGCTCCCGACGCCGCGTGGGAGAGTCTGCGCGCCGCGCCGCCGACGGCGCCGATGGGATTTGCCAACATCGACCATCACCGCACTTGGCGCTGCGGACACCCCGAGATCGTCTACGGACCGGGCAAGCAGCCCGACCAGGTGGCGCAGATCGCCGCCGAGCTGGTCCAGCGGGACGGGCGGCTGTTCGTCTCGCGCGCGAGCGCGGAGCAGGCCGCCGCCGTGCGAGCGGAGCTGCCCGACGCGGTCTACGACGAGACCGCGCAGGCGATCGTGCGCTTGCCCGAGGGCGAAGACGGCGCGGAAGGAATCTGCATCGTCGCCGCCGGCACCGCCGACCAGCGCGCCGCGCGTGAGGCGGAGCTCTGCTGCCGCTTCCTCGGCCAGGCTCCGGTGCGCGTCGACGACGTCGGCGTGGCCGGCATCCACCGCCTCTTCGAGCACGGCGACAAGCTGCGCGCCGCCCAGGTGCTGATCGTCGTCGCCGGCATGGAGGGCGCGCTCGCCTCGGTCGTCGGCGGCCTCGTCGCCGTCCCGGTCATCGCCGTTCCCACGCCGGTCGGCTATGGAGCCGGCGCGGGCGGCATCGCGCCTCTGCTCGGCATGCTCAACTCCTGCGCGGCGAACGTCGTCACGGTGAACATCGACAACGGCGTGGGGGCCGCGGTCGTGGCGTCTCTGATCAACGGCGCCTAGCCGGACCGGTCGATACCGGGATTACCGAGCCGGGTTCAATTCTCC
>JBCDBY010000292.1:0-5845 GCA_039182715.1 Planctomycetota bacterium
ATCTTGGTCCTCCCGGTCGTTGGGGGGAACACGGGGGGATGGCGGGGGCCGCAAAGAAAGCCCGGGTCGGAGGGGGCTGTGGGCGCGGAGATTTCGCGCTGAGATGACGGAGGAACGCTGAGATCGCTGAGGACAAACAGGGGAGCGACCGGTTGTCCGACGGCCCCCATTGTTCTTCCTCAGCGATCTCAGCGGACCTCAGCTGCCTCAGCGCGAACCCTCCGCGCCCTCAGCCCCCTCCCCCCACGAGAGCGGCCCGCACGAACCAGGTCCGTGCGGGCCAGAAGTTGGGGTGACCCGAGGTTAGCGGGCCTGGAACTGTCGCGCGATCCGGCTGGGTCGATCGGTGTCGATCGGAGCGGACGAAAGAATACGGGGATGGGGATGTTTGGAATCGCCGG
The DNA here is from genome assembly GCA_039182715.1 of Planctomycetota bacterium. GTDB lineage: Bacteria > Planctomycetota > PLA2 > PLA2 > PLA2 > JBCDBY01. The sequence goes on from JBCDBY010000292.1 coordinate 402, forward strand.
TCGCGCGGAATACGTCGTGTCGAAGCTCGTCGCCGATCTCGGTGTTGCGGCGAATGATTTCGGAGAGTCGCGTCCGCTCGACGCGCCGGCGGTCCTCCTGCGAGAGGACACGGGCGTACCAGAAGCGGTCGCCGTCGCGCAGGCGCGTGAACTGGTCGCGCAGGATGGTGAAGAAGAGTTCGCCCACCATCGCGCCAGGGCGGTGCTCCTCGGCGAGGCCGCCCACCCAGACGTCGAGGTCGTCGACCGTCGGATAGGCGGCGGCGAGCTCCGCCTGCACCTCGGTGTCGGCGTTGATCTCCGCGAAGCTCGTGCGCCGGGCGAGGCCGAGCGCCTCGCGCGCGTCGTTGTAGGACGGCAGTCCGTGCTCCCGGCCACGCTGGATGTTGAGCGCCGGCAGGTCGAGTCCGCCGAATCCCGGTTCGCCGAAGAGGAAGCTGCGCACGTCCTCGACCACCTTCGCATCGAGTTCCTGACAGACCTGCGAGCTCAGCCCGCGCAGGATCGGATCGATGCCGCCTTCGGTGACCAGCCGATCCGGGCGGAAGAACGCCTCGCGTAGCGAGAGGTGGCCCGCCTCGATCTCGTTGCCCTCGGCATCAAGCCGCAGCACCGTCGGGGAGAGCAACGAGTGGCCAAGCCGGAACGCCGCGGTCGAGAAGACGTTGGCGATGCCGGCGTCGACCGTCTCGTCGTAGCCCCGGTACGGCGGCATGCCGTCGGGGCCGAGCAACAGCGGCAGGAACTCACGGTAGGTGATGACCTGCATCTGTGCCGCCACCATGCGTCGGGCCCGCTGGTAGATCTCGTCGCCGGACAGCTCCGCGTCCTGTTCCCGCAGGCGGTCGGCGATGCGATTGTGCTCGCGCACGAAGAGCACGTGCATGGCGGTCAGGGCCATCTGTTCGTTGGCCCGAACGTCGCCGGCCACGAACAACCGCGCGGATGTGCCCCCGGCGTTGTCGAGGCCGTCCCGGTTGAACGGCAGGAGGTCGCCGTCACTCGTCTTGAGTCGGCCGGTGCCGTCAAGCGAACGCAGCGCGCGGGCGCGCTCCTCGTCCGACCCGTAGACGTTGGATGCATCGATGAAGGCGGTCAGCGCGTTGGTCTGCTGTCGCGGTGCGCTGCCTGCGACGTACGCGGAGCGCTCGAGCGGAATCACCTTCGAGCCGGTTCCATCCGGATCGAAGAGCGGGTCGCCGGAGGGCACGAGAATGCCGGCGTGCTCCGCGGGATCGGCTTCGGGCGACAGATCGATATCGTGATCGAGGAATTGCCCCCACTGCCAGAACATGTCGCTCGCGCCGAGGCGGTTCGGAATCGACTCGCGGGGCGCGAAGACGAGGTTGGAGATCGTCCGCGGGTTGGGCCGCGTCTGTCCCGCGAGTTCATCGATGCCGTCGGCGTAGGCGGCGGGCACGAGCCGGATCAGCGCCGCCCCGGCACTCCCCCACTCGGGATTCTCCTCGTTGTTCCCGATTGCATCGAACGCCGGAAACTCGGTCGTCGGCGTGTCGGAGTCGTCCTCCTCCGCCGGCGTCTCGTCCGGGTTCTCCTCATCGGCCGGCGCGTCGACCGGCGTGTCGGTCTGCCCGGTGGCCAACGACGTCGCGGTGTCGTTGCCGCCGCCGCAGCCGGCGAGAAGGATGGCAATCAGGAAATAGCGCATGGTGGTCTCCTATCTGCGGTGACCTCCGGGGGGAATCCCCGGATCGGTCACGGGTATCTCGGTCTCCCAGTGCACGCCCTGGCGTTTTCCGGTGCGCACGTGCTGGCGATGGTTGCCCTTGCGTGCGGCACGGAACTTCTTGAGCGCCGCGCGCAGCGTGTCGGCGTAGTCGGTGCCCTGCGTCGAGGCGAGCACGGTCGCGGCGTCGCCGAACACCGAAGGCTGCACGACCAGGAGCGGCGCGCCCTTCGACGCGCCCTTGATCTTGAGCGCCTCGATGCCGTCCGCCTTCACCCAGAGCACCTGGCCCTGGAACTCCTTCTGCCACGCAAGCTTCGCGAGGGCATCGGTCTCCTTGCGGACGATCGCGAGCGGCAGTCCGTCGCAGGCGGCGACGTTGACCGCGAGGCGCACGTCCTTGATGAGCGGCAGCTTCGGGTCGCCCTTCTTCGCCTTGTACCGCGCGGCGATCTCCTTCATGGTCGCGACCATGCGCTCCTGCGAGTGGCCGAACACCATCTCGGGGCCGCGGCCGCCGCGCGTCAGCTTGGTCTTGCCATCGGGCGCGAGGATGCAGAAGACGCTGTTCTCCAGCTCGCCGGAGCGGGTGCGCGCCAGCGTCTTGAGGAACTTCGCCTCCTCGGCGTCCTCGTAGGTCGCGAGCCGCGCGCAGACGAAGTCGCGCGACGCCTCGATGACCTTCGGATCGGACAGGGAACCCCGGTCCATCTTCTGCTTGCCCGGTCACCACATGCCGGAGACGTTCCGGCAGTGCGGGGCGGCCGCGAGCAGGAAGATTGGCCGGTTGAGCCGCTTCGCCTCGGCGCGCGCCTGGTCCAGGGTTGCGTACCACTGGATCTTTTCGCCGGCGGCGGCGGGGAGCGCGGCCAGCAGGAGGGTGATTCCGATCGTTCGCATACACCCATGAATCGCGTCAGGTCTTAAGGGGGCCTTAAGATCGCCGGACGAAATTCAGATTGGCCGTGCAGGAGCGCATTCTTCTCGTCGAGGACGATTCCGATCTGGGACGCCAGATCGAAAGCCACCTGAAGAAGGAGGGCTACGCCGTGGACTGGCTGCGCGACGGCACCGACGCGCTGCTGGAAGACCCGTCGCCCTATTCGCTGGTCGTGCTCGACCTGATGCTGCCCGGGGCCTACGGCCTCGACGTGCTGAAGCGCTATCGCGAGCAGTACGACGTGCCGGTGCTCATCCTGAGCGCGCGCAACGAGACGCCCGACAAGGTGCGCGCACTCAAGCTGGGTGCGGACGACTACGTGACCAAGCCCTTCTGGCCCGAAGAACTCGTCGCGCGGGTGGCGGCGCGGCTGCGGCGCCCGGTGCTGCAGCGCGAGACGCTGCTGCGCGCCGGGCGCATCACCATCGACGTCGACGCACACCGCGCCGAGGTGGATGGCGAGCCGGTGTCGCTCACGCAGGCGGAGTTCGACGTGCTCTGCGCCCTCGCCCGCCGCGCCGGCGCCGCCGTGACGCGCGAATGGCTGGTCGACGAGGCGCTCGATCCGGAGCGCGAGGGCGGCGCGCGCACGCTCGACGTGCACATCTCGCGCCTGCGCAAGAAGCTCGGCCCCGCCGGCGGCCAGATCGAAACGGTGTGGGGCATCGGCTATCGGCTCGAGCTGGAGCCGAAGGCATGAACCTGCGGCTGCGCCTCGCGCTCACCGTGCTCGTGGCGGCAGGCTGCATCGTGCCGGTGATGCTGCACATCCAGGAACGCGTCGAGCTCGATGCACTCGAGCGCGGGTTGGTGGAGTTTGCGGAGCAACACATGACCCGCTGGGGTCGGGCGGTCTGCGAGGCGGATCCGCAGAACTTTCCTCCGCCACAACCGGGAGTGCGCCCGCCTCCGCGCCCGGGTGGGCGCGGTCGCCCTGGACCCGGGCGTCGGGGACCGCCCCGCGGCGACTTCGATCGCGAGTTCGAGCGGCAGTTTCGGCCAGCGCGACTCGAAGACCAACCGGCTCCGCCCCGCGACACGAGGTTCTGGGCCTACAACCCCGACTTCCGGAGTGACAACGACCGCGCGCCGACGATGCCCGATCGGATCATCGCCGCGCTTGAGCGAGACGCGAACTCCGCGCGTTTTCTGCAAGGGAACTTTCTCTGGGTCGGCGTGGCCATGGCCTGGGAAACCGGCCCTTGTCGCTACATCCTCGTTCGAAGGGAACTCAATCCGGTCGATCGCACGCAGTCTTTCCTGCCCGCGCTCGGCGGCGTCGCCGGCGTCCTGCTCCTCGCCGTCTTCGCATCGGCCGGCCCCATCGTGCGACGCATTCGCCGCCTCGGCACGGCCGTGGCCGATCCCGAGGCCCGACCCGTGCCGGTCGAAGGCCGCGACGAGATCGCCGGCCTCGCCCGGTCATTCAACGAGGCGTTCGACGCCGTCTCCGAGCGCGAGAAGACGCTGCGCCGTTTCGTCGCGAACACGACCCACGACATGATGACGCCGCTCACCGTCCTGCAGGGGCACCTCGCCGACGGCTCGCCGGAAGCGGTGCGCGCCGCACTCGAGGAGGCGCACTACATGGGCGCGCTCATGCACAACCTCAGCGCCGCCTCGAAGCTGGAAGGCGGCGCGACCGGCATGACGGTCGACGACGTCGATGTCAACGAGCTCGTGCATCGCGTGTACGCGCGTCACAGGCCGCTGGCCGATCTCAAGCGGCTCGCGTTCCACGAGGCGGTGCCCGAGCGGCCGGTCGTCGTGCGCGGCGACGTCACACTGCTCGAGCAGGCGGTCGGCAATCTGGTGCACAACGCCATCCGCTACCATCGCGAAGCGGGCAACATCGCGCTCTCGCTGCGCACGGTGGGCGACCAGTTCGTCCTCGTCGTGCGTGACGACGGCCCGGGCGTGAGCGACGAGCAGCTCGCCCATCTGACCGAGCGGCGTTTCCGCGGCAACGAAGCGCGCACGCGAGCGCCGGACGGCAGCGGCATCGGCCTGCACATCGTGGCGGACGTGGCCGATCGCCACGAATTCCAGCTTCGGTTCGCGCACGCCGACGGCGGCGGACTGGAAGCGACACTGCGCGGCGCGCGGGCGTAGAATCTCGGTCCACACGAGGAGCGATGACGTTGAGCAGATTCACCTGGCAGGAGGAGCTGGCCCCCGCGCGCGCCGCGGCGCAGGAAGGCGGTCGCCTGCTTCTCTCTTTCTTCTGGGCGCCCGGCTGACTGGGCTGCAACCGCATGGGAGCCGTGACGTTTCCCGATTCGAAGGTCGACGCCGAGCTGAACGAGCACTTCGTCGGCTTCAAGCTCGGCCTGCTCGATCGCCACCCCGACTTCAAGGAGGCGATCCATGGACAGGCGGTGCCCTGGGCGCCGACCTTCCTGTTCACGGACGGCAAAGGCCGCGAGGTGCGCCGCACCGTGGGCTGGTTTGCGCCGGACGAATTCGTCGCGGAGCTGCGCATGGCGCGCGGCCTGCACGCGATGACGCGCGGCCGCTTCGACGACGCGCTGGCACTCTTCGAGCAGGCCGGCACGCCGGAGGCGGCGTACTACGAAGGGGTTGCCGTTTTCCTCAAGGGCCAGCGCGACATGATTGCGCTCGGCGAGAAGTGGAACGCGCTGCGCGAGCGATACCCCGAGAGCGAGTGGGCCCAACGCGCCGCGGTGATCGAGGACTGGGACGGGCGGGCGCATCCGTAGGGCGGGCTGGAGGGGGAGGGGGCTGAGGGCGCGGAGGTTTCGCGCTGAGTCGGCTGAGGGACGCTGAGATCGCTGAGGGAAAACATGGGGAGCAACG
>JBCDBY010000293.1:0-5762 GCA_039182715.1 Planctomycetota bacterium
GCTCAACCGCGCGCCCACGCTGCACCGCGTCGGCATCCAGGCCTTCCAGCCGGTGCTCGTCGAGGGCAACGCCATCAAGGTCCACCCGCTCGTCTGCGGCGGCTTCAACGCCGACTTCGACGGCGACCAGATGGCCGTGCACCTGCCGCTCTCGTTCGAGGCGCAGATCGAGGCGTCCACGCTCATGCTGGCGCCCAACAACATCTTCTCGCCGGCCGACGGCCGGCCGATCATCGCGCCGTCGCAGGACATCGTGCTCGGCATCGGCTACCTGACGACCAACCACGACCTGCGCGAGGGCGATCCGCTCGTGGCCGGCAGCCTCAACGAGGCGTTTTTGGCCTACGGCACCGGCAAGCTCAAGACGCACTCGAAGGTGAAGCTCAAGCTCGACAGGGACCAGCTCTACAAGGGCGCGCGCGACGAGGATCCGGCGCCGAGCGAGGGTCTGGTCGAGACGACGATGGGCCGCATCGTCTTCAACGACATCCTCGAGCCGGGGATGCCGTTCTACAACTACGAGCTCACGAAGAAGGGCATCCAGGAGGTCATCTCCGACTGCCACAAGTACCTCGGTCGCGAGAAGACCATCAAGCTCCTCGACGACATCAAGGATCTCGGCTTCAAGTCGGCGACCCGCGCGGGTGTCTCCTTCGCCAAGGACGACATGCGCACGCCGAAGCGCAAGGACGAGATCATGGCCAAGTCCGAGGGCGAGGTCGACACGATCGAGAAGAACTACCGCTCCGGCGTCATCACCGACGGCGAGCGCTACAACCAGATCATCGACTGCTGGACCGCGGCGCGCGAGGAGATCGGTAAGGAGATGATGACGGAGCTGGCCGCCGACGAGCGCGACGGCAAGCCCTATCTCAACCCGATCTACCTCATGGCCGAGACCGGCGCCCGTGGTTCGGTCGAGCAGATCCGCCAGCTGGCGGGCATGCGCGGCCTGATGGCCAAGCCGTCCGGCAAGATCATCGAAACGCCGATCAAGGCGAACTTCCGCGAGGGCCTGAAGGTGCTGGAGTACTTCTCCAGTACGCACGGCGCGCGCAAGGGCCTGGCGGACACCGCACTCAAGACCGCCGACTCGGGTTACCTGACCCGCAAGCTGGCGGACGTCGCGCAGAACGTCGTCATCACGATGCAGGACTGCGGGACCCTCAACGGCATCTCGAAGGGCGTCGTCTACAAGGGCGATAAGGTCGAGGTGTCGCTGGCGCAGGCGATCACGGGGCGCGTCGCGCGCGACCGGATCGTCGACGTCATCACGGACGAGGTGGTGATCGAGGAGAACGAGGTCATCACGCCCGAGATCGCGCGTCGCATCGAGCAGATGGGTTACGAGCGCATTCGCGTGCGCAGCCCGCTCACCTGCGAGGCGCCGCTCGGCGTGTGCGCGCTCTGCTACGGCATGGACCTTTCGCGCGGCAAGGTGGTGGAGCGCGGCCTCGCGGCCGGCATCATCGCGGCGCAGTCCATCGGCGAGCCGGGCACGCAGCTCACCATGCGTACGTTCCACATCGGCGGCACGGCCCACAAGACGGTCGAGGACGCCGAGTTCCGCAGCCGCTACAAGGGCGTCGTCAAGTTCGACAAGCTCAAGGCGGTGCGCAACGACAAGGGCGAGCTGGTCGTCCTGAACCGCAACGGCGAGCTCGTCATCGAGGACGAGCAGGGCCGCGAGGTGGACCGCCACCTGGTGCCCGCCGGCGCGGTGGTGCACGCCGAGGAGGGGGCCGCGGTCAAGGAGCGCCAGGTGCTCTGCCGCTGGGACCCGCACCACATCCCGATCATCTCGGAGCGCGAAGGCGTCGTGAAGTACGATGAGATCGTCGACGGCAAGACGATGCGCGAGGAGAAGGACGAGGCCAGCGGCGTCAAGCGCAAGCAGATCATCGAGCACAAGGGCGACCTGCACCCGCAGGTGATCATCACCGACAAGGATGATCAGCCGCTCGCGCTCTACCCGGTGCCGGAGCGCGCCTACCTCGAGGTCGACAACGGCCAGAAGGTGAAGGCGGGTACGCTCATCGCGAAGACCCCGCGTGAGATCACCGGTACCCAGGACATCACCGGCGGCCTGCCGCGCGTCACCGAGCTGTTCGAGGCGCGCAAGCCGAAGGATCCGGCCGTCATGTCGGAGATCGACGGCCTCGTCGCGCTGGGCGACAAGAAGCGCGGCAAGCGCGTGCTTCGCGTCCAGTCCCCGACCGGCATCGAGAAGGAGCACCTCATCCCGCAGGGTAAGCACCTGCTGGTCCACAACGGCGACCGCGTCCGCTCCGGCGAGCCGCTCACCGAGGGCCCGCTCGTGCCGCACGACATCCTCCGCATCAGCGGTGAGGAGTCGGTGCAGAACTACCTGCTGCGCGAGGTGCAGAACGTCTACCGGTCGCAGAACGTGACCATCGACGACAAGCACATCGAGATCATCGTGTCGCAGATGATGCGCAAGGTGCGCATCGAGGATCCGGGCGACACGGAGTTCCTGCCCGGCTCGGTGGCGGACAAGTACCGCTTCCGCGAGGCGAACAAGGCAGTCATCGAGTCCAACGGGCGCCCGGCGCGTGCCACCCCGCTGCTGCTCGGCATCACCAAGGCTTCGCTCCAGAGCGACTCGTTCATTTCGGCGGCGTCGTTCCAGGAGACCACCAAGGTGCTGACCGAGGCGGCGTTGGCCGGCCGGACCGACCGGCTCGTGGGCCTCAAGGAAAACGTGATCCTGGGCCACCTCATCCCGGCGGGCACCGGCTTCGGCTGGTACTCGAAGGCGAGCCTCAAGCGGAATGTGACGCTCGAGGACGAGATCGGATTCGACGACCTGCTCGGCGGTCCGGAGGGGATGCCCCCCGCGGTCGCCTAGACCGGATCTCGATCAAAACTGGCAAGACCTATATATTGAGCGATTCAACTCACCATGCCGACCATTAACCAGCTGGTCCGCTTCGGGCGGAAACCGAAGATCTACCGCAGCAAGTCCCCGGCGCTGGACAAGTGTCCCGCGAAGCGAGGCGTCTGCCTGCAGGTCAAGACCATGACCCCCAAGAAGCCGAACTCGGCGCTGCGCAAGATTGCTCGCGTGCGGCTCTCGAACGGCAAGGAGGTCACGGCGTACATCCCCGGCGAGGGCCACAACCTCCAGGAGCACAGCATCGTGCTGGTCCGTGGCGGCAAGGTCCGTGACCTGCCGGGTGTGCGTTACCACATCATCCGCGGCACGCTCGACACCGCCGGTGTCGAGGACCGCAAGCAGGGTCGGTCGAAGTACGGCGCCAAGAGGCCCAAGTAGTTCCGACGGGATAAGCGATGCCGCGCAAGTTCAACTCCACCGCTCACCTGCTCAAGCCGGATCCCCGCTGCGGGAACCTGCTGGTCAGCAAGTTCATCAACGCCGTCATGAACGACGGCAAGAAGTCCACCGCGCAGCGCGCGGTCTACGGCGCGTTCGACATCATCGAGAACCGCCTGAAGGACAAGGAAGCCCTCGAGGTCTTCACCACCGCGATCAGTAACGTGAAGCCGCTCATCATGGTGCGGTCGAAGCGTGTCGGTGGTGCGACCTACCAGGTGCCGACCGAGGTCAACAAGCGTCGCGCGCAGATGCTCGCGATCGGTTGGGTCCTCGAATCGGCCCGCGGCAAGAAGGGCCGTCCCATCGCCCGCGCGCTCGCCGACGAGCTCATCGCGGCGTACAACCGTGAGGGTGGGGCGATGCAGAAGCGCGAAAACGTGCATAAGATGGCCGAGGCCAACAAGGCGTTCAGCCACTTCGCCTGGTAAAGCCGAGCCTGATAGCAGCGACCAAGGGTCGGACTTCGGTCCGGCCCTTTTTTTGTCCGTGTCTGAACGCCTTGTGTGTGTCCGGCCCAACGGCTGACGCCGTTGGCGCAGGGCCTTCTCGCACTTCGCCTGGTACGCCCGAGACTTTCGAGCTACGACAGAGGTCGGACTTCGGTCCGGCCTCTTTTTTTGGGGGGGCTTCGAGCTTCGAGCCGGAAGCGGGCTTGGGCGGCTCGTAGCTCGTAGCTCGCAGCTCGCAGCTCGCAGCTCGTAGCTCGCAGCCCGTAGCTCGCAGCCCGCTACCTCCTGCGCTTCCGCCGCGCTCCCGGCCTTCCCGTCCCTTCCCCCGCCATCTTCTTGCTCACCCAGAGGTCCGGGTACTGCTCGAGCAGATCGTTCGCCTTCTTCGTCGTCGGCACCATCATCCAGCAGCCCGCCGTCCAGACGCCTCCGAGGAAGGTGTAGAGGTTGAGCGAGAGGACGCCGCCGAGCGAGGCGAGGCCCATGATCGCGGTCCAGATGCAGGCGATCACGATGGACCAGATGTAGGGCTGCTTCTTGATCTGGATATACCCCGTCACCATCACGCCGAGCGCGGTCGCTCCACCGGCGAGATACGGCACCGAGGCGTTGCCGAGCCAGAACACGCCGAGCACCAGCGCGCTCAACATGATGTTGGCGATGTAGAAGTTGCGAATCGCCTCGATGCTGCGGCGCGCCTTCCCCAGCGCGCGGCTCGCTTGCCGGCGGTCCATCGATTCGGCGTCGTCCCGGATGTTTCCCATGCCCATCAGTCTAGCCCTTCCGAGCACCGGTCCCCCCGGCCCCTGGCTCCTAGCCCTACCTCCCTGCGTTATCCTCACGCTCTTCCGCCCATGTCCTCCATCGAGAAAACCCGCAACATCGGCATCATCGCCCACATCGACGCCGGCAAGACGACGATCAGCGAGCGGATCCTCTACTACTCCGGCAAGGAGCACCGGATCGGCGAGGTGCACGAGGGCGCCGCCAAGATGGACTGGATGGAGGAGGAGCAGCAGCGCGGCATCACCATCACGGCCGCGGCGACGGCGCTGCAGTGGAAGGACCACTGGCTCAACCTGATCGACACGCCGGGCCACGTCGACTTCACCGCCGAGGTGGAGCGCAGCCTGCGCGTGCTCGACGGCGCCATCGTTGTCTTCGACGGCGTCCACGGCGTCGAGGCGCAGTCGGAAACGGTCTGGCGGCAAGCGGATCGCTACGGCGTGCCGCGCCTCTGCTTCGTCAACAAGCTCGACCGTGCCGGCGCCTCGTTCGACCGGTCGGTCGAGTCGATCCGGAAGCGGCTCAACAAACTGCCGCTCATCTGCCAGCTCCCGGTCGGACTCGAGAAGGAGCTGCGCGGCTGCGTCGACCTCGTGCGCATGCGTGCCTACGTCTGGAGCGACGAAGGACTCGGCGAGGAGTACGAGGACGTCGAGATCCCCGCCGAGCTGGCGGACGACGCCGCGCTCTTCCGCGACGAGCTCATCTCGCAGGTTGCCGATCTCGACGAGGAGGTGGGGGACCTCTTCCTCAACGAGGAGCCGGTCACCGAGGAGGCACTGCGCGGCGGCATTCGCCGCATCACGTTGGCGAACGCCGCGACGCCGGTCTTCTGCGGTTCGGCGCTGCGCAACAAGGGCGTGCAGCCGCTGCTCGACGCGGTGCTGGCCTACCTGCCGAGCCCGCTCGACGTCGCGGTGCCCGAGGGGCGCGATCCGAAGTCCGAGGAGCCGGTCACGCGCACCTGCAACCCCGAGGACCCGTTCTCGGCGCTCGTCTTCAAGAGTTTCGCGGACCGCCACGGCGATCTCATCTACATGCGCGTCTACTCCGGCACGCTCAAGGAGAGCGGTCACGTCTTCAACCCGCGCGCCGGCAAGGGCGAACGCATCCAGCAGCTCTTCCGCATGCACGCGAGCCAGCGCGAACGCCTCAAGGAGGTGACCGCC
>JBCDBY010000294.1:0-5712 GCA_039182715.1 Planctomycetota bacterium
CCCGATGGCGGTCAGCTCGAAGAGGTCCTCGGCGTCGACCGGGAAGTACGTCCCGTCGGCCTTCCGGCGCACCGACAGTCGGGCCGTTCCGAGCGACCGGTCGAGCGCACGGGCGTAGTGCCCGTAGGCTTCCACCACGGCCTGCTGCTGCCACTCGCGGATGTGCGTCTCGACGCTTCCGAAGGTGCGGCTGAGCCAGGCGCGGTCATAGCTCTTGTGGAACGAAACGGTGTTCGCCAGTCCGCCGGAGGGGCGCGCGACCTCGATGTCGCCCATCGGCGTGCCGGGCCGCGAGCCGGTCGCGCGCAGCAGCTCGTGTACGTAGGGCGCGTAGCGGCTCGGGTTTTCGCGAAGCCGCTGGTCGAGTCCACGCACGTGCGGACGAATCTCCTGCAGCGAGGCGATCGTCCGCTCCCGGATCAGGATCATGGCGGCGAGGTGCCCAAGCTGCAAATCGACGGTGAAGGCATCCGCACCGCCGATGGGTCCGCTCGAGATGCGCGTCCACGGCGTCCGCAGCAGGGTCCACATCTGCGCGTTCGACAGCTGCGCGGGCTGAGCCGGCATGGGGACGCCGGCGATCTTCGCGGCCTGGCTGACCGCCTCGAGCCAGAACGCGGACACCTCGGACGGCGTCGTGCGCACGGTGGCGATCTCCATCGGGCCCTGACGAACATGGCCGTGCGGAACCACTTGGGCGGCCAGCCGGTCGCCGCGGGAGGTACCGACGTAGATGCGTTCGATCTCGCGCTTGCCGTTCCCCGGCCGACGGGTCCAGCCGGTGAGCTGATCGCGGTTCTCGACGATCGGCGGCGAGCGGTAGAGACGCGGACCGACGCGACGCGCGACGATCGTGGTCGAGCGCTGGCGGCCGCGACCGAATCCGACCAGCTCCTGCTTGTCGCCCGTCCCTCGAATCAGCTCGAAGGGAATCTCCGGCGCCGCGCAGTCCGAGGTCGTCTCGATCTCGACGTGGACGTGGTCGTGCTTGAAGATCTCGCGCACCGGCGTGAAGCGCCGGCCGTCCCGGCTGGGACGCACGAAGCGCGTCGTCGCGGCGTTGGCGGCTTGCACCAGGCTCCATCGGCCCGGCAGTCCGCCGAAGGTGAAGCGATAGCGTCCGGCCGGCGTGCCGGGCGGGACGCGCACGGCGACGACGTACACGCGACGACCGTCGAGATCGGGCTCGGTGGCGTTGAACTCGTGGCGCAGCCGCAGAGTCCGCCAGAACCGGCGCCAAGCGGCGTCCTCGCCCTCGGGCCCGCTTGCGAGGTAGGTGCCGCAGTGCAGCGTCTTGTAGACGAGGTCCGAGTCGACCGCCTTCAGAGGCGGACGAGTCCCGAACCGCTGGAGTCCACGCCCGTGCACCGCCAGCACCACCCAGCTCTCGTCGAGCTTCTCGCGCTCGCGCACCGCCTCCGGAATCAGGGAGAGGGCGAAGGTCGACTCACGACCGGTCCACCCGGTTCCCCAGGAATCGGTCTCCAGCTCCGGAAGCAGCGGGACCGCCACCACGTCGGGGTAGATGCCCTCGGGCTCCACGACCGTCGCCACCTTCTGCCAGGGTCCTCCGATCGGCGCGACCTCGAGCACGTCGCCGGGCTCGGCCCGGATGCGGAAGACGTGCGGGATCTTCTCGTCGTGGTGCTTGAACTGCTGTTCGGCATCCCGCACGAACTCGAATCGGCCCGCGGATCCGAACGCGGATTCGCCGTCGGTGCGCAGCGCGGCATGGTGGTACCGCGCGGTCGGGTTGTACATCCACACGTTTCTGCCGACCCGTACGTAGAAGGCTACGTATCGCGACAGAAACGACGTGGAAGGCGACAGTCGAATGCGAAGAGGCGTGTCCGGCGCGATCTCCCGCAGAACGCGACCCGGATCTCCGAACGCGACGGCAGCCGCCTCGAGTTCGACGCGCTGCATCGAGAACCCGCGGTCCCTCAGGTAAACGTCCGTCAGACGTTGTCCGCTCCAACGGATCGCCCAGTTCGACGCCTGGCCGCGCATGCGGCCGTCGCCGTCTCGCCCGAACTCGATGCGCAGCGTGGCGCGGCGCCGATTCAGCTCGTCCTGCACGGCCCGCGGCGGAGTCGGCCGCCGCTTGTTCCACACCGTGGACTCGGTGACCTTGAGGAGGCGCTCGTCGCGGAATCGCCCGTTCTCTTCCCGGATCCGGGTCCAGAAGCCCGACCCTCCCCGCTCGACCCACTGGTAGCCCGTCGGGCACTTCTTGATTTCGACCGCCGTGGTCTTCTCCGGGTGCCGTTCCCCGAGGGGGTCGGTAAAGGCATCCCAAGTCAGGATCCAGTAGCCCTCGATCCACGAAAACTCACCGTCGTCCGCACGGACCTCGGCGGCGCAAAGGGCGAGCGCAACAAGCAGGGGGACGATTCCAAAACGACGCATGGGATCTCCTCCGGCGCCCCACGCCGGGGCCCCGTCGCCCCTTCGTTCGGAGAAAGGCCCGCATCGACCTCAATTGCGGTCCTGCACCGTGAACCGTACCGGCGCCGTCACCGCGGTCTGCGCGCGGTCGTAGTAGGGGTAGGCGCGCGACGGGGCCGAACGGAGCTCCCCCGCCGCGCTCGGCACGAAGCGGACCGGCAGGCGTCGCGGACCGTCTTCCAGCGGCGCGAGGTAGAGGCGCAGGGTGCGGCCCGCCATTTCCCAGCGGCGCAGGGCGCCCTTGCGCACGTGCGCTTCGAGATCGGCGCGGACCGGTCGGAAGCCGGCGGGCAGGCCCCACTCGATCATCGGGACGTCGATGCCGCCGGTCGGGCCGTCGAGCGTGGCGACGCCGCGCAGCGGTTGGCCGAGGCGAGCGCGCTTCGTTTCGTACGCGATCGTGAAGGTCAGCGGACTCGCGGGCAACGGATCGGTCCACGGTACGTAGGCGATCCCTTCGACGCGCACCACCGCCGAGCCGCTCTCGACCTGCACGCCCAGAGTTGCCGGTCCGGGCTCGAACGGGAGCGGCACGCGCGGCGTCTCGTCGTTCAACGCGATCGTTGCGTCCTTCGTCGTGACCGACGCACGCGGCGGCTCGTCGCCCCCCCCGCGGTCGGCCGCGAGCAACGCCTTGAGCGCGAACACGGTCGCGTGGGTCGAGCCCCAGCCGCCTCCCGGTCGCGACGTCTCGACCAGCTTGCGGACCAGCCGGCGCGCCAACGCGGGATCGACGCCCGTCTCCAGCAGCGCCAATGCACCCACCGCCGTCGCCTCCACGGAGCCCGAGCCCCACGACACCGTTCGTCCCGTGACAAGCGCGTCGTCCTCCACGAACGTGCGCAATCGGGCCGCCAGCCGCTTCGCTTCCGCGGCGTCGTGCGGGAGCAGCGCGAGCGCCGTCAGGCCACACAGATACGGCTCGAGTTCGATCGCGGCGCGGGCGGACTGCAGTCGCGCAACGAACGCGGGCGGCGCATCGGAGCCGAGCGCGAGAACCACATAGGCGGCCTCGCCGGTCCAGCGCACGCGATCGCCGCGACGCACGAGATAGGCGCGGGCGCGCTCCCGCAGCGCGCCGTCCACGTCGAGAACGCTCGCCATGTCGCGCAGCTGCATCAGCCCGTACGCGGTCAACCAGACACTCGGCGCATCGCCGGGGTAGAGCGCGAAGCCGCCCGAACCGCGCGACTCGAAGCGCCGCAGCCGCTGCGCGCCTCGCTCGAGGAGATCGAGCGCCCGCGCCCGCAACGCGGGATCGGTGCGCCCGTGCCGGTCCAGGTAGCGCAGCACCATGATGTTGGGATAGTTGATCGACGACGTCTGCTCGAAGCAGCCATGCGGCTCCGCCAGCATCGCGTCCAGCCCCTCCAGCACGGGCGCGAGCGGACCGCGCTCGATTCGGACGCTGCCGCGCAGCACGTCGCGGCGCGCCGAAGCCGGCACCGCATAGGACAGCGAGCCCGCGCCTTCGACGCGCCGGGCGCCCCCGAAGGGGACGGGGCGCGCGTGGGGCACGACCTGCAGCGTCCGCGCCACGGCGTCGTCGTCGATCCGGACGGTCAACCGCTCTCGTCCCGGCTTCGGGAAACGGATCGGCCAGAAGACCGAGCGCACGCCGCGCGGCTCGACCCGGACCGTCTGCGGTTCCGCCTCCGGCCGATCGAGGCGCACCTCGACCTCGCGCGCCGCGTCGGTCGTGTTGCGCACCACCGCCTGCACCGCGAGGAGATCGCCTTCCGTGACGGCGACCGGAAGGTACAGATCGACGGTCAGCGGCTTCGTGACGACGAAGGTGTGCTCGCTGTCGGCGAGGCCTCCGTCGCTCGTGATGGCGTCGGCCTGCACCACCCAGCGCGCCAGGGAGTCGGGCAGCGGGACCTCGACCTCGGCGCGGCCGTCCGCATCCGTCACGAGCTCCGGCAGGAAGAGCAGCGACTCGCGAAAGTCGTCGCGCACCTCGGCCGGCGGGCGCGACGCTCGTCGCGGCCTGCTCGCACCGGTCTCGTCCCGCTCGCCCTCTGCCAGTAGCTGTGTGGTGACGCGCGCAAGATTCCGGCTCTCGGCCAACGTCGCCCGCTCGCGTCCCTTCGGAATCAGCACGACGGTGCACATGCCGAGCGCCAGGAACAGCAAGGTGCCCACCATCGGCGCGACCCACCACGCGCCGCGGCTCTCCGCGCCAAGCTGGAAGACGGCGACGAGGATCGCAAGCGGGACGAGCAGCACCGGCTCGCCGCCGAACACGCTGAACGCCGCCAGCAGATGGAACGTCGTGAAGATGCGAATCTGCGACGAAGACCGGCGGGATGGACGCGCCAGCAGGATGCCGAGCTGCGCGACGAGTACCGCCGCCCACATCGTGGCGCCGACCACATCGACATCGTCGAAGATCGCCGCCGACACCGCGGCCGCCAGCAACGAGGCGCCCGCCACCGACGCCATTCCCACGCCGGCCATCACGCCGCGATCGCGGGCAAGCACCCAGCCCATCGCGAGGAGGCTGACCGTCATGAAGGCGAGGCCGAGCCATTGCGACAGACCGCTTCGTCGCTCCGCCGCGCGTGCGCGGGCCAGGGGAGCCTGGTCGACCCACTGCCCGGGTCCACCGACGCCGGTCTGCGCGAGTCGGCGCAGGGCGGCGGCCGTCGACGCGTGGCCCTGCTCCTCGAGCGCTTCCAGGAAATAGGCGCGCCGCCGCTGCACGTGCGGCGCCGCATTGCGCGCGAACATCTCCTCGACCTCTTCCAGCAGGCCCGACTCGCGGAACGACGCCGGGAGCAGCTCCTCGAGCTGCGCGCGCGTCGATCGCATCGTCGGGAAGCGAAGCGATGCGATCGTCGCCTGCGCGCGCCGCGTCGCCCCGTCCGCCGGACGCAGGTCGCGCGCGTCGAACGCGCTGTCCGGCCGTGACAAGGCGGTCTGCTCACGCGCGCGCAGCGCCTGCACCAGTCCCGGGTTCGGGCCGGCGAGCGCGAGCAGGGCCGCATCGACGCCGGCGACCGAAAGCGCCGCCGGCACGCCGCGCCCTTCGGCGTCGAAGACGCGGAAGGAGAGCAGGGCGCGGCCGCCCGGACGGTACTGCGCGCGGTCGCTGCGCACGTCGACCCGCAGGCCGCCGTCGCCGCGGACGACCAGGAAACGTCGATCGACCGAAGTCTCGCCCGGCGCGAGGCGCGTCGCCTCGACGACCACGCTCCCGACCACGCCGCGCGGCACACGCAGCGTCGCCTGCGCGCGGCCGTCGCGCAGCTCCGCCACGCC
>JBCDBY010000295.1:0-5692 GCA_039182715.1 Planctomycetota bacterium
CTCGTAGACCGGCGCGTTCCAGGCGGCGTCGCGACGCGCCAGGTAGTCGTTGACCGTGACGATGTGCACGCCGCGGCCGGTGAGCGCGTTCAGGTACGACGGCGCGACGGCGGTGAGCGTCTTGCCCTCGCCCGTCATCATCTCCGCGATCGAGCCGCGGTGCATGGCGATGCCGCCCAGCAGCTGCACGTCGAACAGCCGGTTGCCGAGGGTGCGCTTGGCCGCTTCGCGTGCAACGGCAAACGCCTCCGGCAGCAGGTCGTCGAGCGTCTCGCCGTCCTTCAGCCGCTGCTTGAACTGGTCCGTCTTGCCCCGCAGCTGCGCGTCGGAGAGCTGCTCCGTTTCCGGCTCGAGGCGGTTGATCTGTTCGACCAGGGGCACCATCGTCCGGACGACCCGCTCGTTGCGGGTGCCGAAGAGGCGCTTGAAGAAGTCTCCGAAGGAATCCATCACGGCAGAAGTCCCATTATTCCGCGCCTTGCCAGTTTGGCAGGACGTCCGTCAGGGTGTCGGTGCAGGGGGTCTGGACAGGGGGCCGAAATCGCGGCCCGGGCCCTACGACAGCAGCTTGCGTACCAGAGAGAAGAGCACGTCCTGCCGGTAGGGCTTGACGAGAAAGCCGTCGGCGTAGGTGAGGCTGGCGAGGTCGACCTGGCTGCGCGTGGCGAGCAGCACCGGGATGCACTCCGTGTCGGGGTCGTCCTTGAGCGACTCGCAGCAGGTGACGCCGTCCATCTCCGGCATCTGATAGTCCATCAGGATCAGGTCGGGCCGGCTCTCCTGCACCATCGCCAGCGCCTCCTTGCCGTTCTGCGCCGTGCGCACCGAGAGGCCCGCCTGCTCCAGCAGCCGCTGGATCGTGTCGCGGATGCCGGGGTCGTCGTCGACCACGAGCACGTCGCGCGCCTCGGTCCCGATCGGCTCCACGTCGTCGAGCAGCTCCTTGATGTCCGCCATCGTCGGGACCTGCTCGACCTTCCACTGCTCCTCGATGTCTCCGGCGAGGTCGCGGTTGTGGGCGCGCACCTGGTTCCAGCGCTCGTAGTCGGGCGCGTCGGGCGAGACGTTGAGGTTGTCGTGGGTATCGACCAGGAAGGCGTACTCGTTCTCGAGGATGGTCTCCTCGAGGACGAGCTTCATGTGCGGGTAGCGCGCGTTGCCCAGCCGCAGCACGTAGCGATGGACCTCGCGACCGTCGTGGTGCTCGGTCTCGTCGCCGAAGCGGGGCGCGAGATCGGCGGCGGTCTCGCCGCCCGAGAGGTCGAACTTCGGCGCCCGCCAGCGCGAAGACCCCGGATAGGCCTCGTTGAGGTAGATCTCCACGGCGCGGCGCACGATCGCCGCCGGGATCTGATCCAGCTTCAAGCGGCCTCCTCGGGTTCCTTTTCCGGAAGGAAGCTCATCACCATCAATACGCTGATTCCGCCCACGAGCGCCATGTCCGCCACATTGAATGTCGGCCAATGCCACCCGTTCACATCACCGAAATAGACGTCAATCCAGTCGCGGACGGCGCGAAACTGCAGCCGGTCCCAGAAGTTCCCGATCGCGCCGCCCAGAATGAGCGCCTTGGCGAAGGTCTCCCAGGTGCGCACGCGGGGCGACCAGAAGATCCAGACCGCCACGATGGGAACCGCGAGGCCGGTCGCCCAGAGCAGCAGGGTCGGGGCGATCGGCGCGCTCCAGACCGCGCCCGGATTCCAGATGGTGCGCACCGCCAGCCAGCTCTCGAAGACGGTCGTCTGCAGCAGCGGACGACCCTCGATCCAGGGGTCGCCGTCGAGGGTCAGCGGGTAGTCCCACAGCTGCTTGGTCCACAGGTCGAGGGTCGCGATCGCCGCGGCGACGAGGAGCCAGGCGGCGCGCCGTGCGCGGGTGCTCATTCCTCGACGTCGATCTCGCCCGCTTCGACGCGGCGCTGGTACTCGATCGAATAGCGGGTGTAGGGGATCGCCTCGAGTCGCGCGCGGGCAATCGCTTCTCCGGTGCCCAGACAGATGCCGTAGCTCTTGTCCTCGATGCGCGCGAGCGCCCCGTCGATCTCCCCCAGCTCCTTGCGCTCGCTCTCGACGAGCGACAGCGTCAGGTCCTTCTCGAAGCTGTCCGAACCGTGGTCGGCCATGTGGTCGACGCTGAAGTCCTGGTCCGTGCTCTTGAGCGCCTCCTCCTCCATGGAGGTGACGTTGCCGAGCAGGCGGTCGCGGCGCTCGAGCAGAAGCTCCCGGAAGTGAGCGAGATCCTTGGCGCCGAAAGGGGTTCGATGCGGGGCGGAGCGATGGTCCGCGGGTGTCATGGTGCGACTCCAGTCGAGTGGAGCAAGGATAGATCGCCGGGACCGAGCGTCAAGCCGATCTATAGGGGGATGGACGTCGAACGGAGTGAGTTCCTGCGCTGGGCGGAGGCCGAGGCGGGGCTGGCGGCGAACACGCTGCTCGCCTACCGCCGCGACCTCGCCGACTACGCCCGGTTCGCGCAGGGACGGCGGCGGCGCATCGAGCGCATGCGGCCGCGCGACGTCCTCGACTACCTCGCCGACCTGCGCCGGAAAGGCCGCGCGGAAACCACGATCGCGCGGCGGTTTGCCTGCCTGCGGAGCTTCTACCGGTTCCTCGCCGTCGAAGGGCTCTGCGACAAGAACCCGACCGAAACGCTCGACGCGCCGCGCCGCTGGCGGACGCTACCCCGCGTCCTCGGCGCCGACGTGCTCGACCGACTTCTGGCGTCGATTCCGGTGGACACCGAGCTGGGCCGACGCGACCGGGCGCTGCTCGAGCTGCTCTACGCGACCGGCGCCCGGGTCTCGGAGGTCACCGGGGCGCTCCTGCGCGACTGGAAGCCGGAACTCGGCCTGCTGCGCGTGCGGGGCAAGGGGCGCAAGGAGCGACTGATCCCCGTCGGCCGCGCGGCGCGCGACGCGCTCGCGGCGCACCACGACGATCGGCCCGATGCGGGCGACGACCAGCCGCTGCTCGCGTCCGTCCGCGGCCACAAGCTCACGCGTGACCGCGTCTTCCGCCTGCTCCGCGACTACGCCGGGAAGGCCGGGATCGAGCCGCTCCCCTCGCCCCACGACCTGCGCCACGCCTTTGCCACCCACCTGCTGGAAGGCGATGCCGACATCCGCGCGGTCCAGGAGCTCCTCGGCCACGCGTCAGTCTCGACGACGCAGCTTTACACGCACGTGGAGCAGGATCGGCTGATCGCGATCCACAAGCGGCATCATCCGCGGGCCTGAGGTCTGCACGCTTCACGCCGAACCGGTGGCAGGCGGAGTCGTCATGCGGGAGTCGGAGCACGCGCGTCAACCGCTCTCGATATCGACCCGACGCTGCCGCAGCGTGCAGCGTGTAGCCCCTACGAATTCGCCTTCGCGTGGTCCGCGAGGAACGCTTCCAGGCCCGAGTCCGTCAACGGGTGCTTGATCAGCTGCCCCAGCACCTTCGGCGGCACCGTGCAGACGTCCGCGCCGATCTTGGCGGAGAGTCGGACGTGCTGCGGCGAGCGGATGGACGCGACCAGGATCTCGGTCTGGTAGTTGTAGTTGTCGTAGATCTCGCGGATGTCCTCGATGATCTCGAGGCCGACCATGCCGAGGTCGTCGAGGCGGCCGATGAACGGGCTGATGAAGGTGGCGCCCGCCTTGGCGGCCATGAGCGCCTGCACCGGCGTGAAGCAGAGCGTGACGTTGGTCTTCACGTTCTCCGCCGTGAGGTCGCGGCAGGCGGCGAGGCCGTCCGCGGTGAGCGGCAGCTTCACGGTGACGTTCTTGTGGATCTCGGCGAGCTCGAGCCCCTCCTTCACCATGCTCTCGTGCTTGACGGAGATGACCTCCGCCGAGATCGGGCCGTCCACGATGTCGCAGATCGCCGGAATGATCTCCTCGCGCGACTGGCCGCTCTTGGCGATGAGGGACGGGTTCGTGGTGATCCCGTCGAGCAGGCCCATGGCGGCGTACTTCTTGATCTCGTCGAGGTCGGCGGTGTCGAGGAAGAACTTCATGACCGGGATTATGGCCATGAAGGGCGACGGGGAAAGTCGGGCGCGGACCCGATTTCGAAAGTCCGCTTGCCGGGCGGGGTTCGGCGCCCGGACCGGAAGCCCGGGCGCCCCGATGGGACCGGTGGCCCCCCTCACTCGCCGTCGGTCTTGAAGACTCCGCTCTCCACGATCGTCCGATTCCCGCTCTGCGCGTGGACCACGACGTCCACGGTGTAGCGCGTGTTCGGCTCGAGGAACGCGGCCGGGATTGCGACCGCGTTGCGCGTCGGAGGCAGCGTGACCGAGAACGAGCGCGGGAACGCGTCATCGTCCTCTTTCTCCAGGAACACTTCGTAGTACGCGACCTGGATCGCCTTGCCCCGCGTGTCCTTCGCGACGAGATCGAAGCGGGCGGTGAACCCGTTCCGACTGACCACATCGCCGGCGGCGGGCGAGAGGTTTCGGGGCGGCGCGGGCAGGACGTGGGTGAACTCCGCCTCCCCGTCCAGCTCGTCGCCCTTCTGCGTGCGGCCCTCGAACTCGTAGACCCCTTCCGGATGGCGCAGGAAGAACTCCTGCATGGTCAGCTCGGCCGCCTTGGGCTCCGCACTCTCGAAGGAGCCCTCCTTCATGCCCTGCACCTTGAGGTTGGCGCGCGCCTCCACCTCCAGCACCTCGTCGCCGGCCGGGTTGTCCACCCGCATGCCCTTCCAGGGCTCGCCGTCCCAGAAGAGATGCATGCCGAGGTCGGTGTCGGTCGCGTTCCAGACGATGAACACGCGCGCCTCCTCGAGGTCGATGTCTTCGCCTCCGTTCTCCGCGAGGTCGTCGTCATGGGCCGCGTGCGCCACGTAGCCCGTGATCCCGAGCGAAAGGGCCGCCACGAGCAGCCATCCAGTCTTCGTTCCGATTCGTTTGGACATGGGGTCCTCCTTTGTGGAAGACGAATCTAGGAGTCGCGGCTGAGAGCCCGCTGAGTCCACGCGGAAACTTCACTCAGCGATTCCTAAGCCGGCGGAGCGAGCATCGGGGCATGGATCACGGCCGCGCGAATCGGGATGATGAACGCCGGACGGTGCGATGAAGATTCTGGTCGTGGAAGACTCCGAGCGGCTCCGGCGCTCCCTGCGCATCGGGCTGCAGCGCTCGGGCTTCGCCGTCGAAGCGGTCGCGGACGGACGCGAGGCGCTCGACTACGCGCGGCACGGCACCTACGACGCCATCGTGCTCGATCTGATGCTGCCCGGCATGGACGGCCTCACGCTGCTGCGCACCCTGCGCGAGGAGGGCCACCGCGTCCACGTCCTGATCCTGTCGGCCAAGGACCAGGTCGCCGAACGCGTCGAGGGACTGCGGCTCGGCGCCGACGACTACCTCACCAAGCCGTTCGCATTCGAGGAGTTGGTCGCGCGGCTGCGCGCGCTCGTCCGACGGCAGTACGGAACCAAGAGCCCGGTCCAGGAGGTCGGCGGCCTGACCGTCGATACCGCCGCCAGGTCCGTGCGCGTCGACGGAGACGAGCTCGCGGTCACGCGCAGCGAGTACATGGTGCTGGAGTATCTGCTGGCGCACCGTGGCGGCGTCGTCTCCAAGGCGGAGCTGCTCGATCACCTGCACGCCGGCGCGGACGGCGCCACCGAGAACGCGGTCGAGGTGATCGTGCACCAGCTCCGCCGCAAGCTGCGCGGGCACGGCATCGAGGACCTCATCCGGA
>JBCDBY010000296.1:0-5648 GCA_039182715.1 Planctomycetota bacterium
GATGGCCGTGCGCGCCCGCGCCTCGCGGAACAGCGCGCCGGCGACCGGCGAAACCGGCACCTCGACGCGACCGGGTCGCACGTCGGGCAGCAGCGCGCCGGGCAGCGTCTCGGAGAACGCGTAGCTCCCCACGCGCGGCTCCAGCGCCACCACCTGCGCGAACACGGCGGCCGCACGCGCGGGATCCCGGCGCGCGAGCAGTTCGCCGAGACGCAAGCGGACCGCGATGCCGCGCGCGACGTCGATCGCTTCCACGCGGCCCTTCTCCGGTACCCCGCGGTACCACTGCCTGGCACGGCAGAGCGCAAGCCCCGCGCGGTAGCGGGCGATGGCTTCGTCGCCACGGCCCTGCCCCTCGGCCACGATGCCCATGTAGATCGGGATGCGCGCGTCCGCCGGATCGACGTTCCGCGCCCCCCGGAGCGCTTTCGTCGCGGCGGACCAGTCGCGCGCCATGATGCGATCCCAGGCGTGCCAGAGGTAGGCCGACGCCGTAGTGTGCTCCAGGTTGCGACCCGCACTGGTGTGACGGATCCACTCGTCGATGCGACCGAGCCGGCCACAGACGTTGGCGAGGCTGTAGCGATAGGCGCGGTTGTCCGGCGCGGCCTGGACGGCGGCAGCCCAGGACCGGTAGGCCTTTTCGTAGTTCTTCGTCCGCCACGCCAGCGAACCGACGAGATAGAGCCCCTCCGGCGTGTCGCCGGAGACGGCGATGGCCTGCTTCGCGAGCTTCATCGCCTGCTGCAGGAACGCCGACGCCTGCCGGTCGTACTGGCGCGCCAGGCGCAGCTCCGCCGCCGAGGGGTAACGCACGTAGTGGTAGCGCCAGCGCCCGACCACTTCCGACCAGCGATGCGTGCGGCGAAGCGCGGCCGCCGCCCCCGCCTTCTGATCGGCCGCCGCCTTCAACGTGTGCGACAGCAGCTCGAGCGCTTCCGGCAACTTCGGGTCGCGCGCCAGCGCGCGCTTGAGGGAGATCTCCGCGTCACGCCACTTCCGCTCGCGCACGGCGAGCTTGGCGAATCCGAGGTGCGCCATGGCGTGACCGGAGTCGCGCTTCAGGGCCGCCGCGCAGAGCGTGCGCGCCTCTCCGAGTTCCTTGTCGCGCAGCGCCTGATTGGCCTCGCGATAGGGCGTGCCCCGGTGGTACTTCGCGGGCTCCTCCGGCTCGCGTCGTACGTCGGCTTCGTCGATGAGGAAGTGCGCGAGTGCGGTCATGCGACCGAGGTCGTCGGGCGCCGCCCGGTGCCGCCAGACGAGCGCGCGCTTCTTCTCCTGGTAGGTCTCCGCGCCGAAACGACGCCCGTCGTTCGAGGCGAAGACGAGCCAGCGCGCGGCGTCGAGCAGGGCGTCGTCCGCCACGCCGCGGCCGGCATCCGCCACCAGCTTGTCGAGCAGCGCATCCGCCGACAGCGCGGGCTTCGCCTTCTCGGATTCGACGATGATGCCCTCGAGGCGGGCGGCCCAACCGTTCTCGTCCTGGGGCTGCAGCCGGCGCAGGATCGCGAGGTCGGCACGCGCGCGGTCGAACGAGCCTTCGCGCGCCGCCGCGATGCCGCGCTGCTGGTAGCCCGACGGCAGCGCGGTCAACCAGCTCAACGCGGTCGAAAGGCGGCGACGCCCCTGCTCGCGCATGCCGCGCCGGATCTGCGCCGCGCCGTGATAGGCGAGCACGGTCGGGTCGGCCGGATAGCTCCGGGCGACCGCGGCGAGGCTGCGCTCCGCCTCGACCGAGCGACCGGCGTGGAATCGGTCGTAGCCGCGACGGAACTCCGCCTTGCCGACGTCGCCCGCGACACGCGCGCGCTCCGCGAAGAGCCGAGCCAGGGTGGGGAACCGAAGGCGCTGCTCCGCGACCTGGGCGCGCAGCTGCTGCTGGTAGTCGCCCGGCACGCTGCGACCCATGACCGCATGGGCGTAGGTCTGACCGATCTCGAGATGCAGCTTCTCGTACGGGTCGCCGCTCTTCGGACCGACGACCATCATCGCGTTCTGCACGTCGCCCTTCATGCGCAGCGCGAGCGCGTAGACGAGCTTGCTCTCGCGCTCGTTGCGCTGCAGATCGAACGCGCGACGCGCCTCGGCGACACCCTGGTCCACACGCTCCTGGAGCAGCTGCGACATCGCGAGCGCCCGCCGGAACGCGGCGCGGCTCGGGTTCGCCGCCACCGCCTTGGCAAGCGCCAGCTGCGCCGGCTCGTAGCGGGCGTCGGCCAGGGCCTCGAGCCCGTCGAGGTATTCGATGAACCCGGCGGGCGTCTCCACCGGCACGCCTAGCTTGTCCGCGGGCGGCGCGGGCTGCGCGCACACGGAGCTGCACAGAATCAGGAGAACTAGGCGTCCACACCGCATGACCGACCTCCCCCAGCAACTCTAGCGCCGAAGCTGCGGCGGTGTCGCCGACAACTTTCGTTTGACTCGCGATTTGCTGGCCGTCGAGGCGATTCGAATTCTCCGCTGCTACGATCCATCCGGTTGATTGGGAGGTCTCCATGAGGGAACACGGTGTCCATCGAGGAATTCTGTTCGCGGCGCTTCTGTTCGCGGTATCCATGCTCGGCTGCGGGAGCGATGACCCGCCCGGCCCCGCGCCCGGAAGCGGGGATCGGAAGCCCAAGCCGCAAGGGGAACTGGTCGACGATGTCGACGACCTCGTCGGGGTCTGGTTCCGCAAGACCGAGGGCCCGCTCATCGGCATGGAGTTCACGGCGTCGGGCAAAGTGATCCTGACCGGCGGTCGCGCTCGGGGCACGCGCATCGGAGGCAGCCAGACTCTCGACTACGTCCTGATGGAGGGCGGACGCGTCAGTATGTCGACGCCCCGCGGACGCACGCGCATCCTGCAGATCAAGGTCTCGAGCGACGAGCTCTACATCGATCCCGAGGACGCCAAGCGCGAGTCCGACAAGCAGCTCTTCCGGCGGCTCGAGGACGAAACCCTCGCGCAGGCGCTCGAAAAGGAAGTCGCGAGGATGCAAGCCCGCGATCAGGCGCGGCTGGACGAGGTCCGCGCCATGCTTCGGGACGGGTCCCACGTCATCGTCGCCGGAGATCGCACGTTCCTCGCGTTCACGCTCGACCGGGACGACGCCGGCGCGCTCCGGGGCACCGGCTTCCGCATGGACCCGCCGGCGCAGCAGGAGGTCGAGGCGCGCATCTCGAAGACCGCGGTGGCGATCCGGTTCGGCCGGGTGGTTCGCCCGGCCGGCATGGCGCCTCCGGCGCCGCCGAGCATCTCGTTCCGCATCGAGGGGGAGCCCGGCGAGGTAAAGCTCACGGGCCAGGTGCACGACCCCGCGACGAAGAAGCTGGTGCCCGCCACCCTCCGGAGAGAGGACGGCGAACTGGCGGCGTGCAAAGCGAAGCTCGACGAGGCCGAGGCGAAGGAGCTCGCCGAGACCGAGGCGTTCACCACGCTTCTCCGTCGCTACGCCCGCCTGGAGGGCGAGTGCCGCGGCATCGACGGCAAGCCGCTCGCCGTGGTTCTGCGTGTTGCGCGCAAGGGGCCCAAGAGCTACGCCGGCGGGAGTTCGAACCTGCGGCTCACGCGCAAGGAGGGCAAGGTCATCGGCCAGCTGCACGCCTCGGCCCAGGGCCAGAAGATCGTCGCGGAACTCGAGCCGGACGGGAGCGGTGGCCTCAAGGGCATGGCCCAGGTATCGGGCCGCCTCCCCACGCCGATGTCGCTCAAGGTCGTCGAGACCATGGACGAAGCGGAGTACGAGGCCGCGGGCAAGCGCGTCATCGCCGTGCTGAAGAATCGCCTGCGCGACGGGCTGAAGCTGCGGGGCGCGGTGCGGGGCGGGTTCCCGCAGTACGGTCAACGAGCCGCCGTGAAGCAGACGATCCCCGTGGAGATGCTCGTGTACGTCACGGAGGCGGGCGTGGTGACCGGTTCGGCCACCTATCCGACGCTTGCGGGCCGCATCGAACTGAGCGGCAAGCTGGTCGAATCGGGCATCGACAGCCACCTGCACATCACGGGAGCGGTCCGACGGGCGCCGCAGACCTTCGCGTGGGCCGCCCGCCAGCAGATGTGGCTCTACGTCGATGCGCCCGATCCGCTTCGCTTTCGCGGCGTCTGGACGACGGCGCGCTCGCCGTCCGAGATCCTGCTGACCCCGCCCACGGCGGAGCACCGTGCGTCCGATCGCGCCGAGATCGAAAAGCACCTCACCGAGGGACAGACGTTCGTGGCGCGCGTCCCGGTCGCGCGCGAACCGGTGCTCGTGAGCCTCAAGCTCGATCCCGCGACCGGTGCGGTCTCCGGCACGCTCGGATCGGGCCACCTGCGCCCGACCAGCCTCGCCGGCCCCGGCACGTTCAGCGGCACGATTCGCGAGACGGACTACGCGTGCGAGCTGGCGTTGAAGTACCAGCACCAGAACAAGCGCTACGCCCCGACGGACTACGTCTTCCGGCTGTTCGAGGCCGACGGCGTCGTCCTGCTGGCGGGGCCGTGGATCGCGCGCGAACAGATGGCGTTCGGGTTGCAGTTCGAACTCGCGTCGGAGGAACAGAAGCGCGAGGCGCGCATCCACGCCAAGGCACTCGAACTCAAGGCGACGAATCGTCCGGTCGGCCGCAAGCCGGGCGATGTCGCGATCCTGCTAGCGCGCGGCGACACACGCGGCGCCGTGTACGGCAGCGGTCCGTATACCGCGAACAGCAACGCGATTGCGGCGGCCGTGCATGCGGGCCTCCTCAAGAAGGGCGAGCTCGGCCTTATTCGCATCAAGTACAGCGAGGGCCTGGACGAGTATGCGCCGTCGAATCAGAACGGCGTGCAGACCCGCGCCACGGCCAAGTACCGCCTCAGCTTCGAGCTCGAAAAGATCGAAGTGGAGTAGCTAGCGGCCCGCGAGGTCGGTCCAGTCGAGTTCGACGGCCTCGCGGGTGCCGAGCTCGTAGAGGATGTCGCGCAGGATCTCATTGCCTCGCACGGCGACGAGGCGGTAGGTCCCGGGCGGAAGCGCGGGCGGCTGCACCACGCCCTTGCGGTCGCGAATCGCATGCGCCATCTGTTCGGAGTCGGGGAGGTAGACGCGCGCGTGGAGCTGGTGGTCCTCCGGGGGGAGCCGAATCGCGAGCCGGATGCCCCGCGGGAGCCGGACCTTCGTCGGCGTCGCGCGGTCCAATCGCGGTGTGACCGCGACGGTGCGGCGAAGCAGCGGATGTTCTGGGTCCCAGATACGGAGCCGAACGGGATGCAGGTCTAGGTCCGCCAGGCGCACCAGAGCGCCCGACGTGTGTCGGATGCGCGGCCGGCCGTCGCCGTCGAGTTCCTCGACATGCACCCGCGCGGGCGGTCGGCCCACGGCATGAGTGACGTCGAGCGCCACGAGACCCGCGGGCGCCGGCTCGAGGCGAATGCGGAGATCGGTGATGCCGGCGGTCGAACGCCACGGGTCGATCGTGCGAGACACGCGACGATAGCCCGGTGCGTATACGTGCACGCCCAACCGCGCCGTCGGCGGCATCTCGATGAGATGCGGCATCGAGATCGGATGCGTCCCGTCGCTGTAGGCCCGCGGGAACGGCGAATCGAGTTGAATCGCGATCGCTTCGACCGGCTCCCCGCGGTCGTTCTCGACGAGGAGTCGGAGCCAGGTCGCGGTTTCGATGACGACCCGCAGATCGCGCAC
>JBCDBY010000297.1:0-5582 GCA_039182715.1 Planctomycetota bacterium
CTCGGCGCTCGGCTCCCACCATCCCAAGCATCGAGAGATCCGAAACCCGTTCGGGGTAGCGGTCCAGGTCGGCCCGTGCAAACCCAAGCGAGTGAATTCACGGGACGGCAACTCCCCCGGACCACGATCTTCCGCGTCCGAGGGAGACACTTCGACAGCGCTGACAGGAAAGTCGTGTGCGACACGACGCGACGGCTCCAAGAAGTCCTTCTCAACGAAGAAGTGGAACGATCGATCAGCAGTCGCAAGGCGCGCGTACTCCAATGCCTGCGCTCCCGACGTGATGCGAACGACACCCGCGAAATCGCGCGGGCCGCGAACAATACGTATCCCGTGCGTCGGATGTACGGCAACGAGTAGTGCGAACAGCGTGTCTGGGAGTCCAACTTCCGCCCCCATCCCCTCGCACAGCTGCCAGCCCGGCACCACCGAACTGAGCGCCACGGGCTTGTCGAGGTCGGGCCAAACGTAGCTGGGATCACGATCGTCTTTCTCGGGAGTCGCGCAGCCGCTCGGAATCACGGCGAAAAGTGCGACCAACAGACCGGGAAGCCTCATCAGATCCTCGACGCCCAAGGCTACCGGCTCCGCGGTCTGTTCTCCTTCGGCGTCTTCCTTTTCTCCGGATCGCATCGCGAGTCATGCGCAGGAGCACGATGTTGTTGACTTCCACTGCACGCCGATCATGCCGACGTTTCACCTCGTCGAGACCGGTTCAATACGGTGCCAGAACAATCCGCCGTCGCGCTCGCCCAGTCGCGCCGATGCGCAAGTGAGCCACCTCACGCCCTCAGGAACAGCGCTTGCCGAGCCACCACGGCGGATCGCCGTGGCCCACAGAACTCCCCGACCCCGCGGCCCGCGGCCCGCGGCGCGACTTCTTCTTGGTCGCGTGCGGGTTGACTGTGACTCTGGGCATCGGCGGCGCGTGCACCTTGAGCACAAAGTCCCCCATGCCGGAGTCCTCGTCGCCGTAGGCGAGCGGCTCCGTCTGCTGGATGCGGGTCGTGAGCACGAGCACCGAGTCGTCGGGGCGCAACGCCCGGTACTTGCGAACCGCCTGCGCACCGCGGGCGACGTGGAAGGCGCCGGCGATGAGCAAGACGCGGCGGTTGGGCTCCTCGTTTCGGATGTCGGCGCACGCCTCCGCCATGGCGTCGTCCCAGAGCGCCATGGAGAGCGGGAAGCTCTTGTTCCGCTCCGTCCGCTGCCCCCCCATGGCCGCGAAGAAGCGCTCCTCTTCCTCCTCGTTCATGGGGAACCAGGCGCGCGGCAGATAGCTTCGCTCCGCCTCGGTGAGGGACTTCAGAAAGTCGGGGTAGGACTGATCCGCCTTGCGGTACTCCTTGACGAGACGGCGCGGCGCGTTGGCCGCGATCACGGGAATGCCCTCGCGCTTGCAGAACTCGATGAGCGGCTTGTGCGACGTGAGGTAGCCCTTCGACTGCCGCGCCCATGCCATAAAGTCCTTCTCGTCCATCTGGCCGAGCAGGTAGCGATCGAGCACGCCCTGCGTGTCGCGCTCGAGGAACTCCATGGCGACGGCGAGCGGACGATCTTGCGCGGCGAGCGCCTCGAGCAACTCGATCTGCACCTTGCTGCCGGCGGGGCTGCGGTGGATCTCGCCGAACGCGATGACGTCGGCATCCTTGCCGGCCTCTGCCAGCGCCGCCACGTTGCTGGCGGAGCCCGTCTTGCCGTCAAACAACGCACGCGCGGTCGGGTCGAGGACCGGCGGCTCGGGCTCCTTCTCCGGGTCCTTCGCGGGCGGCTGCTGGGGCTCCGGCTCCTTCGTCGGCGCCGATGCGCAGCCGACGACCAGGAGCAGGACGAGCGAGGCGAGGATGGACTGCGGCACGCGCGGATTCTACTTGAGCTCCCCGCAGTCTGGCATGGCGCGCCACGCGGCTTCGGGGCAAAGTGGAGGCTGCCTAACATGCACATCGCAAGCCTCCACTCCTACCCCGTGAAGAGCTGCCGTGGCATCGCGCTCGAGCGAGCGTTGATCGGCGACCAAGGCGTGAAGAACGACCGTCGCTTCATGGTGACGACTCCCGACGGCACCTTCCTGACCCAACGCCAGCTACCGCGGATGGCCATGATCCAGGTCTCCGTCACGGACGACATCGTGGAGCTCGAGGCCCCCGGCGCTCCGGCCCTGCGATTCGAAGCGCAGGGGTCGGGCACGCCGCGCACGGTCGCCGTATGGGGCTCGCCCTGCGAGGTCCTCGATTTGGGAGATGACGTCGCCGCGTGGTTCTCGGCCTACCTGGAAGCGCCGGCACGACTGGTGTCCATGGCACCTGGGTACCAGCGCCCGCTGCACGACGCGCTACCGCGCGAGCACGATGGGCGCCTGTTGTTCGCGGACGCGGCACCACTTCTGGTGACGAGCGAAGCTTCGCTGGCCGAGCTGAACAGTCGGCTGGACGAACCGGTACCCATGAATCGCTTCCGGCCCAACATTGTCATCGCCGGATGCGACCCGTTCGCCGAAGACGAATGGACGCGGTTCCGGGTGGGCTCGCTCGAGTTTGAGCGATTGATCCCGTGTGGGCGATGCGCGATCACCACAACAGATCAGGCGACGGGCGCGCGCGGCAAGGAACCCCTTGCGACGCTGGCGGGCTATCGCAAGCACCCTGATTTCGGAGTCACTTTCGGCACCTACTTCGTGCACCTTGGTACCGGTGCCATCGCGGTGGGCGAGGAGGTCGTGATCGTCGGGTGATCCAGACTCATTCGCCTGGAGGTCCAAACGGCGCCAAAGGGCAACACGGTACCGGTCGGTCACGGCGGACAGCTTTGGCACCGCACTCCCTCCACAGCCCCTTTGAAGCCAACGTCGATTTCCACGAGTTGGATTACCCTGACGTCCGCGGCTACCCGCGGCGAATGAAATGTGGCGCCGCCCCGGCGCGTCGAACTCACCATGGGAAAGCGAATCGCAGTTGTCGCCCTGGTCGTTGCCGTCGTGTTGCAGCTGGGCCGGATGGCGCGGGACGAGAATCGGGTGCGGACGGAGGCACCGCGCGAACTGGGCGAGCGGGTGGAGGCGACGCCGACGACGAAGCGCGTCGCGCCGAAGTACCGCGTCACCGGGGTCGTGCGGCGGGCCGACGGCTCTCCGTTCCCCGGCGCTGCCGTCGGCACCGTGACCACCGACGCGGAAGGCCGGTACGAGTTCCCGTTCGAGCCCCCCAAGGAACCGTTCCTGACCCTGCGCGCGACGGCCGCGGGGCACATGCCCGCGACCCACACACTCGCCCTCGACGCGAAGACGACCGCGTACACCCGCGACTTCGTGCTGGTGCCGGGCGGCGAGGTCACCGGACGCATCGTCGACGAGCAGGGCCGGCCCGTACCGGAGGGCTTCGTGTTCGCACGAGGAGTGACCGCACGGACCGAAGCCGACGGACGCTTCCGGCTCGGCGTGGCGACGCGCGGCGGTCCTATCCACGTGGACGCGGTGGCGCCCGGCTTCCGGAAGGGTCAAAGTGCGCGCCCCGTAGCCCCGGGCGACGACACGGGCGACATCGTCCTGCGCGAAGGGCTGGAGATTGCGGGCCGCATGCTGCACCCGGACGGGACACCGGTGGTCGGGGCGCAGCTCAGCGTGAACGCGCAGCTCAGCCTCATCCGGGGCGGCGTTCGAACGAGAACGGCGGCGGACGGTTCTTTCCGCTGGGTCGGGTTCGAACCCGGCGAATACGAGATCACGTGCGACACCGCGATGACCGGCGGTGCGTTTGTGCGCATCAAGGCGAGGGCGGGCGATCGGAACGTGCGCTTCGTCGTCGACCTCTGGGAGTACCGTCTCCGCTTCGTGGACGCGGACGGTCGACCGCGGTCCGGCGCGCAACCGGAGATCGTCTGGCACGTGAATCCCGGCTCCGATCTGATCTGGCCGGAGCCCATGGAAGAAACGGAGATCACCTACCTCGTTTCGAAGGAGTTCCGCCACGCCATCCTGCTCACGAAGGCGGGACGGTTCCTGCCCTACGAGGCGGAGCTGCCGAAACCGGAAACGGGTGCGGTGCGCACACTCGAGATCCCGTTGCTTGAGCCGGGCGAGCCCGCTCCGCTTTCGGTGCGCATCGTGGGGCCGACGGAAGCGCAGGCGCGCGCGCTGCAGGTCCGTCTCCTCTCCCTGTTCAAGCAGCAGCAGCTCGCCGTTCGCACCGGACCGGGCCCGCTGCCGGCGCCGCGCGGCACCTGGCTCCTCGACGTCCGCGCGGCGGACGCCGGCCCGCTGGAGTTCCTCCGGCCCACGACGCAGGAGGTGACCATCCGTGCCGGCCGAGCCCGCGATGTCGCGATCGAAGTTGCCGCCGGGGGTCGGCTCACCTTCGAGGTGGACGTGGAATCGAGTTTCGCGACCGGGTTCGTGATGATCCTGTCCGACGAAACCACGAACTCGTGGCAGCGTCTCTTCGAGTTCCGGCCGGCGGACAAGAACGCGGCGGCGTGGCAACGGTCCGTGCCGGCCGGCGTGCAGCTCCTCACGCGGCCCATCCTCGCGCCCGGCCACTACCGGCTGCAGATTGACGTCCACGGCCACGAGAAGTTCAAGCAGCGCATCCTCATCCAGCCCATGGCGCGTACGCACGTCGCCGTGAAGCCCGCGCGGCTTCGCTGAGCCGCCGATGCGGAACTTGATGCGCCCCGCTGATTGAACGCACTTGGGGATACGTCAATGCGGTGCCTCGATGCGATGCCAGAGCAACCCGCCGTCGCGCCGGCCGAGCGAGTCGGCCCAGTCGCGCCAATGCGCCACTGAGTCACCTCCCGCACTCAGGAGCACCGCTTACCGAACCACCACGGCGGAAAGCCGTGGCGCCGTATCTCCCCCCGTATCTCCCCCTAGCAACGCGCGACCGGAACTCAGGCGAGATCCGTCAGCACAGCTTCGGTGAGTTGCTTGCTGTAGCCGTGGATCTTGTAGTGCTCCGGTGCCCAGCCGACGAGAAACCGCACGAAGTCGGCCCACGCCACCGGGTAGAGAGCTCGCCATTCCCGCTCGAGTTCGTCGACATCGGTCTCGGGCCGGCGCTCGACGACAGCTTCGCGCAAGAGACGGAAATACTCGCCCACCCACCGCTCGGCTTCCTGAAGGCAGTCGTTTTCATCGAGACAGCTGCTGAGGAAGTACGCGAGGTCCTTCACGCCGACCCCACCGCCGACGTACTGGAAGTCCACCGCCGCCACCTGAGCAGCATCACGACCAAAGCAGAAGTTCGCCACCTTCGCGTCGCCGTGGACCAAGGTCTGATAGCGAGCGCTGTTCAGTCGCTCATCGAGGAGAGGAGCCGCCGCTCGCAGTCGCTCGTCGCGCATCACCCGCAGTTCCTCGGGCCGGGTCGCGAGATGCCAATAGGTACCCACCTCCCAGAGCCCCCGTGGTTCGGTTCCGAGGAACTCCGCATGAAAGTAAGCAAGCCAGGACAGACACGCCCGCGTTTGCTCATCGCTCAATCGGGAGTGACGCCCGGGGAACCCGCTCGCGTCCAAGTCTTCCAGAACGAAAAGCCAGGCCCCGCCTCTCGATTCCAGCAGACATGCATGCGGGACCCGACAACGCC
>JBCDBY010000298.1:0-5515 GCA_039182715.1 Planctomycetota bacterium
AACGGCGGGTTCGGGTTGGGGAAGAACGCCTCGAGATACTTGAAGCGGGGCGGCAGCGGCTTGCCGTCCAGCCCGCTGTAGATCAACCCCGTTACGGAGAGCAGGAAGACGATCGCCACCATGGAGCCGCGTCCCAGCTTCCAGTTCGCGCGATCGCGGAACAGCGTGGGCAGATCCATCAGGTAGATCGCGGCGACGAGGAAGCTCAGGCCCCAGAGAAGGATGAACGTCTCCCGGTCGATCAGGTAGGTGCCCACCGCCAGGTCGATGTTCGACACGAACTTCAGCACGAGGCCCAGCTCGAGAATGCCCAGCGTCACCTTGAGGTGCTTCATCCAGATGCCGCTCTTGGGCAGGTTGGAGAGCGCCTTGGGCGAAAGCGACAGAATGACGAACGGCACGGCCATCGTCAGCCCGAATACGCCCATCGCCGCCGTGACGCGCAACCAGTCGCCCGATTGCGCCGCGTAGACCAGCAGCGCGCCGACGAACGGCGCCGTGCAGGTGAACGAGGTGATGACCAACGTCGTGCCCATGGCGAACACGCTCGCGTAGCCGCTTCCGCCGCCGCCCGCCTTGGCCGCGAAGTTCTGCAGGAAGGAGGGCAGGTTGATCTCGTAGAGGCCGATCAGGCTCAGCCCGAAGTAGAGGAAGAGCAGCGCGAACACGAGGTTGACCCACTTGTTCGTCGCGATGTCGAGCACCTGCTGGCCCTGCAGGACGCCGAGACCGACCACGGCGCCGATCGCCGCGAAGATCATGACGATGCCGAGACCGTAGGCGGTCGCCAGTCCGGTCGTGTTCTTGCCCGCCTCGCCCTGCTTCGTGAAGAAGCTGATCGTGATCGGGATGAGCGGGTACGTGCACGGCATCGCCAGCGCGATGAGGCCGGCGCCGAAGGCGAGCAGGAAGAGCGTCCAGATACTCGCGCCGGCGAGTGCGTTTTCGCCCGTGGGGCGCAAGGGATCGACGATCGTGCCGTCGCCAGGCTCAGCGTTCCAGGAGACGTCGACGTAGCGCAGTTTTTCCGGCAGGCAGATGTTGGGGTCGCACGCCTGCCAGAAGACCTTCAGCCGCGTCGTGTACTCACCGTCCCGGACCGGCGTGACCGGAATCTCGATCTTGAAGGTGCCCTTGTACTTCTCGTCGGGCGGCACGAAAGGGCCGACGCTGCGAAAGTCGTCCTCGGGCCCGCTCGGCAGGATCTCGAAGATCATCGGGGCGCCGATGCCGCCGTCGCTCGCGCCGCCGTACGTGTACCAGCCCTCCGCCTCGCCGGACATTTCCAGCTCGACGATCAGCGCGTTGCGCTGACCCGCCGTGGCCGGCGTGTCGCGCAGGACCGCACTTTTGACGGTCAGCTCGCCCGGCGCCGGGCCCAGCAGCCCGATGCCAAGCCCTCCGGGCGCGCCCGCCGGCGCGCTCGCGAAGACCTTGCCCTTGCCCTCGGCGGTGAACGTCTTGCCGTCGCCGTGCGTCCCGGTCACCTTGGCGGTGACGTCGAACGGCGCCTCGGCCGACACTTCCATCGGAATGCGCACGGTGAACGGAGCGCCGTACACGCCCTTCGTGTCCGGGTGCGGCAGGATCGGAGCCTGCAGCGTGCCGCCGGGCGCCGTCGCGACGACCTCGAGCCCCTCGACCTTCAAGCCGGTCGGTCCGGGATCAACGATGACCAGGAGATCGACGGTCGAGCCGGACTGGGCCTCGATGAACTCGTCGGTCTGCAGTTTGACGGTGGGATCGGCCAGCAGCGAAGCGCCGGCCAGCAGGAGGGCTATGAGTGTCCGCAAAGGCATGTTGTGGTCCGCCGTATATTACGCAGGGAGTCAGCCCGATCGTGCCCCTCGAATCCCGCCTCCGCGAAATCCTCCCCATCCCGACCGCACCGTTCGAAGAAGGCCGTGTTCATCGGCATTTGCGGGCGGCCGTGCGGGCCAATCCGCGTCTTCGCGATCGCGTGGACGAGCATGGAAACCTGGAAATCGTGTACGGGAAGGGGCGACCCGCCCTCTGGTTCGCCTGCCACACCGATCACCCGGCGCTGCGGGTGGACGGGAAGGGCACCGCGGTCATCGAGGGCGGCATCCGGGCCGACGCGCTTGTCGGTGCACGTCTACGCACCTTCGATGCCGACGTCCACCCGACCGTCACGAAGGTCCTCGAGCGCGGGGCGCACTCCGGCGGCCGGGTGAAGCTCAAGGGGGCCGTTGGGCTCAAGAAGGGCACGCCGCTCGTCCTCGACCTGCCGGGCGTCTCCTTCGCCGGCGGCAAGGTCCGCGCCCGCGCCATCGACGACCTCTGCGCCGTCGCTGCCTGCCTCGCGGTCATCGACACGCTCACGAAGAAGCGCTGGGAAGGCAGCGTCGGCTTCCTCTTCACGCGCGCCGAGGAGGTCGGCTTCGCCGGCGCCCTCGGCTGGACGCGCTCGACGAAGCTCTCGCGCCGTTCGGCGATCGTCAATCTCGAGATGTCTCCGGCGCGCCCGCACACGCCGCAGGGCAAAGGCCCGATCCTGCGCATCGGCGACCGCATCACGATCTTCGACGACGGGGTTTCGCTGGCGCTCGAGCAGTGCGCGATGCAGCTCCAGAAGAAGCACGAGACGTTCGCCTACCAGCGTGCGCTGATGGACGGCGGCGCCTGCGAAGCGACGGTCTACGCGCGCGCCGGGTTCCGCGCCGGCGCCCTCTGCCTGCCGCTGAAGAATTACCACAACCACGCGCCGCGCGGCCGCACCGGACCGGAGTACGTGGCGCGCGCCGACGCCGAGAATCTCGTGCTCTGGATGGAGGCGTTCGCGCGCACGCACGCAAACATGCCGGGCGTCGCACGCCTCGAGAAGCGGCTCGACAAGCTCTACCGGAAGCACGCGAAACGGCTCATTCGCACCGCCGACCAAGGGGCCGGCACTTGAGCGAGGTCCTCGTGCACGACGGCACGGGCGTCGCCCCGGCCGCCGACGCGCGCATCCCCATTCTCGACCACGGCTTCCTCTACGGCGACTCGGTCTACGACGTCGTCCGCACCGCCAACCGGCGGCTCTTCATGGCGCGCGAGCATCTCGACCGCCTGCGCCGCTCCGGCGCGCTCATCTACCTCGAGCTGCCCTGGAGCGACGCGGAGATCGAGGCGCGCATCGCCGCGCTCCACGAGCGACTCGGTCCGGTCGAGGCGTATTTTCGCATCATCGCCACGCGCGGCCCCGGGCCCATCTCGCTGCTGCCGGACGGCTGCGACGAGCCGGGCCTCTACATCGTCGGCCGCTCGCTCATCACCTACGACGCGCGCCTCTACGAGCAGGGGTGTGCGGTCCAGGTCGTCGATCGGCTGCGCAACGCGAGCGAGGCGCTCGATCCGCAGGCGAAGACCGGCAACTACCTCAACAACATGCTCGGGCTCATCGAGGCGCGCCGCGCCGAGGCCGACGACGCGCTCTTCTTCAACGCACAGGGCAATCTCACCGAGGCGACCACGTCCAACGCGTGGATCGTCGAGGCGAACGGACGCATCGTCACGCCGCCGATCGCCGACGGCCTGCTCCCCGGAATCACGCGCGACTGGATCTTCGCGCTCGACGAGGCGGTCGCCGAAGAACCCATTGACCGCGGGCGTCTCGATCGAGCGGCGGAGGTCTTCCTGACGGGGACCGTCAAGGGCGTCATGCCGGTCACGCGCATCGACGGCGTGCCGGTCGGCGACGGATCGCCGGGCCCGGTCGCCCGCCGCCTCGCAGCCGCGTACGACGAGACTCTGGCCGCCAACTGATTCGTTTGGGCCGCAGGTTGCGTAAGCTCCCCCGGGTCGACGGAAGCTGTACCGCTTCCACGACAAACCGTCACCTATGGGCCGCATCGGCGTAACGCTCACCATCGGACTGCTCTTCTTCCTCGTGCTGGCCCCGGTCGGCACGATGGTCATCGCGAGCCTCACCGTGGGGGAGGTGCGCCTCGTCGATGGCCGCGTCTACCGCGGGCCGATCACGATCCAGAGCGAGAAGAAGGTCGAGATCAAGCCGCGCTCGACCGGCCGCGCGGAGGAGTTTCCGCGCCACGAAGTCGAGTCTGTCGGTCCGATCTTCGGACTCGACAACTACGAGGGCCTGCTCAGCGGGAAGGCCGAGCAGCTCATGTTCAAGGGCACGATCGCGCTCGCCGCCGTCTCGACGTTGCTTGCCGTGCTTCTCGGGTTGCCGCTCGGCCTGTTGCTCGGCGCCTACCGCGTGCCGGGCCGCGCCATCTGGGAGATCCT
Source organism: Planctomycetota bacterium (assembly GCA_039182715.1). GTDB lineage: Bacteria > Planctomycetota > PLA2 > PLA2 > PLA2 > JBCDBY01. The sequence goes on from JBCDBY010000298.1 coordinate 4,252, forward strand.
GCTCACGCTGCCCCTGGTGCTGCCGCCGATCCTCGTGGCGATCGGCACCTTTCACGACCTGGCCGACTTCCAGCCCGCCTTCCTGCGCGCCGCGATCGTCTTCGCCCTCACGCTCTACCCGCTCGTCATGCTCTTCACGTCGCGCGCGCTGCGCGGCATCGGGGCCGACGCGCTCGACGCCGCCCGACTGCATGCGTCGCCGCGGGAAGCGCTCTTCCGCGTCGTGCTGGGACCGGCCCTGCCCGGGACGGCGGCCGGGGCGCTGCTCGTCTTCGTCTTCGTCATCTCCGACTTCGCCGTGCCCGACTTTCTCGGCGTGACGACGGCGGAGAACACGATCGTCGTCTACGCCAACGCGGTCTTCGGCGCGTGGATGAAGGACTTCGACGCCGGCCGCGCCGCGGCGATCGGCATGCCGGTCACGATGCTTGCGCTGATCGGCTTTGCGCTCGTGCTCTGGATCGAGCGGCGCCGCGGCGTCGCCACGATGGGGGGCGACTTCGAGCCGCCGCGTCCGCTGCCGCTCGCGCGTCGCGGTCGGTGGGTCGCGCTCGGCGAGCTCACGCTCGTCGTGATCATCTCGGTGCTCTGGCCGCTCCGCGGGCACGCCGACACGGCGGCGGGCAAGCACTTCGGCTCCACCGTCTCGCAGCGCACGCAGCGGCCGCCGGGCGAGCCGGTCGATCCGCGCTCCAAGCCGTCGTCGCTCCTGGATGGATTGCAGCGCGGCGTGAAGCACCAGAGCGTCGACCGCTCCGCGTGGACCTCCGTGCGTCTCGGCGTGTCGGGCGCATTGATCGCGGTTCTGCTCGCGCTGCTCGCGACCGAAGCGGGCCGCGGCCGGCCCTGGGTGGATCGCATCCTGCTGCTGACCTGCTTCCTGCCGGTGGCCGTCCCTTCGATGTCCTTCGCCGTCGGATGGATGGAGATGTACGGCACCAAGGCGGCGCAGGGCGCATGGAAACCGGTCTTGCTGCTCGCGGCGCGGCTGCTGCCCTTCGTCACCCTCGCGGTGCGCGCCGTGCGCCTACGGCTCGACGACGAGCTGCTCCCGCCAGCCACCTCAACCACGGCACGTGTGACGGTGACCTCACCGAGATTGAATGGTTGGCCTGTGCCACTAATGCGTCCGCGCGCCATCACTAGCCCGGTTTCAGGCGCCCTGATGTCATGACAATTGGTCGAGCAATCGGCAGCCTCCAATCCGGCCTGGAGTTCGACGATCGTTGCCCGCGCGAAGATGGCCATTGCCGCCTGCCGATCG
>JBCDBY010000299.1:0-5454 GCA_039182715.1 Planctomycetota bacterium
GCAGGATCGACAGGTAGGGACGCGTCGGCACCAGACGGTCGTAGGCACCCAGCGCCTCCTCGAACTCCTCACGCTGCATCGCGCCCAGGGCCACCGGCTGCAGCTTGTAGAAGGACTGCGCACCCTGGAACAGCGCGTCGAAGCGAGCGGTCGTCTCCTCCGGATCCAGCACGCGATAGCGGACCAGTTCCTCGACTTCGGCGTCGCGCGGCGCGCGTCGCTTCGCCTCTTCGATGACGTCGATCGCGATGCGCAGCACGCGTCCGCGCGTATCCGAGATCCAGAGCTCCGGCCGCTCGGGATGAAACTCCGCGTGCTCCCAGCGTCCGCCCTCGGCGGTGAAGGCGCGTACGAGCACCCGGTCCTCGACCCGGTAGATGCGTCCGCCGCGACCCCACTGCGCGAAAATAAACCGCGCGTCAGGCGACCATCCCGCGAGCAGTCGGCCCGCCGGCATGCGCGTGATGCGCTGCCAGGTCTTGCCGGTGCGCGTGTCCCGGAAGAAGACCGCGTTGTCCGCCGCCGTCGAGACGTAGGCGTGGCCGTCCGGGCTCCAGTCCGCGTCGAAGGCGTAGCCGGTCCGGTCGCGGAAGTGGTAGACGCTCCGCCGCGCCTCGAGGTCCCAGAGCGTGTCCGACAGATTGCCCGCATCGACGGTTACCAGCCGAAGTCCATCCGGCGCGAACCGCACGCTCGACGGTCCTACCACCGGCACGCCCACGATCGGCTGCCCCTTGGCGACGTCGTAGGTCGAGATCCGCACCTGGTTGCTCCACGCGGCGAAGCGCGCGCCGTCGGGGGAGAGCACGCCGCGCGTGCCCTTCGTGCGAAACGCCGACTGCGGGGTGCCGGTCACGGCGTCGATGAAGTTCCAGACCATGCCCTCACCGGCCGGGAAGCCGATCGCCAGCCGCGAACCGCCCTTTGCGATCGTGACCTGCGACGGGTTCTGGCCCTTGGCATCGAGCTGCGCGAGTGGCCGGCCGGTCGACAGCTCGATCAGCGTGGTCGGCTGTCCGTCGAGATCGGGCCACACGAGGACCGCGCGATCGCCGGCGACCGACATCGCGACGATGCGGTGCCCGGCGGGAAGACCGGACGCCCAGTCCGCGGTCACGTCGCGCGGATCGAACGCGTGCCACAGCCGCGCCGTGAAATCGCGTCCGCCGGTGACGAGCCGCGATCCGTCGCGGTTCCAGGCGATCGACTCGATGCGATCGAAGTGGCCGACGAGTCGCGCATCGACCGTGCCCGTGCGCGTGTTCCAGACGACGCCGTCGTTGCTGCGGCCCGCTTCGAGCAGCGCGATGCGCCCGTTGGCGGGGTGCGCGCGCGCGAAGCGGAACGCGCCAGGCAGTTCGAGGCGATGGCGCACCCGGTCGCCGTCGATTTCGTGCGCGACCAGCTCCGTGACGGCCGAGGCGCGGCGCGGGGCGCGCGCCCAGGTCACCCAGACGCGTCCGTCGTCCGCCAACCGGCTCGGGCCGAGTCGCGGCCGGATGTGCAGCAGTTCGCCGTCGGCGATGCGCCGCACGTAGCCGCTGGTTTCGGCGGGCGCGAGAAAGCCGACGACGAGCTCCGTGTCTTCCTTGCGGAACCGCACCCAGCCGCCGCGGCCGACCTTGCACGCTTCCGGGTTCGCCCACTCCTGCAGCACCTTGCCGTCCGCGGTCGCGACGACGGAGAGCGTCCCGTTCCGTCGGAGCAGCGCGAGGCGCGCCCCGTCCCTCGAGAACGTCGCCTCGAAGACCGCGCTGCGCGGCGGAGACCGGCGGATTCGCGTCCACGTGTTCGCATCGATGAGATGCGTGCCGCCGCCCCGGCCGACGAACAGAACGCGGCTCCCGTCGGGCGACCAGGTCAGCTCCGCCTTCGGTTGCTTGGTGAGCAGACGAAGCGCGCGATAGACGCCGATCGGCTTTCCGACTTCGACCGAGCCGGTCAGCTTGCCGGTCGCCCGCTCGTAGACGCGCACCTGGTTGGTGTCGACCGCGTAGGTCGCGAAGCGCGAGCCGTCCGGGGCGAAGCGAATCCGCGCGATCCATGCGTCGTCGGTCACGATCTGGCGGGTCATCGCGCCGGTCGCCGCATCCCACACGAAGATGCTGTGGTCGTGCCCTGCGGTGACGACGGTCTTGCCGTCGGGCGCATACGTGGCCGCGAGCACGTAGCCCTCGTGCTGGTCGTGCAGCGTTCGGATCTCGCGCAGGCCGTCGAGCGCAGTCGCCAGCGCTTCGCGCACGAGCGGCCCGTCGGTCGAGCGCGCGGCGTAGCGACCGAGGATGAGCGCGAGCGAGGCGTTGCGCGACGCGAGACTCGTCGCCTGCGCGGCGATGCGCTCCCCGTTCGCGCGACGACGCGCCACGCGCTCGGCCGCGGCGGCCTGCTCCGCTTCGCCGCGCGCCCTTGCCTCGCGCTGGCGCGACGCCTCGGCCGAGGCGCGCGCTTCCGCTTCCGCCGCGGTCGCCTGCTCGGCCAGCACGCGCGCCTCGCGTTCCTTCTGCGCGGCGGCGAGGGCGCGCCCGCGCGAGGCTTCCACGCGCGTCTTCGCGCGGTACTGCTGAATGGCGACGAAGAGCGAGCCGCAGACCACCAGGAAGAGCAGCGCGGCGAGCGCGCCGGCGAGCGGGCGATTGCGCGCGATCCACTTGGAGGCCGCGACCATCGGTCCGGTGCGATGCGCCGAGACGACGCGGCCGTCCAGGTAGGCCTGCAGGTCGGCCCCGAACTCGCTGCCGTTCGCGTAGCGGTCGCCCGCGTCGCGCGCCATTGCCTTCTCGGCGATCGCGAGGAGCTCGTCCGGCGCGTCCGCGGCGATCTTCGCCAGCGGCTCCGGCGGTCCCTTCTGCACGGCGAGCACCACCTCCAGCGCATTGGCCGGTCGCCCGCGTCCCGCCACGTAGGGCGGCGAGCCGGCCAGCAGGTGGTAGAGGCAGGCGCCGAGACCGTAGACGTCGGACGCGGGGCCGATGCGAGCGAGATCGCCCGCGGCCTGCTCGAGCGGCATGTAGGTGGGGCTTCCGATGGCGGAGCCGATGCGCGTCCCGAGCGAGTCCTCCTCGGCGAGATCGAACGTGCCGCTCTCCGTGGGGGGGCCGTAGCGCTCGTCCTCTTCCGCGTCGAGCACCTTCGCGAGGCCCCAGTCCATCACGTAGACCTCGCCGAAGCCGCCGACCATGATGTTCGCCGGCTTGAGGTCGCGATGAACGATGGCGCGCGAGTGCGCGAAGCCGATCGCGTCCGCGGCGCGGACGAGCACCTGCACGACGCGCGCGAGCGGCCACGCGGGATCGCGCTCGTGGTAGCGGTTGATGATCGCGACCAGTTCTTCGCCCTCGACGCGCTTCATGGTGAAGAAGATGCGCTTGTCGGGATTGATGCCGAAGTCGTAGACCGGCACGATGCCCGGATGGTCGAGCTGCGCCATGATGCGCGCCTCGCGAATGAAGCGGTGCACGGCGGGGTCGATCTCGGTGCCGGGCTCGGGCACGTTCGACCCCTCGTCGCCGTCGCGCAGCACCTTCATCGCGATGGCGCGCTCGAGGCCCTGGTCGACTACCTCCAGCACGCGGCCCATCGCGCCCTCGCCGATCTCGCCGCCGTAGCGGTAGCGCTCCTGCGCATAGAACTGGATGTGCTCGAGCAGCGCCGCCGCGCGCGAGTCCGTCGGCTCCGGATCGGCCGCCGGCTCCTGCTTCGATTTCGGCTTCGGCTTCGGCTTGGGCGGCTGATCGAGCGACTCGTAGACCGACTCGACGAGCTCCTCGAACCCCGCGAAGAGGTTCTGGTACGAGGCCATGGGACGCAGGCGCCCGGCGGCGCGATCGGCGTCCATGAGAGCGCGGCAGCGCGCGAGAATCTTCGACTCGTCCATGGGCGAGGTCCCGGTCGGAATCCTACGAGCGCTTCACGACCGGACGGAGTTCCTATCGGGCAGCGAAAGCCCGCTAGGTGAGCGGAAAGTCGCCGCCGGGAGGCAAGGGGTGCCCGAGGAGCCGGCACATCGCCGCGATCTGCCCGATGTGGTGGAACAGGTGCACCTGCGTGCGCATCAGGACGTGCATCGGAACCAGCTCGGCGTCGCCGTGATAGGTGGTCATCGCGCGCCGCGCGGTCAGCTCCTCGTCGGACGCCCCCTCGAGGTAGGTGCGCGTCGTCGCCGCCACGCGTGCGCGAAACGCCTCCAGCGCCTCGACCGTCGCCGCGTCGGCCGCATCCTCCGAGGCGTCCATCGCGCCGGCGACCACCGAGAGCCAGTACCGTTCCGCGCCGATGGCGTGCTGAAGCTGCTCCCGCACGGTCGGGTACCCGAAGCCCTCGAGCTCGGTGTCGAGCTGCTCCGCGCTCAGTTGGCCAGCGTGGGCGAGACAGAGTGCAAACGAGCGGTGGGCGCGATCGTGAAAGTCGAGAAGCAGGGCGGAGTTTTTCATTCGTGCTTCATGCTCGTTCCGGCCCGTTCCGGATTCACGAACACGGCACGAAAGAATACTTGGCAGCGTGTTCCACTGCTTTCCGTTTTCAGGAGTGAGTGGAGGGTAATCGCATGCGAAGGATCGAGTGGATCGCGGCCGCGATGCTGTGGCTGGCCGTGGATGGCAAGGCCGACGAACTGAAGGTCGAGGTCACCAGTGACATCGACGGCGTGGTGCAATCGGCCGGCGCCACGGAGAACGCGTTCAACGTGCCGGCGATCGCCGAGCTGATCCTGCCGGAGGCGGGAGATCAGCCGGTCAGCGGAAGCGCGTTCACGCGTGCGGAGCAGCGCAACACGGTGCTCGGCGCGTTGGGTTACGTGGAAGCCGAGGCGGTCTTCTTCAGCGGGAACAACGCCAACTCGGTGACCGCGTTGAACACGATCGTCTCGACCGCGACGCAAGCGGGCGCGCACGAGTACGGCATCTTCATCACGGGTGCGGAGTTGCGCACGCTGAGCTACGCCGGGTTCGTGCCCAGCCTCGTCGCGAGCTACGACGTCACGCTCGACGTGACGCGCGGCGGCGTGACGACGCGCGCATTCGCGTCGTCCGCGACGCTGACCGGTGCCACGCTGACCAAGACCGGCATCGACCTCGGGTCGTCATCCATCGCCGGTCCCGAGCAGGGTCTGCAGGCGGGCTTCGCGTTCGACCCGCTTCTCGACCTCATCGACGTCGGCATTCTCAATCCTGGCGATTTCGTCACGTACTCCTACGGCGTTTCGGTCTCGGGGCCCGGTTTCGAGACCGGCGGATCCGCCTTCTTCGGGGATCCCTCGAGCCTGTCCAACCCGCCGAGCAGCGGTGCGCTCAACCGGCTCCTGTTTACCGGACCCGGAGACCCTGCGTCCGATCCGGGGCCGGGCCCGCAGCCGCAGCCGATTCCGGAGCCCGGCACGCTGGCGCTCTTCGCGGCCGGCGCCGCGGGACTGGCCTGGTTGCGCCGCCGCCACGTGTCGTAAGGGGTTCGAGCGACGAC
>JBCDBY010000300.1:0-5447 GCA_039182715.1 Planctomycetota bacterium
CTGGACGCAGGCCGAGCTGCCGGCGCGCGATCCCTACGTCGCCGTGCGCTTCGCGTCCCCCGACGGCGACGCGGTCGCAAGCGTGATCGTCCTGCCCGCGCTCCCGGACGGCAAGCGTCTCGAGTACCGCCAGTACGTCGCCTCCAAGCGCTGGGATCTGCGCCATGACGGCAGTCTCAAGGGGGCCGGCTGGAGCGGCCGCGCCTGGCAACGCGCGTTCGAGGACGGCAGCCGGTTCGCGGTGCAGCTGCGCGTGAAGGGGGACGACGCCGCGCCATCCGTCGCGCTCTGGGCGTCGGCCGCGGAGAGCCTCGTGCGGATCGAGATCTTCGAGGAGGACTGGAAGGCGCTTTCGGCCGACGCCGGCCCGATCGGTTTCGCCTCTTCGCCCGCCTGGGCGCACGAGGATCAGCGCGGCGCGACGACGAAGATCGAGGTCTTCTACGGCACCACGCGCGAGCGCGTCGGCCGCGAGGCGCTGCACCTCGTCGCCTGGCTGGGCGGCTACCTGCTGGCGACCGTGCTGGTCTTCCTGCTGGCGCGGCGCCCCGCATTCCATCGCATCCCGGTCTGGCTCGGGACGGCCGTGCTGCTCCTCGCGCTGTTTCTCTTCTCGGTGCTCGACGGTTTCCCGCTGCTCTTCGGCGCGAGCGTGCTGCTCTTCGCCATGGCGCCGCCCACGCTCCGCTGCCTGCTGCGCCGCCGCTGGCACTGGATGATCACGGCGACGCGGGTGGCGTTCGGGGTCGCCGCGCTGGTCACCTTCACGCTCGCGTTCACGCGTGCCTACCAGACCTGGGACCAGCAGCAGCGTGTGAACCTCGCCTACGGCATCCGGCGGAGCGACTACGGGGGGGCCTGGGGCTGCGAGACCGGGATCTGCACCGTAAGCATTCCGGAGAACCGCGATGACGGGGAGATTCCGCGCCCGCTCTTCGGCCTGCCCGACCCGGCCGAGCACTTCGTCGTCGAAGGCGTCGAAGTGCTCGACGAAGCGGCCTTCCGACAGCGCCTCGCCGCGCGCGCCGGGCGGACGCCGCGCAAGGAGGCGCTGCTCTTCGTCCACGGCTACAACAACACCTTCAACGACGCGCTCTTCCGCTGCGCGCAGATCGCGCATGACCTCGAGTTCCCCGGCGCGCCGGTGCTCTTCAGCTGGCCGTCGAAGGGCGACTTCCTCCGCTACCCGCACGACGAGGCGGAGGTGATTCCCGCGGGGCGCGCCCTGGGGCGATTCCTCTCGGGCCTGCAGGAGACCGACGGCGTCGAGCACGTCTTCGTCATCGCGCACTCGATGGGATGCCGCATCCTCGGGCTCGCCATGCAGTGGATGCGCTCGCAGGGGCACGACAAGCCGTTCGACGTCATCGTGCTGGCGGCACCCGACATCGACGAAGAGGCGTTCCGCTCCGTCATCGCGCCGGAGATGCGCCAACGCACCGAGCGCCCGACGCTCTACGTGAGCCGCAACGACGGGGCGCTCAAGGCGTCGTACGGCTTCCACGGCTATCGTCGCGCCGGTGACGCGGCCCCCTCGCCGATCGTGGTGGAGGGCATCGACACGATCGACGTCTCGCGCATCAGCGCCGACCACTCCTACATCGGCTCCAACTTCCGCGTCATGTCCGACCTCGACCGGCTGCTCGAGGGCCTGCAGCGCGCCGCCGATCGCGCGGAGCTGCAGTTCAACACCACGCTCGGCTACTTCTGGATGGACGAACCCCGATGATTCGCCTTGGCATTGCGCTCTGTCTGCTCGCCGGTCTGGCCCCGGCGGAGGAACGGACCTGGGCCGTGGTCATGCACCCCGTCCGGGAGATTCGTCCGCAGGAGGGGCGCGTGCGCATGCTGCTGCTCCCGCGCGGGAGCGAGCACGGCATCCGCAAGGGCGACCGCGGCAAGCTCATCGCGGTGCGGAAGGGCAAGCTCAACATGCAGACGCTCGGCTATGCGGAGGTCGAGCAGGTGGCGACGCGGGTCAGCCGCGTGCGGTTGACGCTGCGCTCGCGGGAGGAGTGCCGGATCGGCGACCGGGTCGAGATGAGCACGCGCGTGCCCAAGCGTCCCCGCGGCATCCTGTGGAAACTCGCGAACCTCGACATCGGGCTGCGCAACGCCTCCAAGACGCATCGCTACTACCGCTGGGAGGAGATGCGCACCGCGGAGACGCCGGCGGGCACCGACGCGTTGCTCGACGAGATGATCGCGCTGATCAAGCAGTCGGCCAAGCAGTACGCCGAGATGGAGGCGCTGAAGAAAACCCTCGCATCGGGACGCTATGAGGGGCGGAAGGTGGGTGACCTGATGCTCCACGTAACCCGCGCCGAGCTGCTCGACTTCCTCAACTTCGTCGTCAGCTACCCAGGCAAGTACATCGGGCAGGTCTGGCGCATCGACGAGATCTACGCGACCTGGCTGCTCAACGCGGCGCCCTACAGCGAGGTGGAGCTGACCACCAAGCTGCGCGCCACCGAGGGCACCGTCGCGCGCCGGGCGCTGCTCGGGCAGGCCCCGAAACTGCGCGCGAAGGTTCTGGCGCAGCTCTTCTCCGAGGCGCGCGACGCGACGCCCGACGAAGCGGTCCGCATCCTCGAGGTGGTCCAATCGGTGCGCGCGGAGACGGATCGCCCCGCAGTCGACATCGAGACCAGCTATACGCGCGGCACGATGGCGCGCCGCCGTCGCGAGTGGCAGTCGGCCGCGCTCGCCTTCGCCGAGACGCTCCGGATCTTCGACACTTCGGAAGGCATTCCCGACTCCGTGCGGTGGATCGAGACGCGCTCGCTCGTCTTCCTCGCCGACGCGCTCAAGCATCAGGGCCAGTTCAAGCAGGCGCTCTCGTTCTACGACAAGGCGATGAAGCGCCAGGCCGAACTGGGCATCGACGCCGAGCGGCGCGCGACGACGGTCCGCAAGCTCGCCGACCTGTTGCGCGACCAGGGGCAGCCGCGACGCGCCATCGAGACCTACGCGATCGCGATTCGCGCCTTCGAGGATCTCGACGCGCGCAAGCGACTGCGCGCCTGCCGCGCCGAGCGGGCCAAGGCGCTCGGCGGCGCGGGCCGCGCGCGCGAGGCGATCACCGCGTACGGCGTGCTGCTCCGGCAGTACCAGGACGAAGGCAACCACCGCGAGGAAGCGAAGATCCGCATCCAGCTCGGCGTGCAGCTGCGCAACGTGGGGGACTGGATGGGGGCCACCCGCGAGTTCACGGCCGCGCGCGAGATTGCCGAGAAGCGGGGCTTCCGCTGGACGGCGGCTGATGCATGCGAGTGGCTGGGACTGGTCGCCGAGGGGCTTCGCAACTACCCGCTGGCCCTCCGCTACAACGCCGCCGCGCGGACGCACTACGAAGAGCTCGGAGCCGAGCGAAGCGCCCTGATCGCCGAGGGCGTGCACGGCGTGCTGGAGTATCACGCCGGCCAACGCGAGGAGGGCTGGGCGCGGGCGCAGGTCGCGCTGCGAAAGCTGGGCGAGGGCAATCACGACTACGGCGAGATCTTCGTTCGCAACCGCATTGCGCAGCTCCACGAGAGCCGCTTCGAATACGAACAGGCGCGCGAGCTGTACTCGCTTTCGGTCCGCCAGGCGGAGCAGAGCGAAGACACCGGCTCGCTGGCGAGCGCCCTGCGCAGTCGCGCGACGACGCACGCGCTGCTGCGAAGCTTTCTCGCCGCGCGCCGCGACCTCGATCGTGCGCTGGAGCTGTTGACCGAATCGGGAGACCTCGACGGCGTCGCCTTCGCGCGGCTGCAGCTCGCGCGCATCGAACGCAGCCGTGGGCGCAACGCCGTCGCTGAAGAGGAGGCGACACGCGCGCTCGCGTTCGCCACCGAGTTGGGCAACCGTCGCGGGCGCGCGGATGCGCTCCTCGAACGCGGCTGGAGCCGGACGGCGCGCTACATGCCGGAGGCGGCGATCGAGGACTTTCTCGAGGCGGCGCGGGAGTATGCGCACGCCGATGTCGCCGACCGCGTGGGTCTCAGCACCGCGACGATCGCGCGCGCGGGAACGCTCCACGACATGGGCCGCTGGGACGAGGCATACACCACCGCGCGCCAGGGGCGCGTCGTCGGAAACACGTCGGGCGATCCCGGCGCGGAGTTCAATGCCGCCATGCTGCTCGGTCGCATTCGCATCCTGCGCGGCGAGTACGAGGAGGCGCAGCGCGACTATGCGCGCGTGCTGGGAGCCCGGGAAGCGCAGCCGTGGCAGCGCGCGGAGGCACTGCAGGACCTGTCCGTTCTCATGCGCGATCTCGGCAACGGGGGAGAGGCGCTGCGACTGGCGCGCGAGGCGCGAGACCAGTTCGTCGCGCTGCGCAACCCGTGGGGCGAGGCGCAGTCACGTCTCAAGATCGCCGCACTGCTGCGCGAGCGGGCCGATTACGAAGCCGCGCTCGCCGAGCTCGACGCGGCGCGCGAGCCGGTATCGCGCACCGAGGACCTGGGGACTCGCATGGCGCTCGCGCTCGAGACAGGCCTGATCGCCCTCGAACAGGGCGAGCCCGAGGCGGCCTGGATCGCGCTCGAGCGCGGCGCGGTGATCGCGGAGAAGATGGGATCGGAGACGCTCTCGTCGGGGCTCTCGTTCCATCGCGGCCGCTGCCTTCGTCGTCTCGGGCGCGACGAGGAAGCAAGGGTGGTGCTCGAGGAGTCCGTGCGCATCTTCTCCGACATGAAGGCGGTCGCGTGGGAGGGGCGCGCCCGCATCGAGCTCGTCGAGCTCGCCATGGGATCGCCCGCGGCCGCGGAACGCCTGGCCGCCATCGAGCCGCGCCTCGGTCAGTTTCCGCGCGATGTGCGCTGGCGCTACTGGGATCTCCGCAGCCGCGTCGCGCAGGAAGCGGGCGAACTCGCGAACGCCTTCGAGCAGCGCCGCAAGGCGATCCTGATCCTCTCCGAGCTGAGCGCCAATCTGGGCGCCGATCCCGCCGTGCAGCGCCGTTTCCTGCTCAGCCAGGTGGGCGTGTACGAGTCGATGGCGGAGCTCATCGGGCTGCGCATCCAGGCGGAGACCGACGAAGCGAAGCGGCAGGAGCTGGTCGCCGAGCTGGCGACGTTCCTCGAGCAGGCTCGGTTCGAGGTGCTGCGCGCCAACGCCGCGCAGTCCGGCTCCACGGTGGTCGGCGAACTGCTCGACGAAATCAAGGAGCTGCAGCGTCGCTCCGACTCGCTGCGCAAGCAGATCGACGCCGCCCGCGCGAAGGGGCAGGGCGATCTCGTGAAGCGGCTCTCCGAGGTGCTCGCGAAGAACGAGAAGGAGCTCGGTCGGCTCTTCGACGACCTCTACGCGCAGGACAAGGACTTCGAGGCGCGCATGAAGTTCAACCCGAAGCACTTCCGCAAGTGGAAGCGGCTTCCGAAGGGCGCGTCGATCAACGGATCCACGCTGATACGCTGCTTCCTCCACACAAAGCTCTCGCCCTCGACCGCCTCGACGAAGAC
>JBCDBY010000301.1:0-5424 GCA_039182715.1 Planctomycetota bacterium
CATGCACGACGGCGAGTTCGAAACGCTCGAAGAGGTCGTCGACTACTACGTGAAGGGCGGCACGAACAACGGCGGCCTGGATCGCAAGATTCACGCGTTCGAGCTCACCAAGAAGGAGCGCGCCGACCTGGTCGCGTTCCTGAAGTCGCTCACCGGCACGGAGCGCGCCGGTCTCGGCAAGCCGACGAAGTACCGCGCCAAGGAGATGCGGGTGAAGCTGGTCGGCGTCGACGGCAAGCCGATGAAGAACCTGACCTTCAAGGTCTCGCCGTACGGGGACCGTCTCGAGGGCGCCTCGCGCAAGATCGAGCCGTTCGCGGTGACGACGGGCGCGACCGGCTACGCGAAGTTCGAGATGCCGCTCTACACGCACGTGCTGCTGACTGCGCCGGGCTACGAGATCGGCTATGACCGGCCGATTCCCGACACCGTGACGCGCCCGATCAGGCTGCTGGCGGCGCCTCGCAAGAAGATCCACATGGAGGTCTTCCGTTCGCCGCGCGGCAAGAACGTGCCGACGACCATCACGGGGACGACCCGGGTCGGCAACCAGTCGATCACCTTCAAGCGCGTGCGCACGCTTGGGGGCGGCCGCTACCTGTACGTGGCCAAGAAGCCCCAGAAGACCGAGGAGATGGAGGTCTTCTTCCGCGACGCGCAGGGTCCCCGCGGCGCCCAGCTCCGACGGATCGACACGACCGGCGGCATGACCGAGCCGCTCGACCTGCGCGAGTAGCCTGCCTGCATCCGCGGCCCGTGACTCGCTCCCGAAGGGGGCGGCTCGCGGGCCGCTTGCGTGGGTCCCGGCCACCTTGGCCGATCCCGTACACTCGGCGCCATGGTCAGCGTTCTCGTCATCGGGAGCGGCCGGGTGGGCCGCACCATCGTGCACATGCTCGCACGCGAGGCGGACTACGAGGTCTACCTCGCGGACGCCGACCCGACGCGTGCCCTGGCGGTCGCCAAGGAGTCGGACAAGATCGTGGCCTTCCCCGAGGGCGTCGCCGAGGCGGACGCGCTCAAGCGCGCGCTCGCCGGCAAGGACGCGGTCATTTCCGCCGCGCCCTTTGCCGCGAACCCGCAGATCGCCGAGTGTGCGGCGGCGAGCAAGGTGAGCTACTTCGACCTCACCGAGGACGTCAAGGTCACGCAGTTCGTCAAGGAGCTGGCGGAGAAGACCCCCGGCGTCGCCTTCGTGCCGCAGTGCGGCGTCGCGCCCGGGTTCATTTCGCTCGCCGGCACGCACATCATCGACCAGTTCGACGAGGTCGACGCGCTGACCATTCGCGTGGGCGCGCTGCCGGACCAGCCCAACAACCGGCTGAAGTACAACCTCACCTGGTCGACCGAAGGGCTGGTCAACGAGTACCTGCACCCGTGCGAGTCGCTGCGCGGCGGCAAGGTGACCATGGTGCCGCCGCTGGAGGGCAAGGAGGAGGTCGTCATCGACGGCGTTACCTACGAGGCGTTCACCACGTCGGGCGGCGTGGGGACGCTCTGCCACTCCTTCGAAGGGCGCATCCGTCGCCTCGACTACAAGACCATCCGCTATCCGGGCCACCTCGAGCTGATCCGCTTCCTCCTGGAGGACCTGCGCTTCCGGGAGCACCCCGAAGAGCTGGTGAAGATCTTCCACCGGTCGATTCCGGCGACGCGCGACGACTTCGTGCTCGTCTCCGTGCGCGGGCTCGGGTTCATCGACGGCCGCTACGAGGAGCGCACCTACTGGCGCAAGGTCGAGGGGCGCCGCCTTGGCGGACACTTCTTCACCGGCATCGAGGTCTCGACGGCGGCCGGCGTCTGCGGCGCGCTGCACGCGGTCCTGCGCGGCGGCGAGACGCGTGAGGGGCTCGTGAAGGTAGAGGAGATCTCCTACGACTCCTTCATGGACTCGCCCTTCGGCCAGTATTACGGCCGCCGCGACTAGGCGCTGCTTGAGGAGTCTAGCGTCGGCCCGAGGGCGAGCGAGGCAAGCTCAGCGAAGTCGCGGCTCCGCCGATGTGGCCCGTTTTCACCTCAAGGAGCCGCGACGCAGCTGGGCATCCGTCGGTGCGTCAGCATCGACGGCAGGAACATCGCCGCCCCTGCGGGGGCGCGACGAAGGAGCTCCCCCGCAGCCGGCCGAAGCCAGCTAGACTCCTCAAGCAGCGCCTAGCTTGTGGGACCGGGCGCTATAATCGCCCGATGGGAGACTACCTTCGCACGCCCCGCAGCTCCTCGACCCACGGGAGGAGCCATGCTTGATCGCATCGTCGGGGAGGGAATCACCTTCGACGACGTCCTCCTGCTGCCCGGTTACAGCGAGGTCCTGGGCTCGGACGTCTCGGTCACCACCCGCCTGAGCCGCAACGTCGGGCTGAACATCCCGATCGTCTCGTCGGCCATGGACACCGTCACCGAGGCCGCGCTCGCAATCAGCCTTGCGCAGCAGGGCGGCGTCGGCGTCATCCACAAGAACCTCAGCATCGAGCAGCAGGTGCGCGAGGTTTACCAGGTGAAGCGGTCGGTGAACGGCATCATCTACGACCCGATCACGCTGCCGCCCAGCGAGCAGATCGGGACCGCACGGCAGGTGATGGAGGAGAACCGCATCTCCGGCATCCCCATCGTCGAGGGCCCGCGCGTGGTCGGCATCCTGACCAGTCGCGACCTGCGCTTCCGCACCGACGATCATGAGCCGATCGAGACGGTGATGACCACGGGTCGCCTCGTCACCGGCCCGATCGATACGAATCTCGAGGCGGCCAAGTCGATCCTGCTGCGCGAGAAGGTCGAGAAGCTGCTCCTGGTCGACGATGCGATGAACCTCAAGGGGCTCATCACGATCAAGGACATCAACAAGCTGATGGAGTTCCCGGAGGCGAACCTCGATCCCCAGGGTCGCCTGCGCGTCGGCGCGGCGGTGGGAGCGGTCGGGGACGCGCGGGAGCGCGCCTCGGCGCTGGTCGAGCAGGGCGTCGACCTTCTCGTCGTCGACACCGCGCACGGCCACAGCCGCAACGTCGGCAAGACGGTCGAGGCGCTCAAGAGCGACCACGGTGTCGACGTGATCGCCGGCAACGTGGCGACGGCGGAGGGCGCGGCGTTCCTCGCCGACGCGGGCGCGGACGCGGTCAAGGTCGGTATCGGGCCCGGCTCGATCTGTACGACCCGCGTCATCGCCGGCATCGGCGTCCCGCAGATCACGGCCATCTCCGAGGCGATGCGTGGACTGCAGGGACGCGACGTCCCGGTCGTTGCCGACGGCGGTATCCGCTTCTCCGGCGACATCGTGAAGGCGCTTGCCGCCGGCGCCTCCTGCGTCATGGTCGGATCGCTCTTCGCCGGCACCGAAGAGAGCCCGGGCGAGACGGTGCTCTATCGGGGGCGCACCTTCAAGACCTACCGCGGCATGGGCAGCCTCGGCGCCATGGCGCGCGGCAGCAAGGACCGCTATGGCCAGCACGAGATCCGCGCCACCGAGAAGTTCGTGCCGGAAGGCGTCGAAGGGCGTGTGCCGTACAAGGGCCACCTCGCCGACCTCGTGCATCAGCTCGTCGGCGGCATCCGCCAGGGCATGGGCTACTGCGGGACGCCGTCGATCGACGAGCTGCGCACGGCCGCGAAGTTCATTCGCATCACCGGCGCGAGCATGGCGGAGAGCCACCCGCACGACATCGAGATCACCAAGGAGGCGCCCAACTACCGGACGGAGCGCTGATCGCCGTGAACCACGAGACCGTCTACATCCTCGACTTCGGCGCGCAGTACGCGCAGCTCATCGCGCGTCGCATCCGCGAGCAGCAGTGCTACTGCGAGATCGTCCCCTTCAACGTCGATCCCGATCGCCTGCGCGGCGCGCGCGGCATCATCCTGACGGGCGGCCCGGCGAGCGTCTACGCGGAGCATGCGCCGCACTGCAACCCCGGCATCTTCGAACTCGGTATTCCCGTGCTCGGCATCTGCTACGGCATGCAGATCATGAGCCACCTGCTGGGAGGCCAGGTCGAGGCGGCCGACCATCGCGAGTACGGCCACGCGCAGCTCGACATCGCTCACGAGGGTCTGCTCTTCGACGGCATCGACTCGCCCACGCCGGTCTGGATGAGCCACGGCGACCGCGTCGAGAATCCGGGACCCGGCTTCGAAACGCTGGCGACGACGACCAATACGCCCTACGCGGCCGTCCGCCACCCGGAGAAGAAGCTCTACGGCATCCAGTTTCACCCCGAGGTGACGCACACCGAGCGGGGACGCGACATGCTGGGCAACTTCGTGCTGCGCGTCTGCGGCATGAGCGGCGACTGGCAGATGGGCTCGTTCATCGAGGAGACCGTAGCGCGCGTCCGCGAGCAGGTCGGCAAGGATGCGGGCGTCGTGCTGGGCCTTTCCGGCGGCGTCGACTCCATCGTGGTCGCGAAGCTGCTCGAGCGCGCCATCGGCGATCATCTGCACCCGATCTTCGTCGACAACGGGCTGCTGCGGCAGAACGAGGCGGAGCAGGTGCGCGCGGCGTTCGCCGATCACTTCGACATCCCGCTGCACTTCGTCGACGCGACGGATCGGTTCCACGCGAAGCTCGCCGGCGTCGTCGACCCCGAGCGCAAGCGGAAGATCATCGGGCACGAGTTCATCGACGTCTTCAAGGAGAAGGCGCGCGCGTTCGGCGACGTGAAGTTCCTTGCGCAGGGCACGCTCTATCCCGACGTGATCGAGTCGGTCGCCGCGCACGGCGGTCCGACCGCGACCATCAAGACGCACCACAACGTGGGCGGCCTGCCCGCCGAGCTCGGCTTCGAGCTGGTCGAGCCGCTGCGCGAGCTGTTCAAGGACGAGGTGCGCACGATCGGTCGGGCAATGGGCCTGCCGGAGCGCATGGTCAGCCGCCAGCCCTTCCCGGGCCCGGGTCTCGCCGTCCGCGTCCTCGGCGACATCACGCCGGAGCGTCTGCGCGTGTTGCGCGAGGCGGACGTGATCATCCAGGACGAGATCCGCAGCGCGGGGCTCTACAACAAGCTCTGGCAAAGCTTCGGCGTGCTGCTTCCGGTTCAGTCGGTCGGCGTCATGGGGGACGGCCGGACCTACGAGAACGTCGTGGCGGTCCGCGCAGTGCACTCCGTCGATGCGATGACGGCAAGCGTGGCGCCGCTCCCGCACGATCTGCTGGGCCGGATCTCCAACCGCGTGATCAACGAGGTGCGCGGGATCAACCGGGTGGTGTATGACATTTCGTCGAAGCCGCCGGCGACGATTGAGTGGGAGTAGAGATTCGGAGGGGCCTACCTGAGCCGTGGGCTGGTAGGCCGTTGGCCTTGGACTCCTTGAGCCTCGGTTTTCGCGCTGAGGAAACGGAGAAGCGCTGAGATCGCGGAGGGCGGTGGGACTTCTCGCGTCGGACTGCGCATTGTGGTCGCGGGCCTCCTTCGGTCGCGGGGATTGAAAGGG
>JBCDBY010000302.1:0-5373 GCA_039182715.1 Planctomycetota bacterium
GGGGGCGGCCCCCCGGCAGGCGCGGGGAGATGGCGCGCGGAAACGCGGAGGATTCGCGGAGGCGCGGTGATTTACCCGAGCCCCCTTTGATTCACCATCGCACCTGGAGTCCTCCGGCATCGAGATCGGGTTGGATGGCGTTCCACCGACGACGCCCCGCGCCCCCGCGGTGCCTCCGCGCCCCCGCGCGACATCTCCCCGCGCCTCCCCCCCCTCTGCGCCTCGCCTCAGGGAGCAAGCCGGCGCGTCAGCCACGCCTTGGCCATTTTCCAGTCGAGTTCGACCGAGCGCTTCGAGATGCCGAGCGCTTCCCCGATCTCCTGGGCGGAAAGCCCCCCGAACAGCTTGAGTTCGGCGATGCGCGCCTGGCGATCGGAGACCTGCTCGAGCTGCGTGAGCGCCTCGTCGAGCGCGAGCAGGTCGAGGGCCGCCTCGTCCCCGGAGCCGTCGCCGTCGTGCAACGTGACGCGGTGCGCATCGGGGCCCCCGCGCTTGGCGGCCGACTTGTCGCGGGCGTGGTTGATGAGGATCTGGCGCATCGCGCGCGCCGCGACGTTGCAGAAGTGCGCACGACTCTCCCAGGACGGCGCATCCGTCCCGATCATCTTCATGTAGGCCTCGTGCACGAGGACGGTGGGCTGCAGGGTGTGGCCGGTGTTCTGCGAGCGGAAAATTCGCTGCGCGATGAGGTGCAACTCCGGGTAGAGCTGGTCGAAAAGCAGCCCGGACGCGGAATCGTCCCCCTCCCGCAGGCGCTGGAGCAGGATCGTCGGGCTCGGCGCGCTTTCTCCCACGTCCCTATCGTACGACACCGGGATTTCCGGCACTGGCCGATGCGGCCTCCGTAGCGCAAAATCGGGGGGTGCGAATCTACGACTCCATCCTCGAAGCCATCGGCCACACGCCGATGGTGCGGCTCAACACGATCGGCCGGCGGACCGGCTGCGAGCTCCTGGCCAAGTGCGAGTTCCTCAACGCCGGCGGCTCCGTCAAGGACCGCATCGGCAAGCGCATGGTGGAGGAGGCGGAGAAGGCGGGCCGCATCAAGCCCGGCGACACGCTCATCGAGCCCACGTCGGGCAACACCGGCATCGGCATGGCGCTGGCGGCGGCGGTCAAGGGCTACCGCATGATCATCACCATGCCGCAGAAGATGAGCCGCGAGAAGCAGGTCGTCCTCGAGGCGCTCGGCGCGGAGATCGTCCGCACGCCGACCGAGGCGGCGTGGGATTCGCCCGAGAGCCACATCGGCGTCGCCAAGCGGCTCGAGGAGATCCTGCCCAACGCGCACATCCTCGATCAGTACGGCAACGACGACAACCCGCTCGCGCACTACGAGGGGACTGGCGTCGAGATCGTCGAACAGACCGGCGGCAAGCTCGACGCCATGGTCATGAGCGTCGGGACCGGCGGCACGATCACCGGCGTGGCGAAGCGGCTCAAGGAGGAGATCCCCGGCGTCCACATCGTCGGCGTCGATCCGGAGGGATCGATCCTTGCGGGCCCGGGCCCGATCGCCTCCTACAAGGTCGAAGGCATCGGCTACGACTTCATTCCCGACGTGCTCGATCGCGGGCTCGTGGACCAGTGGGTCAAGAGCCGCGACCGCGAGTCGTTCCTCATGGCGCGGCGGCTCATCCGGCAGGAGGGCCTGCTGGTCGGGGGCAGCTGTGGCGCCACCGTCTGGGCCGCGATGAAGGTCGCCGAGGAGATGGGGCCGGGCAAGCGCATCGGCGTCCTGCTGGCCGACTCCGTGCGCAACTACATGACCAAGTTCCTCGACGACACGTGGATGCGCGAGAGCGGATTCACCGAGAGCCGCTGGGAGTCGAACACGGTCGGCGACATGCTGCGCTCGATGCCGCCGCGCGAGCTGCACTCCGCGCGTCCGACCGAAAGCGTCGGGGAGGCCTGCACGCGCATGAAGGAGCACGGCGTCAGCCAGCTGCCGGTCGTCGAGACCGACGGACGACTGGTCGGCATGATCGCGGAGAGCGACGTGCTTTCGCGCATCGTGCACGGGCATACCACGCTCGAGGACACCGTCGCGGAGACGATGATGCGCAACCCGCGCACCGTGCACGTCGACGACGACGCGCGCTCGCTCACCGAGCTGTTCAGCGAGGGGTTCATCGGCGTCGCGGTCGATGACCATCATCAGCTCCAGGGCGTGATCACGAAACTCGACCTGGTCGACTTCCTGACGCACTCTGTCGAGACGCCGGCCTAGCCGTGTGGAAGAAACTGCTCGTCATCCCGGCGCTCGCGCTGGGCGTGCTGGGATTCTGGCTGCTGACCCGCGGCGAGCGCGGCCCGGAGATCCTGCCGCCGCGTGAGATCGCGCGGCGCGTGCGCGTCATCGAGGCCCCCAAGCTCGCGGTCGTGCCGCGCGCGCTCGGATTCGGCGTTGTCCGGCCGGGGCGCGAATGGAAGGCGGTGCCCGAGGTCAGCGGCCGCATCGTCGAACTCGACGCGCGCGTGCGCGAGGGCAACATCTTCCGCAAGGACGCGGTGCTCGTGCGCATCGACACGACCGACTACGACCTCGAGGTCGCGCAGGCGGAGGCGCAGATCCAGTCGATCGACGCGCAGGTCGCGCAGCTCGACGCGCGCAAGAAGACCATCGAGGCGTCGATCCAGATCGAGAAGGACGCGCTGGCGCTCTTCGAGCGTGATTTCGCGCGCGTGAAGAAGCTGGTCGACAACGACTCGCTGCCGGCCGCCAACCTGGACGAGGAGCAACGCCGCGTGCTGACGCAGCGCGCGCGCCTGCAGGAGCTGGAGAACAACCTCGCGCTCATCGCGCCGGACCGCAACGTGCTGGCCACGCAGCGCGTGCTCGAGCAGGCGCGGCTGCAGAAAGCGAAGCTGAGCGTCGAGCGTTGCGTCATTCGCGCGCCGTTCGACTGCCGGCTCGGGCCGGTGAACGTCGAGCAGTCGCAGGTGGTCCAGGTCGGTCAGGAACTGCTCACCGCGGACTCGATCGCCACGTCCGAAGTGCCGGCGCAGCTCCCGATCGGCGGCCTTTCGCAGCTCTTCGCGACCGAAGGGGTGCCGATCGACGCGACCGACCGCGCCATCGAGTCGCGGTTCCGCGAGCGGCTCTCCGCGCGGGTGTTCCTCGAGACCGGCGGGCGCCGCTTCGAGTGGGACGCCACCGTGACGCGGGTGAAGGGAATCGACCCGGAGACGCGCACGGTCGGCATGGTCGTCTCGGTCGCCGATTCCTACAAGCAGGTGCAGCCGGGACGCAAGCCGCCTCTTGTGCGAGGCATGTTCGTCGAGGTGGAGATCAAGGGGCCGCCGATACCCGGTCAGGTCGTTGTCCCGCGCGCGGCGATGCAGTCGGGTCGGGTCTACCTGCTCGACGCCGAGAACCGGCTCGATCCCCGCGCCGTCGACACGCTCTTCGTGCAGTCTTCGTTCGCGGTCATCCGCGGCGGCCTGCAGGGCGGCGAGACGCTGGTGCTGAGCGATCTCTTCCCGGCGGTGAAGGGCATGCTCCTCGATCCCGAGGTCGACGCGGCGGCGGCGGCGCATCTCGCGGACGACGCGGGCGGGCGCACGAGGATGCGATGATCCGGTTCTTCGCCGCGCACCCCACGGCGGCCAATCTGCTCATGATCCTCCTGCTGGTCATGGGCGCCTTTGCGCTGCCGCGGCTGCAGCGCGCCACCTTCCCCGACTACACGAAACCGATGGTTGAGGTGCGCGTCGTCTATCCCGGCGCGACGGCGGCCGACGTGGAGGAGGCGATCTGCCGGCGCATCGAGCAGGCGATCGAGTCGGTCGAGCAGATCGAGGAGATCGTCTCGCAGGCGCGCGACAACGTCGGGATCGTGACCGTCGAGATGGAGGAGGGGGGGGACGTCACGCTCTTCCTGACCGACATCAAGACCGAGGTCGAGGCGATCGACGACTTTCCGGAGGACGTCGAGACGCCGATCACGAAAGCGATCCGCCGCACGGACAACGTCGTCTCGGTGGCCGTGGCCGGCGACGTGTCCGCGACCGATCTGAAGGCGTACTGCGAGGTGCTCAAGGAGCGCATGCTGCGGCATCCGGAGATCTCGCTGGTGACCGTGAACGGGTTCGCGCAGCGACAGATTCGTATCGAGGTGCTGGCCAACGTGCTCAAGCAGTACGGCATCAGCGCGGACCAGCTCGCGCAGGTGATCGGCTCGCAGAGCCTCGACCTTCCGGTCGGCATGATCCGCGCCGACGATCGCGAGGTGGTGCTGCGGTTCACCGACGAGCGCCGCTCGCCGGAGGAGTTCGAGGACCTCGTGATCGTATCGGGGGCGTCGGGCGGCGAGATTCGTCTCGGGGAGATCGCGCGGATCTCCGACGTCTTCGAGCCGGAGGAGATTCGCGTCCTCTACAACGGCAAGCGCGCCGGCATCCTCAAGGTCGAGAAGACGAAGAGCGAGGACACGCTGACCGTGTTCGGCGCGGTCTCCGAGTTCGTCGAAGCGACGCGCCGGACCGCCCCGCGCGGCATCGAGGTCGCCCTGACGCAGGACACCTCGTCCATCGTGCAGGACCGACTCTCGATGCTCGTGCGCAACGGCCTGCAGGGGCTCGCGCTCGTCTTCGTGACGATGTGGCTCTTCTTCGGGCTGCGCTACTCCTTCTGGGTATCGGTCGGTCTGCCGGTCGCCTTCCTCGGCGCGTTCTTCTTCATGCCGCTGGTCGGGCTCAACATCGACATGCTGACGATGGTCGCGCTGCTCATGGCGCTCGGCCTCATGATGGACGACGCGATCGTGCTGGCCGAGAGCATCGCGACCGAACTTGCGGGCGATGCGTCGACGCTGGATGCCGTCGTCGCGGGTGTGCGCAAGGTGGGCATTGGCGTGCTCTCGTCGTTCCTGACCACCTGTTCGGTTTTCCTGCCGCTGGCCTTCCTCAAGGGCGACATCGGACAGGTGCTGCTGGTGGTCCCGCTGACGCTGCTGCTCGTGCTGTCGGTGAGCCTGATCGAGGCGTTCCTGATCCTGCCGAGCCATCTCGCGCATTCGGTGGACAAGACGCGCGGGAAGCCGCCGAGCCGCTATCGCGTGGGCTTCGACCGTGGCCTCGGGTGGGTTCGCGAGCGCGTCGTGGGGCGTGTCGTCGACGCGTCGGTGCGCTGGCGCTACCTGACGGTCGGGCTGGTGACGTCTCTGTTCCTCATCTCCGTCGCGATGATTCCCGGTGGGTTCGTGAAGTTCAAGGCGTTCCCCGACCTGGAGGGCGACGTGGTGTTCTGCCGGCTGTTGCTGCCGCAGGGCACGCCGCTGTCGCGGACGGAGCAGGGCGTGACGCGCGGGACGACGGCGCGGGCGCCGGGGCAACCGCCGCTCGCGCCCCCGCCCCCGGCCGGCGCCCCAC
>JBCDBY010000303.1:0-5364 GCA_039182715.1 Planctomycetota bacterium
GAGCACCTCGCGCACCTGATCCAGGTCGAGCCGCCGCCGCGTGCCCGCGTCGAGCACGAGATGGTCGCCGCCGCGGAAGCGCTTGAGCGCGGTCAGGTGGGTGAGCGCGGTGCGCTGCGTCTCGCCGAGGTAGTGCAGGATCGCGGCGGCGGCGCCGAGGCTCTTGTCCTTGCGCTGCAGGCCGAACGCCTCCAGCGTCGAGACGCGGAAGTGCGACTTGAGCGCCTGCTGCGCGTTCGCCTCGCCGAAGACCCAGTCGGGCACCTCCTGCGCGACGGTGCCGGTCAGTCGCGCAATCTCGGCGACGAGATCCTCCTGCTGCTCGACGGAACCCGACGACAGGAGCACCTCGGCGGGCGCCACGCGCGCGATCGCGTCGATGAGCGCGCCCCGCTCGACGTCTTCGACGAAGAAGCGGCCGGTCGACAGCTCGGCCCACGCGAGGCCGGCGCGCCGCGGCGTGAGGTGCACGGCAAGCAGATAGTTGTGCGCGCGCGCGTCGAGCACCGACTCCTCGGTGAGCGTGCCGGGCGTGACGATGCGCACGACGTCGCGATCGACGATGCCCTTCGCCTCGGCCGGATCCTGCAGCTGCTCGCAGATGGCGACGCGGAAGCCCTGGCTGACGAGCCGGCGCAGGTAGCCGTCGACGGCGCGCACCGGCACGCCCGCCATCGGAATCTGCTTCTCCTTGTCGCGGGCGGTGAGCGTGAGCCCGAGCGCCTGCGCCGCGGAGCGCGCGTCGTCGAAGAAGAGCTCGTAGAAATCCCCCATGCGGAAGAAGAGCAGGGCGTTGCCCGCCTTCTTCTTGGCAGCGTCGTACTGCCGCATCATCGGGGTCGTCTCGGCCATCGGGCCGCGTACCGTACCGCGACTCGGGGTCAGGTCCAGCGGGAGCGGATCTTCCGCCCGGGCGGGGGTTGACGAATCGCGTCGGCCCCCGAGGATGCGCGCATGTCTGCCTGGCCCTCCCTCGTGCGTCGCAAGAACGATCCCCGGGAAACCGCCATCCTCTGGGATGTGAGCGTCTTCTTCTTCGTGCTGGGGATCCCCGTGCTGCTCGTCCTCGCGTTCCTGGACGACACCGTGGTCAACGCCGAGCCGCGCTGGCTCAAGCCGCTCAAGTTCTTCTTCAGCATCGCCCTCTACAACCTGACGCTGGAGTGGCTCTACCGGGTCTTCCGGACGGATCGCAACGTCGCGTGGCTCAACCGGTGCCGGCGGGTGATCGCCGTGGGCATGGGAATCGAGGGCGTCCTGATCGTCGCGCAGGCGGCCCGCGGGGTGCAAAGCCACTTCAACGTGGCGACGAGCCTCGACGCCGCGATCTTCAGCATCATGGGCGTCACCATCACGATCGTGGTGCTGACGGCGCTGGCGAGTGGATGGCTCATCTGGAGAGCGCGAGACCGGGCGCCGGCGGGGTTCGGGGAGGCGGCGCTCCTCGGCATCGTCATCATGACCGCGGCTTCCTTCCAGGGGTTCGCGATGACCGAAGGGACGGCGCGGCAGGAGGCGGAGCAGTCGCCCATCCAGGGATCGCACTTCGTTGGGGACCCGCCCGTCGAAGGCCACCGGACGCTGCCCGTGACCGGTTGGAGCCTCGATGTCGGCGACCTGCGGATCGCCCACTTCATTGGGCTCCACGCGCTGCAGCTCTTCCTTCTGCTCGCGTTTCTGCTCGACCGTTTCGCCGTTCCGGCTCGCTTCGCGATCATCCGGCTGTGCGCGCTTGGG
This sequence comes from Planctomycetota bacterium, assembly GCA_039182715.1. GTDB lineage: Bacteria > Planctomycetota > PLA2 > PLA2 > PLA2 > JBCDBY01. The sequence continues at coordinate 1,738 of JBCDBY010000303.1, forward strand.
TATGGGGGGCTGTTTCTCTTCGCGTTTCTGCGCGCGCAATCAGGCGCATTCCTCCTCTAGGAGACTCCCGTGGAGAACTTCCCCGCCCTCGCCTTCGATCTGGCCGGCCTGCCGTTGCTGATCTTCTGGCTCCTGATCGTGCTGCTCCCCAAGTGGTCGTGGACCGATCGCATCTACCGCACGAAGCTGCCGATGCTCTACCTTGCCGTGCTGTACGGCGCGGTGGTCGTCTACGGCCTGATCGTCGATCCCGCGCCCTTCGCCACGCTGCTCGACCCCGATCTCCCCTCCGTGCAGGCGCTGCTCGGTTCGGAGATCGGCGCCAGCGCGGGCTGGATCCACTTCCTCTGCTTCGATCTGCTCGTCGGCACGATCATCTGGCGAGCGGCGCTCGAGCGGGGCCACTCGTTCCTCTGGGTCTCCCCGCTGCTCGTCCTGACGCTCCTGCTGGCACCGTTGGGCTGGCTTTTCTTCGAAGGCGCCAGCCGGCTGCGGACCTCGAGCCCGCTATAGTCTCAGCGTGCGAAGGAAGAAGAAGGGTTGGCGGATCTGGGCCGGGGCGGCGGTGTTCAGCCTGCTCGTGTTCCTGCTCGTGCGGCCGCTCATCCCGCCGCCGCTGCCCAAGACCATTCGCATCGGCACCGGCGCGGAGGGCGGGCGCTACACCTACTTCGGTGCCGCGCTCCGGGACCGATTGGAGCAGCAGGGGTTCGAGGTCGAGCTGGTCTCGTCGCGCGGCTCGGCCGACAACGTCGCCATGCTCGAGCGCGGCGACGTCGACTGCGCCTTCGTGCAGGGCGGGGTCGTTTCGTTCGACGCCGAGACGACGGTGCGTGGCATCGCCAGTCTCTTCTGGGAGCCGATCTGGATCTTCCACCGCCACGGCGAGCAGTTTGAACTCGTGCGCGACCTGAAGGGACGCCGCATCGCCATCGGCAAGGAAGGCAGCGGCACGCAGCCGCTCATCCGTTCGATCCTCGCCGCCAATGGCGTGCGCGACAACTTCGTGTCGATCGGCGGCGAGGCGGCGTTCGAGGCGCTGGCGAAGGGCGAGGTCGACGCGTGCGCACTCGTCCAGGCGCCGACCGAGGAGTGGATCCACTCGCTCGTCGAGGACGGGCGCTTCGACCTGCTCATCTTCGCGCGCGGGCCCGCGTACGCCGCGCGCTTCCGCCACCTGAGCGTGGTCGACGTGCCGCGTGGGTTCGTCGACTTCGAGCTCGACCTACCCAAGCGCGACGTGCAGCTGCTCGCCACGACCGCGAACCTCGCGATCGGCCCGCACTCGCATCCGAGCCTCACGCCGCTGCTCATCGAGACCAGCCGCGACGAGCTGGCGCAGGGCTCGCTGCTCGCGGCGCCCGGCAAGTTCCCCTCCCTCGCGCACATCGATCTGCCGCTCGAAGAGGACGCAGTCCGCTACCACCGGACGGGGCCGAAGCTCTTCTACCGCTACATGCCCTTCCAGGCCGCCTATGCGCTGGACCGGCTCATCATCCTGCTGATTCCGCTGCTGACGCTGCTCTATCCGCTTTTCAAGGGCGCCGGACCGCTTTATCGCTGGACCGTCTTCCGGCGGATCTACCCCTGGTACAAGGTGCTGCAGCAGCTGGAGGAGGCGATCGAGACGGCGGAAACCCCCGAAGAACGGGCGGAAATCACCCGCCAGCTCGAGGAATTGGACCAGGGCGTCGCCCAAATTCACGTCCCGGCCCGGTACACCGCCGAGATCTACGAGCTCCGCCGCCACATTGCGCACGTGGTCGGGCAAAATCGGCGTCCGGCATCGACCGGGGATTGAGCTAGACTGAGCTGGGGCACTCGAGGACCTCTTACAGGAGATGCAGATGAAGCGTTATGCCGCGATTTTCGTCGCGTTGTCATTGACCGTGCTTCTCAGCGAGCCCGCCCAGGGCCAGTGCTGAGGACCTTCCGGTGGTGCCGCCAGTGCTGGCGGCCGTGGAGCTCCGGGAATGGGCCGATCGGGTGGCCGTTCCGCGACGAGTGTTCTCAACAATCCCGAATTCCGTGTCGAGTGGCGTGACGTCACGCGCGTTTCCAAGGCGCTGACCAGCGGCATGACGCAGGCCGAGGCCGAGTCGATCAAGGCGCACGAGCGTCCGATGCTGGTCTACGTCTACAACGACGAGCGCGACGAAGAGACCCGCTTCGCCATCGAGGAGGCCAACGCGTTCCTCGACGAGAAGGTGGCGGTCGGCGCGCGCTTCTTCGACTGCGTGCGCATCGACCTCGCGACCGCGAAGGAAGACGCGAAGCTCAAGGACCATCTCCCGCGCAACAACGGTCTGCTCTTCGTGCGCCCGAACTACGAGGTCGCCCACGCGATCCACTTCAAGGGCACCAAGGTCAAGCCTTCCGCCGTCTACGCGAAGATGTGCGCGACGATGAAGCTCGACTACGAGAACTGCGTCAAGAAGACCTACAAGGAGATGCGCAAGATCCAGAAGGATCGCGCCAAGCTCGACCGCGAGTCGAACGAGGTCATGAAGCTCGACGACAAGATTCTCAACGAGAAGAGCAACGCCAAGCGCGAGAAGCTGATCGGCAAGCGCGACAAGCTCCGCAAGGCGCTCGACGAGTAGTACGCGGTCCTCGACGACAAGATGGCCAAGCTTTACGCGCTGGATTCCAACCAGAAGAAGCCGGCGGCGAGCTGAGTTTATGGCCCAACGGCTGACGCCGTTGGAGCATTGCGAATCAGAAGGCGCGTTGCCGAAGGGCAGCGCGCCTTTTTTCGTGTTTCGAGTGGATGGGGAGTGTGGGGGGCTTGGCCCGCGTATCCATGGGCAATGCGCACCTTCTTGATTCTTCTCCTCGTCGTCTCTCCGGTCGCCGCGGGCTCGGAGGCGCTACCCCCGGACAAGAAGGGGCCGGCTCTCCGGAACGGGAAGGTGCGCAAACCGGTTTCCCTTTGGGGCGTGCGCTGGTACCGCACGCTCGACGAGGCGCGCACTGTCGCGCAGCGCAGGAAGACCAAGCCTGTCCTGTACGTCCGCGTCCTGGGCGACCTGGCGGGCGCGACGTGAAGCGCCGCGCACCGGCTGCGGCGCGTGACGCTCGCGGACAAAAAGCTCCGGACTCTCCTGCGTCGCGACTTCATCGCGACCTATCGGGACACCACCGGCGAGAAGAGCGCGGGCGGCAGCTTCGCGCACGAACCCAAGGAGCCGGCGCCGCACTGCATTCGCGGCAACGGCGAGAGCAACGTGCAGCTACTCGTGCTCGCGCCCGACGGGCGGCTGCTGAGCGTCGTCACGGGCTTCATCGAGGCGAAGGACCTCGTCGAGGAGCTGACGTTCGCCCGCGACCTGCTGCGCGCGAAGGAGCCGCTCACCAAGGAGCGCGTGCGGAATGCGCACGAAGCGTTCGATCGCCGGCTCGCCGACCGCACCTTCGAGGGACCGCTCTCGGACTGGTCGAAGCGCCGTGCGCGCCTCGATCACCGCTTTGCCGCGAAGCACGCCTTGATGCCGATCGCCCGCTTCCGTCCGGAGGACCTGGTGGGGCAGGGAACGAACTTCTTCGGCAGCCGCAAGGGCAAGGTCGAACTCCGCAAGACCGTGGGCCGCGCCCCCGAACTCCCGGATCGCTAGATAGCGGGATTAC
>JBCDBY010000304.1:0-5361 GCA_039182715.1 Planctomycetota bacterium
AAACGCTACAACGAGAAGTGGCTCATCGAGCGCCACGGCTGGATCAGTCCCAGCAAACAGTACAAGAAGCTCACGGCGGCGGAGGTCGCCGCCTGAGCGAGTAGACTCAACCGAGTGTCCGAGGAACCGGGTCCGCTACATCCCCACTCACTGCCTCAAGAGAACTGACTTGCCGTCCATCGGAAATGAAAGCTGCATCTGGGCCTCGGGCGAGCGTTTCGATGCCGCAAAGTTCGTGGATGAATCCGGCCTCGACGTCGACTACTGCTGGCACCAAGGCGAGGTCTCACCCGACTGGGACGCGACGAAACTGCCACCGCACAGTGGGTTCGGTGTTTCCCTCGAGACGAGCGCGCATCACACCTACGAGCAGCAGTTCGCGCGCGCCGTCGCCATCCTGCAGTCATCTCGTGACGCGTTTTGTCGCCTCCGCGAGATGGAGGGCGTTTGCGCTCATGCGCTCTTCCTGATTGGGCGCGCAGAACTCGACCCGGGAGTCCTTGCCTTCTCGGTTCACCCGCCGGCCGTGCTTCTCGCGCTGCTGGTAGACCTCGACGTGCAGCTGGAGTTCTACTTCTCCCGCGAGCGGCGGATTCGGGTCGAAGGCTCTTCATGACCCGCAGCGATTGTCCCCGCATTTGAACGGGAGCCGGGTGGATGCGGGCCGCCTCACCCCGAGACGCCCCCCCACTCCCGCGCCCGAACAACCCACGCCCCGCCGCGGTAAAGCCCCCCACATGCCCACCGCACTCTTCGCCTTCGCGATCGGCGGCCTGCTCTGGGGGGTCGCCATCCACGTCGTGCGCTTCGTCGTCGACCGCGACATCGCGCACTCGTTCGCAACCTCGGTCTATCTCGGGCTCGGCATCAAGATCGCCGCGCTCCTTGTGGTGCTGCTGCTCGGAGGCCTGTTCGGCCCGTTCATCCTGGCGCCGGTGTTCTTCGTCGCGTGGGCGATCCTCGCGCGCTATGGACGACTGTCGGAGTTCCAGGCCGCCGCGGCCGTCGCCCTGCTGATCGCGCTCGACTTCGCCTGGGCGCTCACCGGCCTGGCGTAAACGCCTCACGGTGTCGCTCGCGCGTCCCGGGGAACGACTCGAAGAGCGTTTCGTGCGCGCGGCGACCGGTCGGTCCGTCGGCGTCGGGGTAGCGCTCGATGAACTCGATGAGCTGCGGCAGAAACGCGTCCTGCGCCGCGGCGCTCTTCCACTTGTGCGGCTCCCACGTGCGTGCGCGTGCATGCGTCACGCAGGTATCGACGGGGACATCGAGCCAGATGAGGTGATCGTGCTGGGACGCAAGGCCCTCCACGAGATCGGCGTAGCACCCCTCGAGCACGGCGCGCTCCAGGTCGTCGCGCCCCCGCAGCCCGTTGCAAACTTCGTCGGCGGGGAGCCGGGTGCCCTGCTCGTCCGCGAACGCGACGGTGTCGAACTCGAGAACGGTGCGATCGCCGAGGGCGCGGGCCGCGGTCGACTTGCCGCTGCCCGCGTTGCCGACGACGAAGATGCGCTGCGGTCGGTGCAGCGGCACGAGACGTAGCTCCATGATCCAGTTCGAGAGCGTCACACCGTGGCGTTCGACCTCGTTGCGACGCACCACGCGGTATCCCTCGCTCTCGAAGAAGGGTCGGGCGACGTGGGACGCTTCGACGACGAGGCGACCAAGACGGCGCTCCTCCGCGCGCGCGCGGACACGGTCATGCAGCGCACGGGCGACGCCGCGGCGCTGAAACGCGGGCGCGACGTAGGTGAAGTCGACGCGCCCCCAGGGTTCGAAGGCGAGAAAGCCGGCGATCTCACCGTCGACTTCGGCCACGAGGGTCTCGCGCTCCGCCAGCTGCGCGCGCCACGCTTCGCCGCGACGCGGCTCCGGCGCCCACGCTGCGCGCTCGTGCGCGGCGTAGTGACGGTCGTCCACCGCGTGCACGGCGTCGAAGAAGATCGTCGCCAGCGGGTTCGTGTCCTCGTCGCGGAACCGGCGGATGCGCACGGCCATGGATCCGCATTCTCGATCATCCCGGCCGGGTTACAACGGGGCAATGGATCTGTCGGACCGGAGCGACGAGGAGATCTTCGCGGACGCGGAGGAATCCCTGCGGCTCTACCGTCGGTTCGGTTTGTATGGCGCCGTGCTCGGTCTTGGAGTGGGCCTGCTGATCATCGTTTCCGCCGGCCCGGAGGACTTCTGGCGCACGCCGATTCCCGCGGCTGCGCTGCTCTTCGGCGTTCTCTCGCTCTTCTTCGCACTCTCACTGCGTGCCATGCCGGCCGTCGGCGCGCGCGGCGTCGGCGTGCTCATGTTCCCGATCTTCAAGGCCGCGGGCCTCGACCGGCCGGCGGTCGGCGGAGGCGACGAACTGCGCCGCCATCGCCACCTGCTGTCCGAGGTCAGCCGCCGCCTGCGCGCGCGTCCCGACGGCGACGCGCAGCGTGCGTGGCTCGGCCATGCGCCGCGGATCTGACCCGTTTCCAAATCATTCATGCCCCCATTCGCGGGCCATGCGTTGACCACGCCGGGGGGCGCAGGTACACCGCATGTATGGGTGGCCTCAACTACTCCGATGCCGGCGTCGACACCAGCCTGGCGGCGCGCGAAACCGGTGCGCTCGCGAAGATTCTCGCGCAGACCGCGGCCTTTCGGCCCGACGTGGGCCGGGCGGTGCTGCCGAACGGCTACTACGCCAGCGCGCTCAAGCTCACCGACGACCTCGCGCTCGCCCTTTGCACCGACGGCGTGGGCAGCAAGCTGCTCGTTGCGGAGCTGCTGGGCAAGTACGACACCGTCGGCATCGACTGCATCGCGATGAACGTGAACGACCTCGTCTGCATCGGCGCCGAGCCGATCGCGATGGTCGATTACATCGGTGTCGAGCACCTGCAGCCGGGCGTGATGGAACAGGTCGCGCAGGGGCTGCTCGAGGGCGCCCGGCAGGCCAACATCGCCATCCCGGGTGGCGAGACGGCCCAGCTGCCCGACATGATCCGCGGCGCCAAGCCGGGCCACGGTCTCGACCTGGTCGGCACCGCCGTCGGCGTGGTCGCCACCAAGGACCTCAACGACGGCTCGAAGGCGACCGCCGGCGACGTCGTCATCGGCGTACCGAGCAGCGGCGTGCACAGCAACGGACTCACGCTGGCGCGCAAGGCGCTATTCGACAAGGGCGGCCTCGCGCTCGACCAGCATGTCGACGAGCTCGGCATGACGGCGGGCGAAGCGGTGCTGACGCCGACGCGGATCTACGTCCGCGAGAGCCTCGAGCTGTTCCGCTCCGAAGTCGACGTCCACGCGCTCTGCCACATCACCGGCGACGGACTGCTCAACCTGAATCGCGTCGCGGCGAAGGTGAGTTTCGAGCTCGACGCGCTTCCCGCGCCCCACCCCATCTTCACGCTCATCCAGAAGCTGGGCGACGTCTCGAACGCCGAGATGTACACCGTGTTCAACATGGGCGTCGGGCTGTGCGCGGTGGTGCCGGAGAGCGACGCAAAGCGGGCATGCGAGATCCTCGGCGAGGGTTCGCAGGTCATCGGGTGCGTGACGGACGATGCCGGGAAGCGCGTGACGCTCGCCGAACACGGCCTGAGCGGTTCGGGAAGCACCTTCGCTTAGCTACAATCGGCGCATGGAACGCCGCGGCTTCCTGCGCTGGTTCACGCTGCTGTTCGGCGCCCTCTGCGGAGGGTCCGGGCTGGTATCACTGCTCGGTCGTCGACCGCAGGACGGCGGCTGGCAGGTCGTGGCCAAGCCGGAGGAGTTCGAAGGGCAACCGGCGCTGCGCGTCCGGCTCGCGGTGAGAGCGGGCTGGGAGACGGCGGAACGGCCGATCTACCTCGTGCGCGACGGCGAGGGCATCAAGGCCTTGGACGCGCGCTGTACGCACCTCGGGTGCACGGTACGTTTCAAGGAGGGCGAGTTCCGCTGCCCCTGCCATCGCGGCGTGTTCGATGCGGCGGGGCAGCCGGTCTCCGGTCCGGTGTCGGTTCCGTTGCCGACGCTCGAGACACGCGTGCAGGACGGGGCGATCGAGGTTCGTGCTTAGGCTCGCCGTCATCGCCGCGAGCGCGTGCGTCGCGACCGGTGTGTTCTTGTCGATGCAGTACGCGCCCACCTGGGCGGCGGCCCAGCCCGCGGTCCGCACGATCCAGGACGAGGCAGCGCTCGGGTGGCTGCTGCGCGGGTTGCATCACTGGGGTGGCACGCTCGCGATCCTGCTCGCGTTCGCCGAGCTGGCGCGGCTCTTCTGGCACGCGCAGTACCGGCGGCCCCACCACCGCCCGTGGGTTGCGACCGTCCTGCTGCTGCTGCTCTCGTTCGGTTTCGCCTACACCGGCTATCTGCTGGTCGGCGACGAACGCGCGTATGCCGGCGCACTGGTGCTGGAGGGCGTCGCTCGCTCGACTCCGCTCGTGGGCGAAGCGGTAGGAGACGCGGTGCTCGGCGGCCCGGTGGTCGCGAGCGCACTGCTGGCGCGGCTCTACACCGTGCACATCGTCGTCTTGCCGATGCTGCTGCTTGCGTGGATCGTCGCGGCCGCGCGGCGCGAGAAGACGACGGCGAGCGGATTCGTGGCGGGCGCCGCGAAGGGCGGCACGGCGGTTCTGGGCGCGCTGGCCGCGCTTGCCTTCGTCTGGCCCCCGGCGATCGGCGAGATCGGCCAGCCGGGCAAGCCGCCCGCGGCCGACGCACAGCCGGAGTGGTTCTTCCTCTGGGTCAACGAACTGCTGCATCGCGTCGACGGCTTCACGTTCCTCATCGGCGGCGTGCTGCCGGTGGCGACCTTCGCGCTCATTCTCTTCCTGCCGTGGATCGCGCGGAACGGCACGCGTCGAGCCGAGGTCGCCGTCGCCGGCGTGCTGGCGGTGATCGTCGTTTCGCTCTCCGCCCTCGCCGCGACGCGCGAGGTCGATCCCGAGTTCGCGAATGAAGAGGATGCGTCGCTGCCGATCGCGACCGACGACACGAACGTCCTGACCGACGAGCAGCAGGCGGGCATCACCGCCGCGCTCAAGAAGTTCCGCTGCGCGCGCTGCCACGTCATCGACGGCGACCCGGAGGGCGGCGAGGACGGCCCGCCGATACCGCGCGGTGAACGGTTCACGGAGCTGTACACGCGGGCGTACTTCAAGGCGAAGATCGGCGACCCCGAGGGGTTCTGGGCGGACACGGGCATGTACTACCCGCGGGGACGGAAGCCGAACGAAGAGGAGCTCGCACTCCTGGAGCTTTACTTCTACGGCTCGGCGCGGTAGCGACCGCTACCCGCGGCTGCCGCGCGTCCGCATGCGCTCGACTTCCGCGAGATTGGAGGCTGCGTTCTCGTAGCCGGGATGATCGGCGAGCAGCTTGCGATAGCGGGCG
>JBCDBY010000305.1:0-5313 GCA_039182715.1 Planctomycetota bacterium
TTCGGTGCCGGGCGGCACCGCCACGCCGACCGGCAAGCGCGGCGGCGCGCCCACGACGGTCGTCTCCGGCGGTCGCGAGCACAACTGGGAGATCTGGTGGACCTACAACCGCGAGTGGTATCTCGCGAGCCGCCTGCGCGGCACGCCGGTCAGCGGCGGCGCGGTGATGCGCGACGCCAACGGGGCGCTCCACCGCAAGAAGCTGCGCGAGACGGTGCTGCGCGACATCCTGCTCGAGGCCCTCGACGACTCGTACCACGACGTGCGGTCGGCGGCTGCGGTGGCGCTCGGCAAGTTCGGCGACCCGGAGTTCAACCGGCGTCTTCGACGTCGCATCGACGTGCCCCGGGAGAAGTGGTGGACGGTGCACGAGGCGGTCGTCTACGGAATGAGCGCACTCGCGCTGCCGGGCAACCGCGGCCTCATGACGACGCAGGCGGGCGACAAGCAGCGACCGATCCCGCTGCGCAGTCTCGCGCTGACGTCGTTGATGTGCGACGGCACGAAGGATTCGCTCGCGGTGCTGCTCTGGCACCTGCGCTATCACCGCTCCAGCATGCGCTTCAAGGCGTCGCAGTCCCCGACCGTGTCGGAGGAGGACCGGCGACGCTTCGCGGCGCACCTGCTCGGCTTCGTCGATCGCAAGTTCGACGTCGACGACACGCTGTTCAGCGTCGCGCTGGGTTCGCGCAGGTGGACCGAGGCGACGCAGGGGCTCGCGATCACCGCGCTCGGCCGCCGTCGCGCGCGCACGTACAAGGACCAGCTCTTCCGCATCATGGACCGCCGCGAGGTGCCGCTCGCGGTGCGTCAGTCGATTCCGATCGCGCTCGCGGGGCTGGTGCGCAGCGAGGAGACGCGCGACGTGGAGCGGCTCGCGCGGTTCATCCGCGACGAGAGGCGCCGGCCGGCGGTGCGGCACTTCGCGACGATGGCGCTGGCGCGCATCGGCGGCGAGCGGTCGGTGGAGATCCTGCAGGACTACCTGCGGCGCAACGTCTTCAACGTCGATGACGACCGCGCCTTCGCGTACCTCGCGCTGGGACTTCTCGGGGGCCGTTCGAAGGAGGCGCGCGACACGCTGATGCTCGCGTACGAGAAGCCGCAGACGCCGTCGCTCCGCTCGGCGCTCGCGATCGCGCTCGGGCTGGCGCGCCACAATCCGGCCGTCGCCCTGACGTCGAAGTACCTGAAGAAGACCTCGATCGGTGGCTCCGGCCGTCCCGTGCGGCAGGGTGGCGCCAGCCGGACCGGTACGGGAACGGGCGCCGACGTCCTCGCCTACGGCACGCTCGCGCTCGGCCTGCACGGCGACGAGAGCGCGGTGCCCGCGGTGGAGCGCGCGCTCACGCGCTACCGCGATCCGAAGATCCAGGGCAATGCCGCCGTGGCGCTCGTTCTGCTGCAGCGCAGCGGCGCGATTCGCACGCTCAAGCCGATCCTCGAGGAGAACGGCAACGCGGTGACGCGCGGGTCGATCATCATGGCCCTCGGGCTCGTCCCGCAGGCGTCGGACGAACTGGTGCAGGTGCTGCGCCGGCAGTACAAGCTGGACCGCAATCCGGCCTCCGTGCGGGCGATGGCCGTCATCGGATTGGGCGCGATCGGCGACCCCCGCGCGGTCCCGCTTTCGGTCCAGCTGGTGCGCCACTACAACTACCTGATTCGCTGCCAGGCCCTCGACGTCATCGCCAGCCTGCTCTGACGCCGAGCCGAGCGCGCAAATCGCTCCCCCGCAACGACTTAAGTGGCCCAATGTGCGGCACCGAAGCCGCATCGCGGCGCTTCAGTTGCGGACCGCCGATTGCCGATCTCAGGGAGGATTCGGGATTGGTCTGTCGATGGTTGAGCGCATGCACACTCGCCGCATCGCCGAGCTCTATCGCTTGGCGAAGGAGATGTCGTGCGGTGACCGTACGTCGATGCTCGACAAGGAGTGCTTCGACGACCCCGAGGCGCGCGAGCTGCTGGCCCGCCTGCTGGGCGAAGATCCGCCCACCTACGACCCGGTGCAGGAGCGCACGCCGCGCCGCATCGGCTCCTACCGCGTGATCCGCCAGATCGGCAAGGGCGGCATGGGCACCGTCTACGAGGCGGAGCAGCGCCACCCGAAGCGCAAGGTCGCCATCAAGCTGTTGCGCCGCGACACGATGGGCGACGACGTGCTGAGCCGCTTCCGGCGCGAGGCGGAGATCCTGGCGCGCCTCAAGCACCCGGGCATCGCGCAGATTCACGTGGTCGAGACGACCCGCGCCGGCGTGCCCTACCTCGTGATGGAGCTGGTCGAGGGACCGTGGATCACGCTGCAGGCGCGCAAGTCGACCGAGCGCGAGCGCGTGCAGCTGCTCGCGCATGTCTGCGATGCGATCGATCACGCCCACCGGCACGGTGTGATCCATCGCGACATCAAGCCGGGCAACGTGCTCGTGTCGAAGGAGGGTCTGCCCAAGCTGCTCGACTTCGGCGTCGCGCGTCCGCTCGATGTCGACGAGCGCGAGACGATGGACGGTTCCGTCATCGGCACCGTCGACTACATGGCGCCGGAGCAGGCGCAGGGCGTCGATGTCGACACGCGCTGCGACGTCTACGCGCTTGGCGTGCTGGCGCACGAGGTGCTGCACGGCGACCATCCGATTCCCGATCGCACCGGCGTCCAGATGCTGACCGCGCTCGTCTCCGGCGAAGCGCTTCCCAACTATGTCGAGGGTGACCTCGGTGCGGTCGTCGGCAAGGCGATGGATCCCGATCCCGACCGTCGCTACGCGACCGCCGCCGCCATGGCGGACGACCTGCGGCGCACGCTGCGGCAGGAGCCGGTCGAGGCGCGCCCGCCGTCGCGCGCCTATCAGCTTCGCAAGCTGCTGGTGCGCCATCGTCTGCCCTTCGCGCTCACCCTCGCGGCCATGCTGGCGCTGCTGGTCGGGTTCTTCATGGCGCTGCGCGGTCTCGCCGAAGCGGAGCGCCGCGCCGCGTTCGCCGCCGTCGACGTCGCCGCCTCCGCGCTCGACCGCAACGACCCGTCCACCGCGCGCATGCATCTCGCGTACGTGCCGGAGAAACACCGGTCGTGGGAGTGGCGCCACCTCACGGCGGCGACCGACAACTCGGTGCAGCGGGTGCCGCGCAACAGCGAGTTCTTCGAGGTGCGCCGCGGCGGCCTGCTGCGCGACGTGCCGTCGACGGCCGGCAACCTGCAGGGGCCGGTTGCCGCGGTCACGGCGTACTACGACACCAAGGGGCGCATGGTCCTCACGCTCGACCGCGAGGAGTTCGAGGACGTGCAGCTGCCGAAGCCGTGCACCGTCGTGCACGCCGCGTCCGGGCGGGTGCTCATCCAGCAGACGCCGCTTCGCCCGCGCAGTGACGTCCTGGTGCACGGGCCGCTGGGCGTCGATGGGCACTCCTACCGTGCGGAGCAGAACCGCGTGACGATCGACTACTGGGACGCGGAGACGGCAACGAAGAAGCGTTCCGTGGTCTCCCACGACGATCAGATCTTCGGGATCGCGATCAGCAAGGACCGCTCGCTGATCGCCACCGGATCGCGCGATCGACTCATCCGCATCTGGCGAACGGAGACCGGCGAGCTGGTGACCGAGCTCAAGGGACACCGCGCCGCCGTGCGATGCGTCGCGTTCAGCGAGGAGGGCGACCGACTCGCTTCGGCGTCCGCCGACGGCAACGTGCGGGTCTGGCGATGGTCGACGGGTGAGTGCGATGCGATTCTCACCGGCCCGCTCGGCACGTCGGCGCTCGCCTTCGAACCGCACCGCACGCAGCTCTACGCGCTCGGCGTCGAGGAGATCCGCGTCTGGGACTACGAGGAGCGCGGCGCCCGCGTGACGCGCACGCCGCACCGCGCGCGCACGGCGGGCAATCCGCATCCGTACATCTACGCGGTCGATTTCGCGCCCGACGGCACGGGGCTGATCACGGCGGGCTGGGACGGCACCATGCGGCGGCTGCGCGAGGACGGTGCGGTCATGACGACGATCGACTTCGGTCTGCCGCGCGTCTACACCGCGCGCTTCACGCCGGACGGCGAGTGCTTCATCGGCACCGGTGCCGGCGTCGACGGGGGCACGAACCGCAACCGGCTCAGCGTGTTCGACCGCTACGGCCAGAAGAAGCTCACCATGTCGATCCCGACGAAGGTCTTCTCAAGGCTGGCCATTTCGCCCAAGGGCGACTTCCTCGCGACCGGCGGCTCGTTCGGCGGCGTCTGCATCGTGTCGATTCCCGGATTCGAGCTGAAGCACGTCTGGGAGCCGCCGACCGAGCAGCCCTACCAGCCGACGCCGGCGATCGCCATCGGGCCGGAAGGCCGGCGCATCTACAAGGGCACGGCGCGCGGCCGCGTGCAGGTGTTCGACACCGAGCTGAAGCTGCGCGAGGAGTTCGCCGCGTCGCACCACGAGATCACCGCGCTCACCATCTCGCCGGACGGCCGGCAGATCCTCGCCGGTGACCGCACCGGCGCGATCCTCCAGCTCGATGCGCGCAGCGGCGCCATTCGCCAGCGCATGCGCCGCCACCTCGTGGCCGTCTACGCGCTCGCCTTCCAGCCCGCCGGCGGGGACCGTCTCGCTTCCGCCTCGGACGACGGCACCGTGCGCCTCTGGGACCTCGACCGCGGCGAGGAGGTCGTCGTCCTGCGCGGCCACGACCACTACGTCTACGACATCGCCTGGAGCCCCGACGGCGAGACCCTCGCCTCGGTCAGCGGCGACAACACGCTGCGCCTCTGGAAGTCGCGCTAGTCGAGGGCGGCGTGCGCCGCGAACGCGATGCGTGGGTTCTCGGACTTCGCGAGAGCGAGCAGCGACTTGCGCGCGACACCGTACGCGCCCGGCCGTCGCTTGGCGTTCGCATCGAGAAACGTCGCGTCGAACTGCTCCTTGGCCAACATGGCGAGAACGCCGCAGGCGGTGCTGAAGACAGGGCCGGCGCGCGCCCCTTCCGACCACGGTCCGACGGCGGGCCAATATCCGTCGTGGTTCTGCCCGTGCAGAAGAGTGGCGTAGTGCGACTTCCAGTACGGCTTCTGTTTGCGGCGGAACTTGCTGGCGATCGGAAGCATCTCCGCCGTCGCGATCGCTTCGGCCTGCAGGCGCCAGCCTTCGAAGTCGACGTCGCCCCGATCCGGGGCCCAAACCGGAGGCAGGCCGAAGATCAGCTCCAGACTTATCCCGGGCAGCCAGTCGACCTTCGGGTTTGATCCCAGCGTCAGTTCAATCCACAGACCCGCCCCGCCGAGAGAACGAACTCCATGACCGGGGCGGGTCTGTGGATTGAACTGACGCTGGGATCAAA
>JBCDBY010000306.1:0-5295 GCA_039182715.1 Planctomycetota bacterium
CCCGAGGAAGCCGTGGCAGGAGTCACGTGGCAGGAGTCACGTGGCAGGAGTCACGTGGCAGGAGTCACGTGGCAGGAGTCACGTGGCAGGAGTCACGTGGCAGGAGTCACGTGGCGGGAGTCACTGCGACGAGGGATGGCCCAGAAGGCATTCCCGAACTCGGCGATCCGGACCGGCCAGAACCCGCGGGGTCATGAATGATGCAGGCTAGGGCGAACGGCGCACGAGAGGCGGAGGATGGATGGACTCTCGGGGGCTCTGCGGCGCGTTGGTCAGCCCACGCGCCCTCTGTGGGTGCGCAGCATGCAACGAGACGACAGCGCCCGAAATCGTCGAAATCGGCCCGTCCCGCTTGACTTTCATTCTTTCTTGAGAATGATTCTCAGGATCACCTGGGAGCTGAAACCCCACCGGCAGCGGACGAGATCGGCGCGGCCGACGGGACGGCTGGGCGGGGGGGCGAAAGCGGGATCGCCGTCGGCCTCGTTCGCCTGCGATCAACCCATCGAAAATCTGAGTCGGGAGTCGTCCGGCGCCTGTGCAAAGTCGACCGGACGACCCCCTTTGCGAACCGAGAGGGGATCCCCCCGGATCTCCTCTCAATTTAGCAGGAGAGGAGTTCTTCATGAGGGATGCCCTGGGGCATCGCATTCCGGGCCGGATCGCGTTCATGATCGCGATTCTGTTGCTCGTTCCCCTGGACGCGCACGCGCAGGACGACGGCGGGGCTGGCGGAGAAAAGTCCGCGGCGCCGAAGAGTCCGGACGCATCGAAGAAGGCGGAGGCGGCGGGCGCGTCGACCAAGGACCCGAACGATCCCGCACGGTTCGGCGAGATCATCGTGACGGCGACCTTGACCGAGCGGTCGCGCGACCTGCAGCCGAACTCCACGCAGCTGAAGGATCGGCAGCAGCTCGACGACGTGCTCGCGTCGGACATTGAAGACGTTCTCCGCTATCTGCCGGGCGTCACCGTGGCGGACGGCACGCGTACGTTGGGCCAGTCCCCGAACATTCGCGGACTCCAGGGCGAGCGTGTCTTGAACACGATCGACGGCGGACGTCTGACCTTCTCGTCGGCGCATCGCGGCCGTGTCTTCGTCGAGCCCAATTTCCTGCGCAGCGCCGAAATCATCGCGGGGCCGTCCTCCGCCCTGCAGGGCAGCAACGCGTTGGGTGGTGCGTTCAACATGCGCACGCTCGATCCGAGCGACATCCTGCGCGGCGACAGCATCTTCGGCATGCAGATCGGCATCGGCCTGCAAACCGTGAATGACGAGTTCAACGTGAGCCCGATCATCGCCGGCCGTCTTGCCCGCGAGGGCCCGTGGAACAACGTCGAGTACCTGTTCGGCTACACCGGGCGCTTCTCGAACGACATCGCGCTCGGAGGAAATCTCGGCGATATCCCGTTCAGCGCGCTCGATCGCAACAATGCCATCGCGAAGGTGGTGTGGAGCCCGACGTCGGTCGACCGTCTCGCGTTCCGCTACCTGTTGTTCGATGCCAAGGGCGACCAGCCGCGCAACGGTTCGGTGATCGACCCGGACGACACGTCCAACCTGCTCGTCGACCGCAAGACCCGGCAACACACCTACGGCATCGAGTACGAGCGGCGCGATGCGTCCAATCCGTGGGTCGACCTGCGTGCCAACGTCTATTTCAACGACATGCGCATCGACGAAACGGTCGCCAGCGAAACCAGTCCCTCGAACGGACAGGCGGACAAGATCGATTACGACACGTTCGGCGTGAACGTCTACAACACTTCGGATCTCGCCACGTCGAACACGCTGACGCGCTTCACCTACGGCGTCGAGTACTACCGGGACGAGCAGGAAGCGACGCGCAATGGCGGCACCTTCACGCTGTTCCCCGATGGCCGTTCGAACAACCTCGGTCTCTACGCCCAGGCCGAAATCATGCTCTGGGACAACCTCGTGACGATCGTCCCCGGCCTGCGCTGGGACTACTTCGACCTCGAGGCGACCGACCAGGACAGCCGCAACGACAACAACCTCAGCCCGAAGATCGGTGCCCTGGTGACGCTCGACGACGAGATCAACCTCGCCGACGGCGACTACCTGGTCCTCGCGGCGAACTACGCGGACGGCTTCCGCGCCCCGACCTTCTCCGAGCTCTTCATCTCGGGTACGCACTTCGCGTTTCCGGTCGGTCCGCCGCCCGCGCCCGTCGGGGTGGCGACGTTCATCCCCAACCCCGATCTCGATCCCGAAACGAGCCAGTCGGCCGAGGCGAGTCTGCGGTTCAAGAAGGGCGGTTTCCGGTTCCGCGGCGTCTACTACCGCACCTGGGCGGAGGACTTCATCGAGCTGCAGCTCGTGCAGCCCGACGCCATGCTCGGTCCGCCGTTCGGTCTGTATCAGAACCGCAACGTGGCCAACGCGCGCATCTGGGGCTACGAGTTGGAGGTCGAGTACTCGTTCCAGAACGACTTCCGGATCTGGGGAAACTACTCCTATGTGAAGGGAACCAACGAAACGGACGACCAACCCTTGGCGACCATCCCACCAGACTTCGCGAACCTCGGGTTCGACTACACCTACCTGCCGGCTGGCGTACGTGCCGGCTTCCGGGTTCGCATCTTCGATAGCCAGAAGCGCGTGCCGGACGGGGAGTTCCAATCCAGCGGCTACACCCTCTACGACCTGTTCATGGAGTGGCGTCCGTCCGGGGAGGAGATGCCCGACTGGGCGCGGGGCTTCCGGCTCACCGTCTCGTTCGACAATCTCACCGACAAGGCATACGTGACCTACCAGGGCACGCCTGGGCACGGATTCAACGTGTCGGCGGCCCTGTACTACACCGCCACGTGGTAGCCGTTCGGACGCCGGTTCTCTTCCTCTATGCGAGCGCCGCCGCGATCGGGCTCGCGCTGGAAGTGCTGTGGCTCAAGCGGCTGGCGCTGTTGTTCGGCGCCAGCCTTCCGGCCGTCGGAACCGGCATCTCGGTGTTCGTGGGTTGCTATGCGGCGGGCGCGGCCGCCGTCGCGAAGTGGGGGAAACGGGACTGGGACGTACGGACCCGGTTTCTGACACTGCAAGTCCTGACTGGTCTCTGGTGCCTGGCGGTCCCCTTCCTTTGGGAGGGGGCCGCCCTGGTACACGACGCGTGGGCGGCCGGGCTCGGCGCCGTCGGGCGCACCGCGGTCCGCATTCTGTGTGCCGCGGTGCTACTCGGGCCGACCGCGGCGGCGCTCGGTGCTCTGTACCCGCTCTTCAGCGGTGCGGGCGCCTCCCGCGTCTACCTCTTCGGCACGGTCGGCTCCGTGCTCGGCGCGCTCGCGGCCAGCGTGGTGCCGTCCGCCGTCGTTGGGTTCGACGACGCGTTTCGCGGGCTCGGCGCCGGCAGCCTGCTCCTGGCGGCGCTGTCCGTGCGCGCGCGCGACGTGCCGGCTTTCGTGGCGGAAGCGCGCTCGCACGTGCATCGCGCCTCCGTTGTCGTCGCATTCCTGCTCGGTGTGTCGCTGTTCGCCGTCCAGGTCGTCTGGTTTCGCCTCGTTTGGCTGATCGTCGATCAGACGACCTACACCGAAGGCGTCGTCGTGGCGGTGGTGATGGTCGGTCTCGCGACGGGCGCGTTGCTCGCGCGGCGCTGGTCGCCACCCTTCGGATGGACGCTCGTCGCTCTCGGCGGCGCGCAGCTGCTGCCCGGATTTTTGATGGGCGCCCTGCACGACGGCTGGAACGCGGTCGTGAGCGGCTCGTCGCTGAGCGCATTCCTCGCGCTCGAGGCGCTCCTCGTCTTCGCGATTGTCGGACTGCCCTGCGTCGCGTACGGCATCGCGATTCCTTCGCTTTGCCGCGGTTTGACCAACTCCGCCGTGGGGCGAATCTGGTGCGGGCACAACATCGGCTGTGTGCTTGGCGGTCTGCTCGCGAGCTTTCTGCTCGTGCCCACGATCGGCGTTCACGCCACGCTGGTCGCGGCGACCGCCGTGATCCTCGCCGCCCTCTGGCTGCGCCGCGCACGATGGGGCGCCGGCGTGGTCGGTGCTCTCTGCCTGTTGACGGCGGTGGCCGGCGACGTCACCTTTCGCGGTCGCGCGATGGCCGACGTCGACCTGCTGTTCCACCACGAGGATGGCGCCGGTGTCACCGAGGTCATCGAGGATCGCGGCAACGGCGCGCGCCAGCTCCTTTCCAGCCGCCGGAGACAGGAGGGCGGCAGCGATCCCGATCAGGTCGCGCTCGAGCGGCTGCAGGGCGAGCTCCCGCTGGCGGTGCACGGACGGCACCAGGAGCTTCTCGTCGTCGGGCTCGGCACCGGCATCACGCTCGGCGCCTCGATGCCCGAGACGGTCGACCGCGCGGTTTGCGTCGAGATTTCGCCCGGCGTCATCGAGGCGTCGCGCTGGTTCGAGCACGAGAATCGCGCCGTGCTCGAGGATCCGCGCCTCACGCTCGTATGCGACGACGGCCGCAGCTTCGTCCGGCTCACCGATCGGCGTTTCGATCTCGTCGTGCAGGAGCTCTTCTTCCCGTATCGCACGGGCGTCGGCGCTCTTTACACGCTCGAGCACTTCCGCCGCTGTCGCGCCCTGCTGCGCAAGGGTGGGCGCATGGCGCAGTGGATTTCGCTGGCGCAGATTGGGCCCGCGGAAATGCGCTCGCTGGTGCGCACGTTCGGCGAGGTCTATCCGAACGTCTCGCTCTGGCTGGCGGGGGGCTACATGATGATTCTCGGTGGCGACGAGCCGTACGACGAGAATCCCGGCCCCTACCTGCGCCACTTCGTGGTGCGCGGCGAGGCGGTGCGCGCGTGGGCGCGGAACGGGATTCTCAACACCGAGGACAACATGCACATCCAGTCGACGGTGCCCAAGTCCTTCGATCTGCTCAACTCGACCGACCTGACGCTGATGAATCTTCGGGAACTGCTCGCCATGCAGCAGGACGCAACCGAGCTGCGGCCCGACCTCCCAGTGGCGCCGACGCGCGCGGCGCGACTTCTGCACGAGGGCATTCTGCTGCGCGCGGAGAAGGGGGACGAGGCAGCGCTGCCGCTCTACGAGGCCGCCTACGAACTCGATCCCGACAACCCGCTCGTCAGCCGGTTCCTCGCCGAGCGCCACGCGCGCAAACGCAACTTCGAGGCGGCCGCCCGGATCGATCCGACGTTGCTGACCGCACGCTTCAATCGGGGCGTGCAGCTCTACCGGAAGGGGCGCTTCTCGGAAGCGATCGTGCAGTTTCGTGCGGTGACCGACGCGCAGCCGCGAGCGCCGGACGCGCTGTTCAATCTGGCCAACAGCCTCGCGCAGATGGGCCGTTAC
>JBCDBY010000307.1:0-5295 GCA_039182715.1 Planctomycetota bacterium
AGCAAGTGCCAGGTGCGCTACGAAGAGGCGGAGAACGACCGCATCAAGGTCACCTGGGCGATGCAGGGCCGCATGGACACGGCGGGCGGCGGTTGGCTGGCGATGCTGATGCCGCGGACGATCGGCCGTTCCTTCGACGCCGGCCTCGCCAACCTGAAGAAGCTCGCGGAGGCGGAGTAATGCGACGCGTTCTGTCCCTCTTCCTCCTGGGCCCCTTGCTGGGCCCCTTTCTGGCGGGCTGCGCCAGCCCCACGCTCGACCAGCACATGAACGAGCAGTCCGGCTACACGGTGCACAGCGGCTTCGTGCGCAAGACGGTGATGACCAACCCGCAAGTCAAACAGCTCGCGGATGGGACCGCCTACACCTCCACGCAGGAGGGCGATTCGGTCGTGCTGTACAACGAGGTGCGTGATCGGCGCGGCAAGCGCGATGTGTCGCAGACCTTCCAGCTCAAGCCGGGCGACCAGTTCATCAAGGCGAGCCCGCTCAGCTACGTGCTCATCAAGCGGTAGCGCTGCAGCAGGTCCTCGGGCCCTAAGTGGTCCTTCGGGTCGGCGCGCACGAAGCTCATCGGCACGTGCTTGAGCGCCGCCTGTCGCTCGAGGTTGTAGTAACGGTTGAAGTCGTCGATCTGGCGGTTGACCGCGTCATAGCGCCCGTCCGCCTCCAGCCACTTGCGCCAGCGCGCGTTGCAGCGGTCGACGGTTTCGGCCAGGCGGCGTTGCGCGCGCTCCTTCTTGCGCGCGGGCGCGGCGGCCAGCTCCTTCCGCCGGAGCTCCACGAACCGCGTCAGCGAGCGGTAGTGGCGTTCGGCTCGGGCGTGCAGCGCTTCGACGGCGCGCTCCAGGCGAGCGGCGCGCTTCACGTACGCGGGCGGCTCCCCGATGTGATCGAGAACCTGCTCCGAGACGGCCCGTTTCCACGGGGTCGCGCGCACGTGCAGCCGTTCCTTCTTCGGCTCGTCCACTTGGGGCAGAATACCGCGCGTGCTGCGCCTCGGCCAATTCGAGATCCACACCGTCCCCAGCGGCGACTTCGCCCTCGACGGCGGCGCGATGTTCGGCGTCGTCCCCCAGCCGCTCTGGGCCAGGACCAATCCGCCCGACGAGAAGAACCGCATCGACCTCGGGATGCGGCTGATGCTCGTGAAGGACGGCGAGCGGACCTGGCTCGTCGACACCGGCATCGGCGACAAGTGGAGCGACAAACAGAACGGCATCTACCGGCTGGAAAACGCCCTGCTGCCGGACGAAGCGGTGCGCGCCGCCGGCCACGACCCGGCGTCGATCACCGACGTGGTGCTCACCCACCTCCACTTCGACCACGGCGGCGGGTCGACCCGCGCCGACGGCACGCCCGTCTTCGAGCAGGCGCGCTACCACCTGCAGCGCGCGCAGTTCGAGTGGGCGCGCGACCCGGCGCCGAAGGACCGGGCGAGCTACCGGCCGCTCGATTTCATGCCGCTTTTCGAGCAGGACCGGCTGGTTTTGCACGACGGACGCATCGAAGTCGCCGACGGCATCGAACTCCTCGTCGTGGACGGACACACGCCGGGTCAGCAGCTGGTCAAGATCGAGGGCGACGGGCAGACGCTGCTCTACACCGCCGATCTCGTGCCCACGGCGACGCACCTGCGCACGCCGTACGTCATGGCCTACGACAACGAACCGCTCAAGACCATCGCGGAGAAGGTCGAGTGGCTCGGTCGCGCGGCCGACGAGGAGTGGATCCTCTTTTTCGAACACGACGCCCACACCACCGCCTGCCGGGTCCGACGCGGCGAGAAGGACTTCGAGCGGGGCGAGGAGGTTGCGATCTGATGGCTGATCTTTCCGCCCCCATCAAGGAGGCTCTCTCCAGCGTCCTGCCCATCGAGCAGGTCGTCGGTCTCAAGGAGACCAACGGAAAGGTGCTCGTCACGATCGCCGCGGCGATCCCGACGCCGGAGAAGCCCGCCTTCGCCGATCGCGTCAAGACCGCGGTCCGCGGCGTGGAGGGCGTGAAGGACGTCTTCATCTCCTTCGCCGAGCCGACGCCGGCGCAGCAGCCGCCGCAGCAGCAGGCGCCGAACCCGCTCGAGAAGGTCGATCGCATCCTCGCCGTCGGCGCGGGCAAGGGCGGCGTGGGCAAATCGACCGTCAGCGTGAACCTCGCCATCGCGCTCGCGCAGCAGGGCAAGCGCGTCGGCCTGCTCGACGCCGACATCTACGGCCCCAGCGCCGCCGTCATGACCGGCTGCTCGGACTACCAGGCGGAAGGCGACAAGCATCAGCGCGTCATCCCCGCGATGCGGCACGGCATCAAGGTCATCTCGATCGCCTTCCTGCTGCCGGAAGACCAGTCCGCGGTCGTCTGGCGCGGTCCGATGGTCGGCAAGATGGTGCAGCAGCTGCTCACCAACGTCGCCTGGGGCGAGCTCGACTACCTCATCGTCGATCTGCCGCCGGGCACCGGCGACGCGGTGTTGAGCCTTGCGCAGACGGTGCCGCTCTCCGGCGCGGTGGTCGTGACCACCCCGCAGGACGTGGCGCTGCTGGACGTGTTGAAAGCGATGGAGATGTTCGAGCAGGTCAAGGTGCCGGTCGCCGGCGTCGTCGAGAACATGGCGGGCTTTACCTGCCCCGCGTGCGGCGTCACCACCGACATCTTCCTCAAGGGTGCCGGCCGCAAGGCGGCGGAGCGATTCAAGGTGCCGCTATTGGGCACGCTTCCGCTCGACCCGGCCGTCCCGCCGGGCGGCGACGAAGGTCAGCCCGTCTCGATTGCCGCGCCGGACTCGGCCACGGCCCAGGGATTCCACTCGATCGCCAAGGAGACGATCTCGCGACTCGACGCGATGGCCGGGCCGCCCCAGGGCTTCAATTTGAGCTGGTCGTAAGCCCTTGCGCGGAAGGGGCTTGCATCACGCCCCAAATGGTCCCATTTGCTTGGGGCCGGGTTGAAAATAGGCCTATCAAGCGGTCTCTTGGCAATAAGGGACCTTGGAGGTACTATTTCTGCCATGCTGCGAATCACACGACAGGCCGACTACGGGATCGTCCTCATGACGCTCTTCGGAGGGAAGAACGAGACGGCGGTCCTGAGCGCGCGGGAGATGGCGGAGGGCTCCAACCTTCCCCTGCCCACGGTCAGCAAGATTCTCAAGTGCCTGACGCGCGGTGGTGTCCTCAAGTCCACCCGCGGCGTCAAAGGCGGTTATTCGCTGGCGCGTGCGTCCAACGAGATCAGCATCACGAACATTATCGAGGCGGTCGAGGGTCCGATCGCGATCACCGACTGTCTGGACGAGCAGAGCAAGGACTGCCTGATCCAGGACACCTGTCCCTGCAAGCAGAACTGGAACCGGATCAACGAGGCTGTTCGATCGGCCCTGAGCGGCGTACGCCTGAGCGACATGGCCATCGGGTGCAAGGTCGAAGCCCTGATCGGAACGACCGAGGAGAGTGACGAGAACCATGAGCTCGCATGACGACACCATCCACGAGTTCGCCAACAAGGAGTACGAGTGGGGCTGGGTCACCGACATCGAGGCGGATAGCCTCCCGCCCGGCCTCAATGAGGAGGTTGTCCGCTTCATCTCGATGAAGAAGGGCGAACCCGACTGGCTGCTCCAGTGGCGCCTCCAGGCGTTTGCGACCTGGCAGAAGATGGAGGAGCCGACCTGGGCCTTCGTCGAATACCCCCCCATCGACTTCCAGGCCGCCAGCTACTACTCCGCGCCGAAGTCGGCTGCCGACGGCCCGAAGAGCCTCGACGAGGTCGACCCCGAGCTGCTCCGCACGTACGAGAAGCTCGGCATCCCGCTGGAGGAGCAGAAGATGCTCGCCGGCGTGGCGGTCGATGCGGTCTTCGACAGCGTCTCGGTCGCAACCACCTTCAAGGGCAAGCTCGAGGAGATGGGCATCATCTTCTGCTCGTTCAGCGAGGCGGTGAAAAACCACCCCGAGCTGATCAAGAAGTACCTCGGCTCGGTCGTGCCGCGCAACGACAACTACTACTCCGCGCTCAACAGCGCGGTGTTCTCCGACGGTTCGTTCGTCTACATCCCGGAGGGCGTCCGCTGCCCGATGGAGCTGTCGACCTACTTCCGGATCAACGCGCAGAACACCGGCCAGTTCGAGCGCACGCTGATCGTCGCCGACAAGGGCTCCTACGTGAGCTACCTCGAGGGCTGCACCGCCCCGATGCGCGACGAGAACCAGCTGCACGCCGCGGTCGTCGAGATCGTGGCGCTCGACGACGCCGAGGTGAAGTACAGCACCGTCCAGAACTGGTACCCCGGCGACGAGAACGGCAAGGGCGGCATCTACAACTTCGTCACGAAGCGCGGCGCCTGCCGCGGCACGCGGTCGAAGATCAGCTGGACGCAGGTCGAGACCGGCTCCGCGATCACCTGGAAGTACCCCAGCGTGATCCTGCAGGGCGACGACTCGGTCGGCGAGTTCTACTCGGTGGCGCTCACCGGCAAGAAGCAGCAGGCCGACACCGGCACCAAGATGGTGCACATCGGCAAGAACACGAAGAGCACCATCATCGCCAAGGGCATCTCGGCGGCGCGCGGGCAGAACATCTACCGCGGGCTCGTGAAGATGATGCCGGGCGCCGAGAACGCGCGGAACTTCTCCCAGTGCGACTCGATGCTCATCGGCAACAAGTGCGGGGCACACACCTTCCCGTACATCGAGGTCCGCAACAAGACCGGCATGGTCGAGCATGAGGCTTCGACCAGCAAGATCGGCGAGGACCAGATCTTCTACTGCAACCAGCGCGGCATCGATACCGAGGATGCCGTCTCCATGATCGTCAACGGATTCTGCAAGGAGGTCTTCCGCGAGCTGCCCATGGAGTTCGCCGTGGAAGCGCAGAAGCTCCTTGGTATTTCGCTCGAAGGCTCCGTCGGTTGAGTCGAACCGGAATCGAATAGACAAATGCTCAAAATCAACAATCTCAAAGCCTCGGTCGAGGACAAGTCCATCCTGAACGGCATCGAGCTCGAGGTGAAGCCCGGCGAAGTGCACGCCATCATTGGCCCCAACGGCTCGGGCAAGAGCACGTTCGCCCACGCGCTCGCCGGCCGCGACGGCTACGAGATCGGTGGCGAGGCCGTCCTCGACGGCGTCGACCTGCTCGAACTCGAGCCCGAGGATCGGGCCGCTGCCGGCGTCTTCATGGGGTTCCAGTACCCGGTCGAGATCCCGGGCGTGAACAACATGTACTTCCTGCGCACGGCGCTCAACTCGGTCCGTCGCGCCCGCGGCGACGACGAGATTTCGGCTCGCGACTTCCTGAACG
>JBCDBY010000308.1:0-5290 GCA_039182715.1 Planctomycetota bacterium
ACGCTGCGCACCAACGTCGCGCTCGCATTTGCGGAGACGACCCACTTGCTCAACGCCGCGCTGACGCAGGAGTCGGACAACGCGTCGGCGCGCGGCGCGCTCGCGCAGCTCTGGCGTTCGCGGCTCGAGGATGCGGAGCGCCGGGGCGATGCCGCCGACACGGCGCACGCGCTTGCGAACCTCGAGCGCTACGACGACGGCAACCTGGCCGCGCTGATCCGCGGCGACGGCCGGCTGACGCTCACCTCGCATCCGCCGGGGGCGGAGGTGAAGATCTATCGATACGAGGATCGGCGCGGCATGCTGGAGCGCGGTCCGTCGCGCCCGCTCGGACGGACACCGCTCGACCCCGTGGCGATTCCCATGGGCTCCTACCTCTGCGTTCTCGAGAAGGAGGGGTTCGCCCCCGTGCGCTATCCGGTGCACGTTCCGCGCGGCGAGCGGTGGGAGGGCGACGTCCGTCTCTTCGCGCCGGAAGAGATCGGCGACGACTTCGCGTACGTCCCGGCTGGCCCGTTCGTCTACGGGGACGGAAAGGACGCGCGAACCATCGAGGTCGAGGACTTCGTCATGCAGCGGTTCCCGGTGACCTTCGAGGAATACCTGCGTTTCGTCGCGGCGGTCGAGGCCGAAGAGGGCCTGGACGCCGCCATCCAGCGCGCGCCCCAGTCCAAGGGCGACGGTCTCTACGCCGAGCGCGGCGAGGACGGCGTCTGGCGGCCGCTGTCGAAGATCATCGAGGGCGGCATGCGGACCTTCTGCCTTGAGATCTACGGCGAGGGGTTCGAGAAGGACATCCCGGTGATGAGTGTCTCGTTCGACGACGCCGAGGCGTACTGCGCATGGAAAGCGAGGACGACCGGGCAGCCGTGGCGCCTTCCCACCGAGGAGGAGCGCGAGAAGGCCGCGCGCGGCGTGGATGGACGGCGGTACCCGTGGGGCGACCTGACCGACGCGAGCCTGGCGAAGTGCCGGGAGTCGAGGGTGCATAACGCGCAGCCGGAACCGGCCGGCGCCTTCGAGGCGGCGACCTCGGTCTACGGCATGGTGGATGCCGTGGGCGGGATGTGGGAATGGACCAGCTCGTTTTTCGATGAACGGAGAAGCTTGCGCACGTTACGCGGCGGCGCCTGGGGCAGTCCGCCGGTGGCGATCACGGCGACGCGACGCATCGGGAGCCAGCCCGCGGTCCGCTCGCCGATCTACGGATTTCGTCCGGTGCGAAGCCTCTGAGCGCGACCGCGGTCCGGGCCGTATCGTAAGGATGTTCCGGTTCCCGGAGTGTCACCCGCGTGCAAGTCCTGCTCATCGAAGACCACCAACGCATCGCCGAGTTCGTTCGCGAAGGACTCGAGGAGGAGGGGTTCTCCGTCCATCACGAGCGCGAGGGCGAGGCGGGTCTGACCGCGTGGATCGATCTCAACCCCGACGTCTGCGTGCTCGACGTGATGCTCCCGGATATCGACGGGTTCGAGGTGCTGCAGCGCGCGCGGGGGCAGGGGTGCGCCACGCCGGTGCTGCTGCTGAGCGCGCGCGCCGGCGTCGATGATCGCGTTAACGGGCTGAAGCTCGGCGCCGACGACTACCTTCCCAAGCCGTTCCACTTCGAGGAGCTGGTGGCGCGTCTGCGGGCCATCATGCGGCGCGGCGCGGCGTCCTCCAACGAGCTCGTCTACGCCGACGTGCGCATCGACTTCGAGAAGCACACCGCGTTTCGCGGCGGCACGCCGCTCCGGCTTACGCCCCGCGAGTTCTCGCTGCTCGAGCTTTTCCTGCGGCGGCCGGAGGTCGTGTTGACGCGCTCGGTCATCGGGCAGCGCGCCTTTGGCCTCAACTTCTCGACCGGCACCAACGTCGTCGACGTCTATATCTCCTACCTGCGCAAGAAGCTGGCCGAGCACGGCCCGCCGCTGATTCACACCGAGCGGGGCGTGGGCTACATCCTGCAGCGACGGAGCGCCGAATCGTGATGCACGCGCGTCGACTGCTGCTTTCGGGGTTCGTGCTGATCGGCATCGCGCTCGGCATCGCCTGGATCGAGTCGGCGCGCGCGCGCGCCGAGACGTGGGTCGCGGGCGAGGTCGAGGAGATCCTCGACCCGGTCGAGACCTACTTCGCCGTGCTGAACGAGCCGTTCGAGCGCGCGCGGCATGCGCTCGAGGAGATCGTGCCGGCGGAGCTGGACTGGGAGCGTCCGCGCGAGCTCCAGACGACGCTGGCGGGCGAGCCTCGGATTCCGGGCGTTTCGCTCGAGGTGTACGGCGAGGACGATGAGATCGGCGAGCTGACCCTGCTTGCCCGCGTGACGCCGGAGTCCGCGGTCCGGGACGAGGGGGCGCTGCCGCTCACGCTGCGACTCGCCTATCGGGAGGCGATGCGCCATCGCCTCGAGGAAGACGAGGGCGAGGCGTTCTGGGACGAGTCGTGGGCGTGGTTCTCGGTCGAGGGGGAGCGCGTGACGATGCATCGGGTGCGGCCGGTGTTGGCGGAGCTGTCGGACGACGATCCCGAACGCGACCATCATGAGGAGCTGCGTGCCCGCCTGCTGCTGTTGCACTACCGCGCGCCGGTCGACGGGATTCCCGAAGCGAGGCTCGAAGCGGTGTGCGACATGCGCGATGGTGCCTTCCTGACCTCGCCCGAGGTCGTGGCGTTGCCGCGCGGCCCCGATGCCGACGACCTGGCCGACGACGCCGTCGACCTGCATCCGGAAACGCTGGGCGGGCGCGGCCCGCTCGCACGCGACTCGGCGCTGCTGCGTGTGCGCGTGGCGCGTCCCGGTTTCGCGTGGCCGCCGGGCGTGTGGCTGGCGGGGCTGGGCGTGGCGCTGCTCGTCGCGGGCACGTTTCGCGCCGCGCGCCCCGCACCCGTGGTGGCGCCGACCGACCTGACCGGCGAGGCGGCACACGAGATGCGCACGCCGTTGACCGTCATGCGCGGCAAGCTCGAGGTCGCGCTGCGCCGCGAGCGCGAGCCCGATGCGTATCGACAGACGCTTCGCGACTGCCTCATCGAGGTCGATGCGCTCGAGCATCTCCAGGACGCCATCCTGCTCCTGTCGCGCGCTGGCCCGTCGACGCTGCACCGCGAGTCGGTCGATCTCGTCGACCTGGTCCGGGCGGAGATGCGGCGGGTCGAGGAGGCTGCGCCCGAGCGCATGCTTTCGCTGGATGCGCCCGCCGAGCAGGGGCTGGTGGTGGAGGGGCTGGTGGTGGAGGGCGACCCTTCGCTGCTCGCGCGCGCGATCGGTAATCTGCTCGACAACGCAGCGCGCTACAGCGTCCCGAACGGAGCGATTCGGGTCGCGGTCCGTCGCGACGGGGCGCACGTGGAGGTCGCCGTCGAGGACGACGGGCCCGGCATTCCGCCCGAGCGGCACGCGCGCGTGTTCGAGCGCTTCTATCGGGGGCCCGATGTGGGGCGGCGGGGGCTTTCCGGGTGCGGCCTCGGACTGCCGATCGTCGCGCGCATCGCGGAGTTGCACGGCGGCCGCGCGCAGCTCGACGCGCAGGTGCAGGGCCGCTGCCGGTTCCTCCTGCGCGTCTCGATCGCGAACATGAGAACTCTCTCATGAACCTCTAATCGGCGCACCGGCGTCGGCGTGCGATCCATGAGTACCGGGCTTTCCCGGTTTCTGGAGGTCGCATCCGATGCAACGACAAGTCACTCTTCTGATCGCGCTCGTGCTGATCGCCTGCGGGTCGGGCGGCATCGAGGCGCTGCGCAACGACGACGCACCGTCCCCGCGCCCGTCCCCCGGTCCGGCGCCGGCCCCCGCCTCCGCGGGCGAGGCATCGCGCTTCCTCTCCCAAGCGACGTTCGGCGGCAACCTGGACGAGATCAACACGCTTGCCGCCGCCGGCGACTACGCGGCGTGGATCGAGGCGCAGCGCGCCCTGCCCGTGACCTACATGTCGGACGCGGTGCAGGAACTGCACCGCCGGTTCGACCCCGAGGAGCGCACCCGCGCCCAGCTGCGGGCGGCCGGCATTCCGTTTCTCGTGGAGGAAGGCGAGGTCTTTCCGATCTTCGACTGGGAGTTCGTGGCGCGCTTCGCCTGGTGGACCACCGTCTTCCGCGCGCCCGACCAGCTCCGCCAGAAGGTCGCGTACGCGCTGAGTCAGATCGTCGTCGTCTCGGACCTGACCGACGAGACCTCCCGCGGCGAGGTGATGGGCGCCTACTTCGACATCCTGCAGCGCCACGCGCTCGGCAGCTACCGCGAGCTGCTCGATGAGATCACCTACAGCACCGGGATGGGGCTCTATCTCACGCACATGGCCAACGACAAGGGCGATCCGGCGCGCGGGATTTTTCCCGACGAGAACTACGCCCGCGAGCTCATGCAGCTCTTCACCATCGGCCTTTGGCAGCTGGAGCAGGACGGCTCGCGCAAGCTCGACGGCAACGGGCAGCCGATTCCCACCTATACGAACGCGGACATCACCGAACTGGCCCGCGTGATGACCGGGCTCGGCCCCAACGGCGGCGACGTGTTTACCGCCATCGAGCCGGAGGACCACCGCTACGACCGGCCGATGGCCGTTTGGGAGGAGCACCACGCGACCGGCCCGAAGCGTCTCATCGACGGCTCGTTCACCGACGGCACGACCGCGGAGGACATCGACGCCGCGCTCGACGCGCTCGTCAACCATCCCAACACCGCGCCCTTCATCAGCAAGCAGCTCATTCAGCGGCTCGTCTCCTCCAACCCGTCTCCGGCCTACGTCGGTCGCGTCGCGGCGGTCTTCGCTGACAACGGGAACGGCGAGCGGGGCGACCTCGGCGCCGTCGTGCGCGCCATCCTGCTCGACCCGGAAACGCGCGACCCCGCCCGCCACACCGAGCGAACCGGCAAGATCCGCGAGCCGGTGCTGCGCTACATCCAGCTGCTCAAGGCGTTCGAGCTCGCATCGGAGTCGGGCCTGTTGCTGAACCCCGGCTTCCGTCTGCTCAACCTCAACCCCGACCCGGAGGAGTCGCCGGATCTGCGGCAGCGTCCGCTCGCGCCGCCGAGCGTGTTCAACTTCTATCGTCCCGACTACCAGCCGCCGACGCTGGCGGGCACCGGTCTGGTCTCGCCGGAGTCGCAGATCATCCATGCGGCCACGGTGTCCGGCTACAACAGCCTGCTCCGCGAGGTGCTGATCTTCGGCGAGCCGATGGAGAGCATCGTCGAAGAGGAACTGATCGAGATGTTCCCGAACGGCGATCTCGAGGATCACGTCCCCGAGCTCGAGGGCATCGAGCGCTTCGTCCCGATGGCCGCGGACGCGCGCGCGCTTGCCGA
>JBCDBY010000309.1:0-5284 GCA_039182715.1 Planctomycetota bacterium
GCCGAAGTAGTTCACCCACTCGCGCGGATAGAGCTCGCTGCCCATCGCGTAGTACTTCAAGTAGTGCTCGGCGCCCGGGCGCTTGCGCTCCCACATGGCGAGATTGAGCGCGCAGATGTCCTCGGGCTGCGCGAACCACTCGAACGTCAGATGAGCGGGGCCACCCGCCGTACGAAGGCCATAGCCGGCCGGGATCGTGCGCATCAGCTCTTCGAACGTGCTCTTCGCGAACGGCTCGGTCAGCGTCCGGACCCACGAGCGTCGCGTTTCCACGCTCTGCTTCGGGTAGTCGCGACAGAGCTCGAGGAAGTTCCGGTTCAGCGCGGCCTCCTTGCCGCCTCCCTTGATGAGGAACATCTCGCGCGTGGTGAGGAACGGTGTGTTGGCCTGCGGCACCGAGTTGTGCCACTTCACGAGGCCACGCTCGATGGTGCCGCGCCCCACGAGTCCGATCAGCAGATCGGTCGCGGTGTTGTCGCTGATCGAGATCATCTTCGCGGCGAGATCGGAGACCTTGCGCTTCGTGCCGTCCCTGTCGTGTTGCGTATCGCCGGAAGGAAACGACTTGAGCGGCTCCCGGACGGTGACGACCGTATCCAGGCTGATCGCGCCTTCGTCGATCTCCTGCGCCAGCGCCGCGAGCACGTACAGCTTGAAGATCGAGCCGAGCGGATAGGGGTCTTCGCTTCCCTTTACGTACGCGTCGATGCGGCCGGGCCGGCCCACGGCCCACGCGATGTCACCGCTCCGCGTGCGCGTATAGGTCTCGATCCGCTCGCGACTCCACTTCGGCGGCGCAACGCGGAACCAGTAGCCGACGATGCGCTCCTTGCCGTCGAGATGGCAGACGACGTGCGTGCTCGCGCGCTCCTGCTCCATGAGAAAGCGCACGCGCCGGGACGGACCGTACGGCGTCGTCGGATCGACCCGGAGGGACTTGATCTCGCCGTTGCCGCCCCACTGCTTGTAGACCGGCGTCAGCCTCGACGCGCCGAGCTGCTCGCGGGCCGCCGGCGCGATGAACGGGAGCGTCTTCTCCGCCTTGCCGGCCGCGAGATCGGCCCGCAACGCGTTCATGAAGCGTTGCTCCGCCGATTCGGGCGCAAGCACCAGCAGCAGGGCACAGAGCGAGTGCATGCGACACATCGTAGAACGGGCCAACGCAACGCGCGGCTGCTAGAATCCTCGCCCCCATGAGCGTGAAAACCTACGACGTCGTCGTGCTCGGCGGCGGCCCCGGCGGCTACGTCGCAGCCATCCGCGCGGCCCAACTCGGACTCAAGACCGTGGTCGTCGAGAAGGACAACCTCGGCGGCATCTGCCTCAACTGGGGTTGCATCCCGACCAAGGCGCTGCTGAAGAATGCGGAGCACGCGCGCATCGCGCGGACCGAGGGCGCCGAGTGGGGCATCCTCTACGACAACCTGCGCTTCGATTTCGAGCGCGTCATCGCGCGCAGCCGCGACATCAGCGCGCGCATCGTCAAGGGCGTCGAGTTCCTCATGAAGAAGAACAAGATCGACGTCGTCCACGGCGCCGGGTCGATCAAGGACAAGACCACGCTCGCCGTCGAAGGAACAGATCCCAAGGACTCCGGGGACATCAAGTTCAAGAACCTGATCGTCGCCACCGGCGCCCGACCGCGCCCGCTGCCCGGTGTGCCGTTCGACAAGGAGAAGGTGCTCTCCTACTTCGAGGCGATGGTGCCCAAGGAGGTGCCGGAGAAGATCGCGATCATCGGCGGCGGCGCCATCGGCTGCGAGTTCGCCTACTTCTACAACGCGTTCGGCAGCGAGGTGAACATCTTCGAGATGCTCCCGACGCTGCTCCCGAACGAGGACCCCGAGTGCACCAAGGAGCTCACGCGCAGCTTCAAGAAGCAGGGCATCAAGGTGCACGCCGGCGTGAAGACCGAGGTCTCCGTCACCAAGAACGGCGTTTCCATCAAGGCCGGCAACAAGACGATCGAGGCGGACAAGGTGCTCGTCTCGATCGGCGTGCAGGGCAACATCGAGAACATCGGGCTCGAGAAGGTCGGCATCAAGACCGAGCGCGGTTTCATCGTGACCGACGACCGCTACAACACGAACGTGCCCGGCATCCGCGCCATTGGCGACGTGACCGGCCGCGTGATGCTCGCGCACGTCGCCAGCCACCAGGGCACCGTGACCGCCGAGGACATCGCGGCCGCTGCTTCCGGGGGCGGGGCGGACCACCTGGTCGACTACGGCACGATCCCCTCCTGCACCTACTGCCAACCGCAGGTCGCCTCGCTCGGCATGAGCGAGGAGAAGGCGAAGGAGGCGGGCTACGACGTCATGATCGGCCGCTACCCCTTCCGCCCGCACGGCAAGGCGGTCGCGACCGGCGAGAACGAGGGCTTCGTCAAGCTCATCTTCGACAAGAAGTACGGCGAGCTGCTCGGCGCGCACATCGTCGGCCACGAGGCGACCGAGATGATCGCGGAGGCGGGCGCGGCGATTTCGTCGGGCGCGACGGCCGACAGCCTGGCGGCGACGATGCACGCGCACCCGACGATGTCGGAGGCGTTCCACGAGGCGACCCTGGATGCACTTGGACGCGCGATCCACATGTGATCTCGGCGTCCTCGGGTACGAGGAGGGGCTCGCCGCGCAGCAGGAGTTCGTCACGCGGCGCGCCGCCGGCGAAATCGGGGACACGCTCCTGCTGTGCGAACACCCGGCGGTCTACACGTTGGGCACCAACAGCGACGAGGCCAACGTGCTCGCCGCCGGGCCGATCCCCGTCGTGCGCACCGATCGCGGCGGCGAGGTGACCTACCACGGTCCCGGCCAGCAGGTCGGCTACGCGATCTGCGACTTGAACGCGCGCGGCCGCGATCTGCATCGGCATATGCGCGATCTCGAGGAGCTCATGATCCGCGTGCTCGCGCCGCTCGGCCTGCGCGGCGAGCGCATCGAGGGGCGCACCGGCGTCTGGGTCGACGGTCGCAAGATCGGCGCGATCGGCGTGCGCGTGCGGCGCTGGATCTCGTCCCACGGCTTCGCCCTCAACGTCGACTGCGATCTCGCGCACTTCGACGGCATCATTCCCTGCGGCATCCGCGACGCCTCCGTCACCAGCATCGAGCGTGAGCTCGGGTGCGCGGTCGACGTGAAGGCGGCGTGCGCGGCCGCGTTCGAGGAGATCTTCCTTGGTTCCTAAGCGAAAGATGCGCACCACCACGCGCAAGGATCTCGACAGCCACGACCTGGCGTTCCTGCTGGGCCTCTACCGCGACATGCTGCGCACGCGCGCACTCGACGATCGCATCGAGGCGCTCTACAAGCAGGCCAAGCTGGTCGCCGGCTGCTACTCCTCGCGCGGCCAGGAGGGCTGCTCGATCGGCTCCACCGCGGCGGTCGGCGACGACGACGTCATCGGCCCGATGATCCGCAACCTCGGCTCGCTCATTCGCAAGGGGCTGCCGATCACGATGGTGTTGCGCAACTACCTGGGTCGCGCGACCGGGCCGACCAAGGGGCGCGACGGCACGAGCCACTTCGGCGCGCTGGAGCACGGCATCATCGGGCCGATCTCGATGCTCGCCTCGCTCATTCCGGTCTGCGCCGGTGCCGCGCTGAAGTTCCAGATGAAGGGCGAGAAGAACGTCGCGCTCACCTGGATCGGCGATGGCGGCTCGAACGTGGGCGACTTCCACGAAGGCCTCAACTTCGCCGGCGTGATGAAGCTGCCCTTCGTGCTCATCCTCGAGAACAACAAGTGGGCCTACTCGACGCCGATCGAGTACCAGACCGCGGCGGAGAACTTCTGGTGCCGCGCGATGGGCTACGGCGTCGCGGCGGAGTGGGTGGACGGCAACGACGTGCTGGCGATGTACCAGGTCACGAAGGAGGCGGTCGATCGCGCGCGCAACGGCGAGGGGCCGACGCTCATCGAGGCGGATACGTTCCGCATGCGCGGTCACGCGATTCACGACGACGCCAAGTACGTGCCGGACGAGATGTTCGAGGAGTGGGAGAAGAAGGATCCGATCCTGCTGTTCGGGCAGCGGCTCAGGAAGGCGAAGCTGCTCGACGACGAGATCGAGGAGACGATCCGCGCGGAGGTGCGCGACGAGGTCGACGCGGCCACCGAGGACGCCATGGCGCAACCGCTGCCGGAACCGGGCGGCGAGCTCGGCGAGGTGTACGCATGATCACCTACATCGACGCCCTGCGCGAAGGCATGCGCGAGGAGCTGCTGCGCGACGAGAACGTCTATTGCCTCGGCGAGGACATCGGCACGTACGGCGGCGCGTTCCGCGCGACGGCCGGCTTCCTCGACGAGTTCGGCCGCCCGCGCATTCTCGACACGCCGCTCTCGGAGATCGCCATCGTCGGTGCCGCGGTCGGCAGCGCGCTGCTCGGCATGCGCCCGGTCGCGGAGATGCAGTTCGCCGACTTCGTCGCGAACGGCTTCAACATGCTCGTGAACTTCGCGGCGAAGGTGCACTACCGCTGGGGCGCGGCGTGCCCGCTCGTCATCCGCCTGCCGTCCGGCGGCGGGACGCGCGGCGGCCCGTTCCACGCGACCAATCCGGAGGCGTGGTTCACCCGCGTACCTGGACTCAAGGTGGTCTGCCCCTCGACGGTGCGCGATGCGAAGGGCCTGA
Organism: Planctomycetota bacterium; assembly: GCA_039182715.1. GTDB lineage: Bacteria > Planctomycetota > PLA2 > PLA2 > PLA2 > JBCDBY01. Next base: position 4,637 of record JBCDBY010000309.1, read on the forward strand.
TCAAGGCGGCCATCCGCGACGACAACCCGGTGCTCTACTTCGAGCACAAGTTCCTCTACCGGCGGCTCAAGGAGGACCTCGGCAGCGACGAGGTGCTGACGCCGATCGGCAAGGCGCGCATGGTGCGCGAGGGCGACGACGTGACGCTGCTCACCTACGGCGCGATGGCGTACCACGCGGAAGCGGTCGCCGAGGAGCTGGCCGGCGAGGGCGTGAGCGTCGAGGTGATCGACCTGCGCTCCCTCGTGCCGCTCGACGAGCAGGCGATCCTCGACTCCGTCAAGAAGACCAACCGCGTCGTCGTCTGCCACGAGGACACGCTCACGGGCGGCTTCGGCGGTGAGATCGCCGCGCGCATCGCGGAGTTCGCGTTCGAGCACCTCGATGCCCCGATTCGTCGCGTGGCTGCGCTGGACACCCCGGTGCCGCATGCGCCGCAGCTGGAGGATGCCTTCCTGCCGCAGCCCGCGGATATGAAGGCGGCGCTCGTCGAGACGGCGAAGTATTAGGGGCTAGGCACTGTTTGAGAAGTGGGTTTCTGACCGATTCATAGGGAAGGGACCGCACCTCCCGCGCTGAGGAGATCGTCGTGATCCGACGGGTGAATCGGCATGAGTTGACTGACGAGCAGTGGGAAGTCATCGAGCC
>JBCDBY010000310.1:0-5278 GCA_039182715.1 Planctomycetota bacterium
ACAAGGGGGGCAACCGAAGTCCGGTTGCCCCCCTTATTCGTCCTCAGCGATCTCAGCGCCCCTCAGCCGCCTCAGCGCGAAATCTCCGCGCCCTCAGCCCCCTCACTCCCCGGTCTCCCTCGCCCGCTTTGAACGACCTCAGGGGTGTACTGCGTACACTCCTCGGGAGCTGTAACCGACTGGGCCACGTGGACTTGTGGCGGCGGACTGCGCCATTGGGGTGCGCACTCGGGGCGGAGAGGGAGGGGACAAGAGAACGCCGAGTTTCAGCGCGGAGCCCGCGGAGGATTCGCGGAGAACGCTGAGAATTAAAGGAGGGACAGCAGGAGTACCGAGCCGCTCTTGTGTTCCCCACTCCGCGAACTCCGCGGCGACTCGGCGAACTCCGCGCTAAAACTCCGCGCTCTCCCTTTCCTCAGCGCTCCGGCTCGTCCGCCCGCTTGAACGACCTCAGAGGGGTACTGCGTACGCTCCTCGGAGCAAAGACAAGGGGGGCAACCGAAGTCCGGTTGCCCCCCTTATTCGTCCTCAGCGATCTCAGCGCCCCTCAGCCGCCTCAGCGCGAAATCTCCGCGCCCTCAGCCTCCTCCAGGCTCAAGACAGCCTACTTCCGCAGCGCATCCAACCACTCCCGCACCCGCGCATCCTTCCCGCCCGCCTTCAGGTAGCGCTCGTAGTAGTCGATGGCGCTCTCCCGGTCGCGCAGCTCGGTGTCGCAGACGATGCCGAGGCAGAGCAGGACTTCCGGCTCGGCCGGCGCGAGGCGCAGCGCCTCCTTCCACGCCTTGTACGCGTTCTTGTGCTTGCGCTGCGCCGCATGGGCATGCCCCAGCCGAATCCAGAGATCGACGTCGTCCGGGAGCTTCCGCACCGCGTCGCGATAGGCGCGCACCGCCTCGCTCGCGCGCCCGTGTTGCTCCAGCGCCGCACCCAGCGCGAGCCGGTACGCGGCGTTCTCCGGATCCTTCAGCACCGCGCGCCGGTAGTGGCTGACGGCGGGCCGAACCTTGCCCCAGCGCTCGTGCAGCAATCCGAGGTAGTACTGGTGGCGGCCTTCCTTGGGCTCGCGCCGCGCGGCCTCCCGGTAACAGTCGATCGCATCCTCGTACCGCTCCTGCCGGAAGTGGATGTAGCCAAGCGCGGCGTGCGCATCGGCCAGGTTCTCGTCGATGCGCATCGCCTGCTCCACCGCCTTGGTGGCCAGCGCCCACTCCGAGAGGTCGGAGTACGTCTCGCCGAGCAGGAGGAGCACCATCGGATCCTCCGGATGAAGACGCAGCGCCCGTTCGTACTCCTGAGTCGCGTCGCGGTCGCGCTCCAGCCGCCCGAGCAGAATGCCGCGATGCACGAAGGTCCGCGGGTCCTTGGGTGCGATCGACTGCGCCTCCGCGAGCAGCTTGAGCGCCGCCTTCGCGTCCGGCTTCGGCCCCCGCACCTGAAGGTGCGCCAGCCGGAAGCGGGGCGGAAGAAAGCAGGGACGCAGTTCGATCGCGCGACGATAGCGTCGCGCGGCGCCCGGGAGATCCCCCTGCCGATCGAGGATCCAGCCGTCCGCGTCGTGCGCCCACGCGCTGTTTGCGTCAAGCTCGATCGCGCGCATGGACGCCTTGCGCGCCTTCTTCAATCGCCCCTCGCGCCGCAGCGCGTTGGCGTACGCGACGAATCCCGGCGCGAACTCCGGATGATCACGCGTCAGCCGAAGGAGCTGACGCGTCGTTTTGCGCCCCTCGTCGAGTCGTAGCGCGAGCATGCGGCGGACCGGATCCTGCGGCGCCTCCTTCAGTAGGTCGCCATAGTGATCGCGAAGATCGGAGAGGCGCCCCGCGCCCGCCATCACCTCCTGGTAGCGCAGGTGAGCTTCGAGTTCACCCGGATGTTCCGTGGTGAGTTGCCGCAGCAGGGTGATCGCCTCGCCACGCTGGCCCGCCTTCAGATGGCCTTCCGCCTTCTTCAGCGCGGGCGCGAGGTCGGTCGATCCGGCCGAGGCGAGCGCCCCGCTGATCAGCAGGGCGCTCAGGACCGTGATGTTGCGCATGGTCCGGCGTGCGCTACTTCGAGTACTGCGACAGCGCGCGGCCGGCCGTCGACTGGTTGCCCTGATTTCGAACCGCGTTCTGCGAGGCGTTGGAAGCCTGCTGGCGATGCTGGGCGCCCGACTGCTTGAGCGCGCTGTTCTTCGCCGCCGCGGCAGCGCCGCCGGGCGTGCCGTTGTTCGGACGGCTCGGCTGGTTGCCGCCGCCGGACGGATTGCTCGGCGGGGGCGCCGGGTTGCCGCCCGTCGGGCTGTTGCCGCCGCCGCCACCGGCCGGTCGTCCGCCCCCGCCGCCGAGCGCGCCACCGGGGCCGCCCCGCGCTTCGACCGGCTCGACCGAGAAGAGCGCCGCCGCGAGAAGAGTCAGGGCGATTTTGCTGATGAGTTTCATGTTCGTGTGTTTCCTCCGTGTTCGAGGGAGGAGAAGGCAAGGTGCGTGCCAGCAGTCGAAACCCCCGCATTTCGCGGGCTTTCCTGTTCCGCACGCGACGTTTTTGTCGGGTGTCCCGTCACTTCCGTCGCTCCGCGTCGATGCCGTACTTGCGCAGCTTGTAGCGCAGCACGCGCTCCGGGATGCCAAGCGCGCGCGCCGCCCGCGCCCGCACCCCGTCGTGTTCGTCGAGCGCGCGCCCGATCCACTCGCGCTCGAGCTGCTCGACCGCGTCGGGCAGGCTGCGCGCAACGCGCCGGGGCTCCTCGGTGAGACCGAGATCGGCGCGCCCGATGGTCGCACCCTCCGCCAGCACCAGTCCGCGTTCGATGCGGTGCTCCAGCTCGCGCACGTTGCCGGGGAACGGCTGCACGTGCAACGCCGCGAGCGCGTCGTCCGAAAGCGGCCGCGGCTCGACGCCGTGGCGCTGCGCGTGGCGCTGAATGAAGCGCGCGGCAAGCGGCGCCATGTCCTCGCGGCGTTCGCGCAGGGGCGGCACGGTGAGCTCGACGACGCGCAGCCGGTAGAGCAGGTCCTCGCGGAATCGGCCGGCGCGCACCTCGGCGTCGAGATCGCGATGGGTCGCTGCCAGCAGGCGGAAGTCGACCGGGCGCGGCTCGCGCTCGCCGATGCGGATCACCTCGCGCTCCTGCAGAACCCGCAGGAGCCGCACCTGCACGGCGGGCGAGACGTCCCCGATCTCGTCGAGCAGCACGGTGCCGCCGCGCGCCGCCTCGAACAGTCCCGGGCGCGCCTCGGTCGCGCCGGTGAACGCACCGGCGGCGTGGCCGAACAGCTCCGCCTCGAGCAGCGACTCGGTCAGCGCGGCGCAGTTGCACGCCACGAAGGGACCGTCGTGCCGGCGGCTGCGCGCGTGAATGCGCCGCGCCACGACCTCCTTGCCGACGCCCGACTCGCCCTGGACGAGGACCGTCGCCTCCGATCGCGCGACACGATCGGCCAGGGTGCGCACCTGCCGCATCGCCGCGCCGAGATCGGCGAAGGGGTCGTCCACCGTGTCGCCGCGCACGCCCGAGACGCGCACGAGCGCCGAGTCGAGGTGGTCGAGGCGAATCGGTTTCGTCAGATAGTCGTAGGCGCCGGCCCGCATCGCCTCGACCGCGTTGTCGATCGTGCCGAAGGCGGTCATGACGAGAAACTCGGAGTCGATGCCGCGGGAGCGTGCGCGACGAATCATCTCGACCCCGTCGGTACCGGGCAGCCGCACGTCGGTCAGCACAAGGTCGGTGGGCTGGTCGGCGAGCAGGCCGAGCGCTTCCTCCGCGGCGACGGCCTCGCGCACCGTGTGGCCGTGCTCGCGCAGGTGACCGGCCAGCAGTTCGCGCTGGCTGCGTTCGTCGTCGACGACCAGGAGTTCGAGTTTCATCGGGTCTCTCCTTGTTGCGGGAGGCGGAGGCGGAAGGTGCTGCCGCCCTCGGGTCGAGGCGCGGCTTCGATGGTGCCGCCGTGCGCCTGCGCGGCCGAGAGCGCGAGCGCAAGGCCGAGCCCCGAGCCGCCCGTACGCTCGGAGTGGAACGGTTCGAAGAGCGCGCCGGCGCCGCCCTCGGGCAGGCCCGGACCTTCGTCCGAGACTTCCAGCTGCACCTCGTCGACCGCGGTGCGGACGTCGATCGAGACGGCGCCGCCTTCGGGCGAAACGCCGACGGCGTTGCGCAGCAGGTTCCAGAGCGCGCCCCGCAGGAGGTCGGCGTCGCCCTGCACGCTGCCGCTCGTGTCGGCCGCGGCTCGAATCTCGACGCCGCGATCGACCGCTTCGGCGCGCGCCAGCGCCACGACCGTCCCGACCAGCGTGCCCAGATCGACCGGGCCGACGCGTGCCGGACCGGGGCGCGCGTGGTGCAGCAGCTCGCTCACGGTGCGATCGAGCCGGGCGACCTCGCGCGTGACGCAGTCGGCGAGATGGCGTGCGTCGTCGGGCAGGTCGTCCCGCCGCTCCATCCGTTGCGACGCGATGCCGATCGCGTTGAGGGGATTGCGCACCTCGTGCGCGATGTTCGCCGCCAGCCGGCCCAGTCCGGCCAGTCGCGCCTCGTGTTCGAGCCGGGTGGCAAGCTCCGCCCGGCTCCGGCGATGGCGGCGCACGAGGTAGATGCCGAGGGCGACCGCGAGGGCGGCAAGCCCGGCGTGCAGACGGGCGGCGTCGCGCTGGATCGCGAGCGCGCGTGTGACGGAGCGCGTGTCGAGACCGACGACGAGCTCGCCGGCCGGATTGTTGAGCTGCCGCCGGAAGGTTCGCACGTCGCCGGACAGCGCCTCGGCGGCTCCGTTGAAACGCACGAAGGCAATGGAAGTGTCGCTCTCGAGCCGCGCGGCGAGCGTGGCGGGGGACGCCTGGGCGCGGGTGCGCGCGAAGTGCGACTCGTCCTGGAAGAGCACGGCGCGCCGTCCGCCGGCGAGCGGCGCGACGTAAACCAGCCAGGGCGTGCGTCCGTGGCCACGGATGCGCACGCGGCGTGCTTCGTTGATATCGCTTAGACGGGCGCGCGCGACGGCGACGAACGCGGAGGAGTCGACGACGCCGGTCGAAGCGCGCGGGAGGTCGCGCGCTTCCGCTTCGAGGCGTCCGTCGGCGTCAAAGACGAGCAGGCGCTGGACGCCGGCGGCGAAGGCGAAGCGCTGGAGCTGCTGTGCGCTTTCGCCGGTGCTCGTGGCGAGGGCGCCCGCCCGGAGGCGTAGCCCGTCACGCAGTTCGTCGTCGAGCTGGCGCAAGACGGACTGCGTGGTGCGCAGGCTGGTGGCGGCGGTCTCGACGACGGCGTGGCCGAGTTCGTCGACGAGGCCATCGAGCTGCCGGC
>JBCDBY010000311.1:0-5179 GCA_039182715.1 Planctomycetota bacterium
GCGCTCTTCTGGGCGAGGACGGATCGTCGAGATCGAGGAATCCCGAGGAAGCCGTGGCAGGAGTCACGGCGACGAGGGATGACGCGGAACTCGGCGATCCGGACCGGCCAGAACCCGCGGGGTCATGAATGATGCAGGCTAGAGATACCTGCGGAACGCCTCGAACACGGAGGCGTAGAGCTCGCGCTTGAAGAAGACGGCGCCGTCCTGGATCTCGCGGGCGGTCGCCCAGCGCCAATCCGTAAATTCCGGTTCGGCGGTGGCGATATCGATGTCCGCGTCGGTGCCGTCGAAGCGGAGCAGGAACCACTTCTGCTCCTGGCCCGTGTAGCGGCCGTCCCACGCCCGGGGCCGGCTCTCTTCCGGCAGGTCGTACCGGAGCCATTCGGGGTGCTCGGCGACAATGGTCGCGCGGCCCGTGCCGACCTCCTCCTCGAGCTCGCGGTAGACCCCCTCGCGCGGCGTCTCTCCTTCTTCCAGGCCACCCTGCGGCATGTGCCAGACGCCGTGATGGCGCAGGCCCAGAAAGATGCGGCGTCGGTCGTCCAGCAGAACGATCCCGACGCCGCGTCGGTACTCGCTACTGATGCTTGAACTCCGCCTTCACGCGCGGGCCGTTCTTCATGAAGTTCGCCATGCCGATGCGCATGTCCTCGAGGCCGCAGACCTCGCCGAAGCACTTCGACTCGAACTTCAACCCTTCCTCGAGGCCCATCGCGAGGCCCTCGACGATCGCCTTGCGCATGACCGCGTCGACCGCCGTGGAGAGGTGGCCGAGATCGACCTCGGGAAGCTCCGCGGGCGCCTCGATCGGCTCGCTCGGAATGCGCTCGAAGCCGTCGCGCGCCATCTGCTTGGCGACCTGGATCGCCTCGGCGCGCAGGTCGCCGTCGATCTCCGCGGAGATGAGGCCCGCTTCCACCGCGTCCGGGCCGGAGATGGTTCCGCCCGTGCGCAGGATGCTCCACGCCTTCTCGAAGCCGATCACGCGCGGCAGGCGCTGCGTGCCGCCCGCCCCGGGAATGATGCCGAGGTTGGGCTCGGGCTGGCCGGCGAGCACCCGCAGGCCCCGGCGCGCGATGCGCCGGTGGCAGGCGAGCGCGAGCTCGTTGCCGCCGCCGAACGCGAGGCCGTTGTAGGCGCAGACCACCGGCTTGGTGCAGTTCTCGATGACGTTGAGATAGCTGTGCGAGTGCGCCGAGGTCGCCTCGCCGTCCGCGGGCGACTCGACGGCGGAGAGCATGCCGATGTCGGCGCCCGACACGAACGCCTTGCGGCCGAAGCCGGTGATGACGATGCCCTCGATCGAGGCGTCCGCCTCCGCCTCCTGCACGCGCGCGCCGAGCTGCTCGAAGACGTCCTTGTTGAGCGCGTTCAGCACCGCCGGGCGGCGAATGGTGAGCACCGCCACGCCGTCCGCGTCGTCGCGGATGACGAACGGGATCTCCCAGGGCTCGTTCCGCGCCGCGATGCAGGCGGGCACGAGGAAGCCCTTGTGGTCGGCCGCGTACTGCTCGACGAGCGCGCGCGCCTTGTCGACGCCGAGCTCGTTCATGTACTCGAAGGGCGGCTTGGTGACGAGCGCGGTCTGCACGCCCATCTCGAGGTCGGCGACGTTGCTGATGCCGCTATCGAGGATCTCGCCGACGATGCCGAAGTAGGCGCCCAGCATGCGGTCGCGGATCTTCGCGGTCTGCTCGTCGGAGACCTCGACCTTCTCGCCGCGCTTCGCCGTGTCCCACGCCTCGCCCGTCTCCATGACGCCTTCCATGAGCTTGGTCGGCTTGAACCAGGGGTAGAGCTTGTCGTGGTAGTGCTGCAGCCCGACGAAGGTGAGCGGGTTGCCGCCGGTGAGATTCATGGCGGTGAACGGGCCGACGCCCTGGCCGAGCACCTTGCGTGCGACCGCGTCGACTTCCTTCACGGTGCCGAGTCCCTCTTCGACGCAGAGCGCGGCGGCGTGGAAGAGACCCTCGAAGATCGGGTCCATCGCGTAGCCGTAGCGCGAGCCGACCTTGATCGGGACCTTGCCGATCTCCTCGTAGAAGGACATCAGCCAGTCGATCATCGCGGCGTCCGAATCGGCCGACGGCACGATCTCGACCATCGGGTTGCGCTCGGCGGGGAAGAAGTAGTGGATGACGCAGGTGCGCGCCTTGTGCTTCGCCTCGCCGAAGATCACCTCGGGCTCCATGTGCGAGCTGTTCGAGGCGAACATCGCGTCGTCGGCGACGATGCCCTCGAGCTGGCCGAAGATGAGCCGCTTGATCCTCAGGTCCTCGGAGGCCGCCTCGATGACGAGATCGGCGCCGCGCAGCTGCTCGTAGTCGTCGGTGAAGGTCGTGTTGTCCTTCATCGCGCGCGCCCGCTCCGGCTTGAACGCGCCCGTCTCCACGCCCTTGTCGATCTTCTTCTCGAGCTTGGCGCGCCCCGCGGTGAGCGCCGCCTCGGCGACGTCGACGACCACGACCGGCACTTCGAAGGGCTGCATCACCTTGGTCATGTGCAGCGCGATGTCGGGCCCGATCTGGCCCGAGCCGATGATGCCGATCTTGTTCAGGGAGCGCGTTCCGAGCGTGTATGCCATGCACGGAATTCTAGAACCGGCGGCAAAGGGTCGACAACGCAACTTGCCGGACAACCTCCCGGCGCGCAATCCCATCGGTGGGGCGTCTTAGGATCGAGTCCGATGCGTAGCGGAATCGGACTCATCTCCCTGGTCGCTCTCGGTCTCGTGCTCGGCATCGCCTTTTCCCAGGAGGCGGCGCCGGAAACCAAAACGGTCGCGCCCAAGCGCGATCCCGTGCTCCGGCCTCCGCTCGATCCGTCGCGCATCTGGAGCTTCCACTTCGAAGGCAAGAAGGCCAACGGCGCCTTCCTCGAGCTTGCGCGCCCCGACGAGCAGAACGAGGGGAAAGGCCGCACGCTGGTGATCACCCTGCTCGAAGTGCGGCAGCGGCAGACGATGCGCTGGCAGTTCGTCGAGCACAAGAAGGCGCCGCGCAGCTGGAAGAAGAGCGTCCGTCGCAGCGAACTGTTCAGTCTGGGGCAGCTCGACGAGTCGACGAAGTACCTCGCCAACCTCTATCGCTCGAACATCGGCATGCGTTTCGACCCCGACATGCGTCCCTCGATCGAAGTGACGCAGGGCAGCGGCAACATGGCGGTGTACGCGGAAGGTTATTGGGCGGATTGAGCTGCGAGCTACGAGCTACGAGCTACGAGCCGGAAGCGGGTGGAGATTGCGTTCGGCTCGCAGCTCGAGGCTCGTAGCCCGCAGCTCCTTCTGATAGTTTCCCCGCCATGCGCTGGGGCTTCGTCCTCGAGCAGGAATCCTGCATCGGTTGTCACGCCTGCACCGTCGGGTGCAAGGCGGAGAACGACGTCCCGCTCGGCTCGTTTCGGACCTGGGTGAAGTGGATCGAGACGGGCCAGTATCCGGAGACGGAGCGCCACGCCGCGATCCTGCGCTGCAATCACTGCACGGACGCGCCGTGCGTCACGATCTGTCCGACCATCGCGCTGCACAAGCGCGACGACGGCATCGTCGATCTCGACGCCGACCGCTGCATCGGTTGCGCCTCCTGCATGCAGGCGTGCCCCTACGACGCGATCCACATCGATCCGCGCGAGGGCACGGCCGCGAAGTGCCATTTCTGCGCGCACCGGCTCGAGGTCGGGCTCGCTCCCTCGTGCGTCTCGGTCTGCCCCGAGCAGGCGATCAAGGTTGTCGATCTCGACGACCCCGAGACGCGCGCGGAGCTCGCGCGCCGCAAGGCGGAGGTGCGCAAGCCGGAGCGCGGCACGCGCCCGCAGACCTACTACACCGGCGCGCACGCCGCCACGCTCGATCCGCTCGCGGTCGACGGCACGCGCACGCTCTCCCACGCCGAGGTGCCGGATCCGATGCCCGCACCGGGGAACAAGGAGGCGCGCAGCGTCTACGACGTGCCCAAGCCGCGCCCCTGGGGCGACCACATCGCCGCCTACATGGTCACGAAGGCGCTCGCGTCCGGCGCCCTCATCGCGGCGGCGCTCTTCCCGGTGCCCCTGCTCGGCTGGGCGAGCATCGTCTTCACCGCGCTCACCGTCCTGCTGCTGATCGGCGACCTGCACCAGCCGCGCCGCTTCTTCTACCTGCTCACCATGCCGAACACCGACTCGTGGCTGGTGAAGGGCGGCTGGGTGCTCACCGCGCATGGCGCGCTGAGCCTGCCCTACGCGTTCGGTCTCTTCCACCCCTACCTCGCCGTCGCGGCGATTCCCGTCGCGCTCATGACCTCGGTCTACACCGCCTTCCTCTTCCGTCAGGCGCGCGGCCGCGAGCTCTGGAGCGAGGACCCGATGCTGCCGTGGGTACTCCTCGCGCAGTCGGGGGCGGCGGCCGCGCTGTGCGGCTGGTTCATCGGTGAGGGCAGTCCCATCCTGCTGATCGCGTACGCCGTCGTCGCGCTCGCTTCCCTGCTGGTGCCGATGCGCACGCAGCCCGCGGAGCAGGCGCACCAACACATGGTGCGGCATCCCGCGTTCGGGCTCGGCGTGGTCTTCGCGCTCGCCGCGATCTTCTTCCCGCCGCTCGTCGTCGTCGCCTTCGCGCTGCTCGACTGGATCTACATCCGCGCCGGCCAGGAGGTGCCTCTTTCTTGAGTGGTCAGTTGTCAGTCATCAGTTTTCAGTTCCTGCGAACGGGAGGCTGCCGACGGATGACTGACAGCTGAGAACTGATTACTGATGACTTTTACCCCGATGCGCTTCCTTCCCGACCAGCTCACCGCGGCGCCGCCGCCCGAGCAGTGGGACGCGTACGTCGAGCTCGATGCCAAGGCGTGGCCGCGCCGCGTGAAGCGCGAGATGAAGCTGGTCCCGACGATCTGCTTCAACTGCGAGTCGGCGTGCGGGCTCCTCGCGTACATCGACAAGGAGACCGGCAAGGTGCGCCGCTTCGAGGGCAATCCGGTGCACCCGGGGAGCCGCGGCCGCGTCTGCGCCAAGGGGCCCGCGACGCTCAACCAGGTCGAGGATCCGGATCGCATCCTGCATCCGCTCAAGCGGGTCGGCCCGCGCGGCGAAGGCGGTTGGGAGCGCGTTTCCTGGGACGAGGCGCTCGACACGATCGGCGGCCGCATCCGCAAGGCGCTGCAGGAGGACCGCCGGACCGAGGTCATGTACCACGTCGGCC
>JBCDBY010000312.1:0-5170 GCA_039182715.1 Planctomycetota bacterium
CGGGTCGACGTGGCGCGGGATGATGGGGCGGTCGTGGTGGAAATCGCCGACACCGGGCCCGGGATCCCGGCGGATCAGCGCGAGGCGGTCTTCGAGGAGTATGTGCGGCTCGAGGGCTCCGGCGCGGAGGGCACCGGGCTGGGGCTGCCGCTGGCCCGCCGGCTCGCGGAGTTGCTCGAGGGGAGCCTGGACCTCGCTTCGACGCCGGGGACGGGAACCTGTGTGCGGCTGCGGATTCCTGCTTGCCGGAGTTGATAAGCTTTCGCGATGCTCGTCTTCACCAAGCTGAAGGATTCGCAGTCCGCGCCGCTCATCGGCGGTCTCGCCGTGCTGGCGCTGGCGGCCATCGCGCTTGCCCTGCCGCCCTCGCCGATCCCGATGGCGAAGGCGCAGCCCGACCTGGGCGTGCTGCAGGCGGTCGCGCTCTTCAGCGACGGCGTCGCGGAGCAGAACGCGCGCAACGGCTACGGCTATCTCGCGCTCGACATCTCGACGGCGAGTGGTGACAAGGACGCGTACTGGCGGCAGCAGGTCGATCTCGTGTCGGCGCGCCGCTATCCCGTCTGGGGCTGGATCGATCTGTCGCGCGCCTCGGGCGACGTCGAGCAGATCGTCGCCTCGCTCAACCTTTCCGGCGTCTACCTCTACGGTGCCGACTCGGTCGCGCGCGCCACGTCGCTGTCGGCGAGCCGCTCCGACATCGCGATCGTGCCGGTGCTGCCGTCCGGATCGCGCGGCGCGAGCCAGCACGCGATGACGGTCGACCTCGACACCTACCTCGATACCAATGCGGGCGAGTACGCATTGCCCGTTCTGGTGGGCGACCAGCTGAACGAGTCGCAGATCCAGGAGGCGCTCGCGCACGCACGGGACCTGGCCGGCAAGGACGGCACGCCGAAGCTGCTCATCGCGCGCATCCCGCTCGTCTACAACTAGCCGTCGACTAGCCGTCGACGGCTTGATTCGGTTTCTCGCAGAGGACGCAGAGAGCCGCGGAGATCGCGGAGTAGGAACCAGAGGGAGCGCTGGGAAAAGTCTGACGCGCCCCGTCACTCTTCTCTCTCTGTGGGCTCTGCGGTCCTCAGCGAGCTCTGCGAGAACCCGAATCAAATCGTCTTCCGCCGAAGCGGATCGCGGGGAGGCCGGCACACTCCGAACAGGCGCCGACCTCCCGCGTCCTCCCCCATTACCCGACTGTCCCGCAGGCGCCGGGGTTGCCCTCAAGCCTGCATCGTATCGGGAAACGACCCGATTTCACAAGTCGGGATCTGTTCGGGCCGCGTGCAAAACGTCGTTGAATCACCGTCGGCGTCAGGCTTCCGGACCGAACCGAAGGTTAATATGTCCGTTGTAGCAACATGACGTTCAGCACCGACGGAGGCATCCTGGACCAGCGCACGCTCGTGCTCAACCGGTCCTGGGTCGCGATCACGACCACGACCGTGCGCGAGGCGGTCTCGATGGTCTACCAGGGTGCCGCGAAGGTCATCTGCGCCGATACCTACCAGGCCCACGACTTCGCCTCGTGGAGCGACGTGACCGCGTCGCACGACGAGCCCTGCGTGCGCACCGTGGCGCTGCGCCTGCGCGTGCCGGAGATCATCGTGCTGGCCGCCTACGACGGCTTCCCCCAGCGCACGGTCGCCTTCAGCCGCCGCAACCTCTACCGCCGCGATCGGTACACCTGCCAGTATTGCCAGAAGCGTCCCGGTACCGAGGAACTCACCATCGACCACGTTCTGCCGCGTTCGCGCGGGGGGCGTTCGAACTGGGAGAACTGCGTGCTGGCGTGCGTGGAGTGCAACAAGCGCAAGGCGAACCGGCTGCCGTCGGAGGCGCACATGCACCTGATTCGCCGCCCGCGCACCCCGCGCTGGTCGTGGGACGTCGAAGTCGCGGTCGGCCACCGCAAGGCGAGCTGGGAGCAGTTCCTCGCGGACCGCTACTGGAACGTCGAGCTCGAGTCGGACTGAGGATCGCGCACGCGCATCAGGAAGAAGAGCCCGATCAGGCAGCTGATTACCACGGTGATCAGCGCGAGGCGCAGTGAGCCGATCCAGTCGGACACCCAGACCAGCAGTGCCGGGCCGATCACGGCGCCGGTCTTTCCGCAGAGCGCGTAGAACCCGAAGAACTCCGCCTCGCGTCCGCTGGGAACCAGATGCGACATGAGCGCACGCGAGGAGGCTTGGATGCTTCCAAGCCCCAACCCCGCGAGTCCCGCGACCAGCCAGAACGCCTCGCGGCTCCACGAGAGAGTGGGGGTGCCCGTGATCATCGCGAGTGCGACGACGAAAATCCACCAGATCAGCGTGCGGAGCACGGCCCATCGAGGGCCGTTGCGGTCGCATGGTCCGGCCATAAGGATCGAGCCGACCAGTGCGGTCAGCTGCACCATGGCGAAGAGTGCGGTCGACTCGCCGATCTCCATGCCGATCTCCTTCGTGGCGTAGACCGCCGCGAAGAAGATGATGGTGTTGACGCCATCCATGTAGAAGAAGTACGCGAGCAGGAAGCGACGCATGTTGCGCATGCCGAGTACGTCCTTCCACGTGTCCAGCGTCTGCTTCACGCCGCGCGCCGCGGCCGCGGGGACGGACATGCCGGTGGGCTCGTCGCGCGGAAGAAACAGGAACGCGGGCGTCGCGCCGATGACCCAGACGATCCCGACGGTGAGCCAGACGCCCGTGAAGTTCCCCTGGAGTGCGAGCCACGCCCCGACGCCGAGTGTCAGGAGCGAACCCGCGTATCCGACCGCGAATCCTCGCGCCGAAACGCGGCCCTGATGGCTCGGGGGCGCGATCACCGGCAGATAGCTGTTGTAGAAGACGGTTCCGCCTTCAAATGCGAAGTTGGCCAGGATGCCGAGCGCGAACCCGAGCCAGACGGAACCCTCGTGGATGAACGAGAAGCAGAGCGTCGTGATGATGGCGATCGTCGTGTAGATCGCCAGCATGCGCTTGCGCACGCCGGCATGGTCGGCGATTCCGCCCATCAGGGGCGCGCTGAGAGCGACCAGTCCCATCGAGATCGAGCCGATGTAGCCCCAGAGTCGATCGCCCCGCGCTTCGCCCACGACCGCATCGGCGTAGTACGCGCCAAAGACCGTGACGAAGATGACCGCGAACGCCGAGTTGCCGAAGTCGTACAGGCACCACGCGTTCACCGTCTTTCGGTTCATCGTGCGGCGGAGGGTAGCATGCCCCGCATGGCGGGCGAGATGGTTCCGCGGATTCTCGAGTACGTCGGGGTTCTGTTCCTTCTCTGCCTCGCGGCGACCTTCCCGTTCTGGCTTGCGGCGCAGATTGCGCGGACGGAATTCCGCAGCCTCACGAGCGCGCTCGCCTGCACGATGCGGCTCTACTTCTACGCCGTCTGCCTGCTCTGCATCCTGGTCACGCTGATCAGCTTCAACGTCGGGCCGAGCGACCCGCGCGATCCGCTCATGGGCTGGATCCAGATCGGCGGGACGATCTGGATCGTCTTCCCCTGCTGCTGGCGCGCGTTCCGGCAGAAGGGGCCGCGCATGGTGGCGTGCGCGCTCATGGCGATTGCGTTTACCGCGCTGCTGTTCTGGTTGTACGCTTCGATCGAGCCCGGCTTCGCGCAACTGCTGCGCGACATGCCCTACGCCCTGTCCCGATCGTGAACCTTCTCGAACGCGTCCGCGCCCAGCTGCAGCAGGGCCCCGCCTCCGGCGGCCGGCTCATCGAGCAGCTCGACGTCCGGCGCGACGCGGTGCTCGTCTACGGCGCGCTGGCGCGGCTGTCGAAACAGGGCGCCGCGCAGTCGCGCGGCAAGGGGCCGGGCGAGCAGATCTGGGGCCCGCCCGGCAGCGGCTCGCGCTCGCCGAAGCCGCCCGGCCCGCCGCCCAGTTTCCAGCTCGACGACGAGCAGCTTGCGCACCTCGAGAAGGAGGTGTGGGCCATCACCGACGGGCTCCCGCCGCACTACTTCGAGGAGCTGCGGCGCGTCGTCGTCGCGCGGGCCGACAAGGCGGTCGCCGACGGCATGAAGCCGGACAAGGCGATGCGCCGCGCGCTCTTCACGCTGGGCGAGCCGCGGCCGGCGCGTCGGTTCCTGCGCCTGGTCGACGACGGCCGTGTGCCGGCGCTGCGCCTGCAAAGCCGACGCGTGCGCCGACTGCTGCTGTCCCTCGCCGCGATCTTCTTCCTGGTCGGGCTCATCCGCGTCTTCGTCGTGGGCTGGTACTTCCTCCCCGAAGGGCAGATCTCCATGGCGCCCACGCTGGTGCCCGGGGTCGAGGGCGGCGATGACATCGTGATCGCCAACCTGCTCGCCTATCGCATCGACGAGCCGAAGCGCGGCGAGATTGCGGTCTTCGTGACGACCGGCGAATCGGTGCCGTACATCAAGCGCATCATGGGGCTGCCGGGCGAGCGGGTGGCGCTGCGCGACGGCGACCTGTTCATCGACAACGAACGATTCGTGAAGGATCGCGCGCTGCTCGACGCGGTGAAAGTGCCGCTGCAGACGCGCGCGGACTTCGAGGAGATCGACGGCGGCATCCGGCAGAAGGCGGCGCTGTCGACCGGATTCCCGCTGCCCGACGGCAGCATCGAGCCGCGCCGGGCCGCGTGCGCCGACTTTGTCCTCGAAGCGAAGGTGTCGATCGCGGACGCGCGCGAGTCGATCACGCTGCTCTTCGAGGCGAACGGCAAGCCGCGCCACCAGGTGGTGCTCAACGGCGTCGGCTACGAGGCCGGCGTGTTCGTGGGCGGGCAGACCGTCACGCGCGGCACGCCCTGCCAGCTCCAGCCGGGCCGGACCTATCGCCTCTGGATCACCAACGCCGACCGGAAGTTCCGCTTCGACATGGACGGCGCGCGCGTGGGGGAGGCGACCATCGAGGCGGATCCGGCGGCGGTGCGCGTCTCGGTCCTGTTGGGAGGCGAGGGCGCCCGCATCGAGGATCTGCAGCTGAGCCGCGATCTGGTCTACACGAGCTGGCCCGGAGCGCCCGACCGCTGGCTGCTGGGCGACTCCGCCTACTTCCTGCTGGGCGACAACAGTCCGGTCAGTCGCGACTCACGGTCGCTGGGGGCGATTTCCCGCGAGAACCTGCAGGGGCGGGCGTGGTGCGTGGCGTGGCCGCTGCATCGGGCGCGCGCCCTTCATCGCTAAGACCGACAGTTACCGAGCCGGGTTC
>JBCDBY010000313.1:0-5165 GCA_039182715.1 Planctomycetota bacterium
GCGGGGCTCTTGTCGTGGCGCGCCACGACAAGGAATACTGCTTCGCGACGGTCTGGCGTGGCCGTACCGGCGCCGAGGAGTCGCTGCTCTACATCACGACCGACCGGCCGATCTACCGGCCGAAGCAGAAGGTGCAGTTCAAGATCGTGCACCGCTTGGAGAAGAAGGGCGCGCTCTTCACGCACGCGGGGCTTCGGCTGCGCGCGGAGATTCGCGACGCCAAGAACGAGACCGTCCACGTCGAGGACCTGACGCTCAACGAGTTCGGCAGCGCGCACGGCGCGGTCGAGCTCGGCGCGGAGCCGCGGTTGGGACGCTACTCCATTCGCATCGAGCCGATCGACGCGATGCCCGGCAGCTTCAACCGGTGGTCGAGCCGCGGCAGCTTCCGCGTCGACGAGTACCGCAAGCCGGAGTTCAAGGTCGCGGTGAACTTCGAGAAGCCCTACGTCATCCAGGGCGACACGCTCAAGGGCACCGTCGAGGCGCGCTACTTCTTCGGAAGCCCCGTCTCGAAGGCGAAGGTGCGCTTCGTCGTGCGCAAGGCGCGGCACTGGAGCTGGTGGTACCGCCCCTCGCCGTGGATGCGCTGGTACGGCGACGTGCGCACGCCGTCCGCCTACGGTGGCGAGACCGTGAAGGAGATCCACGTGCGGCTCGACGCCGAGGGCCGCTACGCCTTCGAGATCGCCGTGCCGCGCGACGACAAGGACCAGGACATGCGCTACACGGTGAGCGCGGCGGTGACCGACCTCGCGCGCCGCGTGGAGAACGGCGCCGGGACGCAGATCGCGCACCGCGCGGAACTCACTACACATGTCTCCACGGACCGCTGGGTCTACCTGCCGGGTCAGAAGGTGAAGGCGACCGTCTCCGTCCGCGACCACGCGCGCAAGCCGGTCGCCAACCAGGAGGTGCGAATCCAGGCGCTGCGCCGCGTCTGGTCGCCGATCGTCAAGCGCTACAGCGAGGTCGAGCTGGAGACGCACGTGGTGCGCACCGGCGAAGACGGCAAGGTGACGAAGGAACTGCCACTCCTCGAAGGTGGCTCCATCTACCTCCGCGCGCGGACGTTGGACAGCCGCGGCAACGAGACGTCGGCGCAGCGCTCGGTCTGGGTGACGCGCGAGGGCTGGGACGGCGGCACGCAGAACTGGCGCGGGCTGACGATCGTCGCGGACAAGGAGAGCTACAAGCGGGGCGAGACCGCGACCTTCCTGCTCACCTCCGAGGTCAAGGACCTCCACCTGCTCTTCACGCTGGAGGGCGGCGGCATCGAGCACCGCAAGGTGGTCAAGCTCGACGGGCACACCGCCACGATCCAGGTGCCGCTGATGTCGGCGGGCCTGCTGCCCAACTTCTTCGCGACGGTCAGCGGGCTGCACGCCAACAAGGTCTACCAGCGACAGATCAACGTCGCCTGCGACCCGAGCGAGCGCTTCCTGACGATCGAGGTCAAGCCGGACAAGCAGCAGTACAAGCCGGGTGCGCCCGCGCGCTTCGAGGTCATCACGCGCGACCACCTGGGGCAGCCGGTGGCGGCCGAGGTGGAGCTGGGCGGCGTGGACGAGGCGATCTTCGCGCTGCAGGAGGAACTCGCCAAGGACATCCGGCCGACGTTCGTGCGCCGGCGCTACAACCACATCCAGACGCGGAGCTCGATGCAGTTCTACTCCTGGGGCCGGGCAGCGAGCGGCGATGACGGCGGCGCGGAGGGCGAAGTCGCCGAATCGAAGGCGGAGGCGCCCGCCGCGGGCGCCGCGCGGAGGGGCCGCGCGATGGGTCTCGCCGGCAAGAAGCAGGGCGGGTTCGTCGAGGCGAAGGTGCGCACCGAGTTCGCGGACACGCTCTTCTGGCGCCCGACGGTGACGACCAACGCCGAGGGCCGCGCGACCGTCGAGCTGCCGAAACTGGCGGAGAACCTGACGACCTGGCGCCTCACGGCGCGCGGCATCGACCGGAGCGGGCGGGTCGGACAGGAGCGAACGTCGATCCTCGTGCGCAAGGAGGTCATCGCGCGCCTGCAGACGCCGCGCTTCTACACGCAGGGCGATCGCGCCGTCGTCACCGCCATCGTGCGCAACGATCTGCCCGAGGCAAAGACCATGCAGGTCGCGCTGTCCGCGTCCGGCCTCGTGCTGGAGGGCAGCGACACGATCACCGTCGAGGTCGGCCCGAGGCAGGAGAAGCGCTTCGACTGGCGCGTGCGCGTCGAGGTTCCGGGCGAGGCGCGGTTCGTGCTCAAGGCGCTGACCGACACCGAGTCGGATGCGCTGGAGCGCAAGGTGCCGGTCTATCCGCACGGAAGCCTGTCGTGGTCGTCGAAGAGCGGCCTGCTCGACGGCGAAGTGCGCGAGACGTTCACGCTGGCCGCCGACGCGATGCCCGAGGTTTCGGAGCTGACGGTGACCGTCACGCCGACGCACGCGGCGACCGTGCTCGACGCGCTCGAGTATCTCGCCGACTATCCCTACGGCTGCGTCGAGCAGACCATGTCGCGTTTCCTGCCGAGCACGATCACGCGGCAGGTGCTGCAGCGCATGCAGATCAAGAACCCGTGGCTCGAGGAGCACGTGCCGCTCATGATCAAGGCGGGCATCGACCGGCTGCGCAGCTTCCAGCACGGCGACGGCGGCTGGGGCTGGTGGAAGAACGACCGCAGTAACCCGTTCACGACGGCGTACGTGGTCTACGGGCTGGCGATGGCGCAGCGCGCCGACGTCGCGGTGCCGCCGCGCATGATGGCCGGCGGCATCAAGGCGGCGCGGAACCTGCTCAACTTCGCCGAGACCGACGAGGAGCGCGTCTATCTGCTCTATGCGCTCTCGGCCGCGGGGACGTCGGTGCCGGACGTGCGCAATGCGCTGGCGGATGGGGTCGCGAAGATGGGCGCCTCGGCGCAGGCGATGATGGCGCTCGTGCTGCATCGCGACGGCGAAGCGAAGGAGGCGCGCCGCATTCTCGATCTGCTTGCGGCCGGCGCCAACGCGAGCGGTGCGACCGCGTTCTGGAAGGGCACCGGCGGCTACCGCTGGACCGGGCAGACCGTCGAGACGACCGCGCTCGCGCTGGAGGCGCTGCTGGCGATCGCGCCCGACCACGAACTGGTGCGGCGTACGGCGACCTGGCTCGCGATGAACCGCGACTCGGGGCATTGGGTCTCCACGCGCCAGACGGCGATGGCCGTGCTGGCGATGTCGAAGTACCTGGAGAAGTCCGGCAGCGCGGAGCCCGACATGAAGCTCACGCTGGAGGTCAACGGCAAGCAGATCTGGCAGCGCACCGTGACGCCGCAGAACTGGGTCACCTTCGACGGCAACACCGTGCTCAAGGCGGCCGACCTGAAGCCGGGGGAGAACACCGTGGTGCTGCGCCGGGAGGGCGAGGGCGAGCCGGTCTATGCGCTCTACCTGCGGCAGTTCGAGAAGAAGGAGAGGTTCGAGGCGTCGACCGGCGGACTGCGCGTCGAGCGGCGCTACCGCTACTTCCGCAACGGGCGCGCGGTCGATCTCGACCCGGGCGAGGCGGTGCAGAGCGGCGACGAGGTCGAAGTGACGCTGACCGTGCGCGCCGACCGCCGCTACGACTTCCTGATGCTCGAGGATCCGATGCCGAGCGGCTTCGAGGCGATTCGCACCGCGGACCGCATGCCGCGCCGCGGCGGCTGGAGCTACTGGTGGTCGAACCGCGAGTTCCGCGACGAGAAGGTCGACATCGCGATTACGCGTCTGGACGCCGGGGAGCGTACAGTGAGCTACCGCATGCGAGCGGAACAGCCGGGTCTCGTGCGCGTCCTGCCGGCGCGCCTCTGGAACATGTACCGCCCCGGGGAAGGGGCCAACAGCGCGGGCGCCTCGTTCGAGGTCAAGCCCGCGGAGGACGAGCGTTGAGGATCGCCGCGGTTCTGTGTCTTCTGGCGTCGGGGGCGTTCGCCGACCAGCTCACGCCCTACGGCGAGAAAAACTTCTACTCCGACAACGGACAGTGGGTGCTGGAGACGAAGGAGAAGGGCGGCAAGCTCGCGTACGTGCTCAAGACGCGGGCGGGCAAGGTGCGCGGCCAGGGCGTCGTGGATCAGCTGCCGATCGACGCGGCGGTCTTCAAGGACGGCACCGGCTTCATCCTGTGGGGGCGCTACGGCGGGAGCGGGAGCGGCATCGGCGTGGCGCGCTACGAGTTCGACGGCAAGCGGGCGTGGGGCCTCGAGTTCAACCGGATCTTCCGCGAGGAGGAGATCGCCGACTTTCCCCGCACGCTTTCCTTCGTCTTCTGGGCCGATCACATCTGGATCGACCCGCGCCGCGGTGTTGCGGTCGGCACGGCGACGAACCGCACGGCGCGCCTGTTCAACATGCGGACCGGTGAGATCAAGCCGGGCGGCAACGACGTCGTGATGGACAGCCTGCGGCTCGACCCGCCGCCGGCGCGCGCGATCCTGACAGCGGGCAAGTGGATGCCGGAGGCCAGCGCCGCGCGGCTGCAGGCGATCGCCGACGACAAGAAGCTGCCGCTGCTCTCGCGCGTGACCGCGGCGGGTTTCATGAAGCCGGACGCGCGCTGGTACGCCCTGCTCGACGAGGCGCTGGAGGACAGCGCGGCGGCGCCCACCGCGGTGGCGGCGGCGGAGCGCTGCCTGCCGCCCGACGAGGCGCGGGATTTCCTCGTGCGCGCCGCGCGCAACGAGGCGCTGCTACGCCGCGCGGTCGCCCTGCTGGCCGGGTCGAAGAGCGCGCAGGGGCTGGTCGAGCTGTTGAGCCACGGTGATTCGCCGACAAGCGCCAAGGTGCTGGCGGCGCGCTACCTCAAGGCGCGACCGACCGCCGACGTGCTGCCGTCGCTGCTCAAGGAGTTCGGCGACGCCGACCTCGACACCGCGGTGCAGATGCTCGACGTGCTCATCGCGGTGGGGGACAAGCGGCTGCCGGCGCGGCTGCAGCCGCATCAGGTCAAGCTCATCGAGCTGATCAACCGTCCCGGGGCCAACGTCGAGTGGCTCGCGCAGTGCTTCCAGAAGTACCCGACCACGGAGGCGGTCAAGCCGCTCCTGAAGGCGGCCCGCAAGCACGCCTCGCAGCGCCCCGCACTATTCAAGGCGCTGCGCGCGTGCAGCGGCCTGCAGATCGGGGACGACCTCGGGGCGTGGGAGCGGGCGGTGCGGTGAGGGA
>JBCDBY010000314.1:0-5133 GCA_039182715.1 Planctomycetota bacterium
CATGCCGGGGAAGAGCTCGCCGACATGGGCGTGGATGATGGAGCCGAGCAGCGTGAAGTCGTGGCCGTCTCCCTTGGTCGGCAGCTGGATCACGCGCGGCAGCGAACGCGGCACCTGCAGCACGGCGATGCCGCTCTGGCGGTCGTAGGCGTCGTCGCCGCTCAGGCGAACGATGTAGGAAAGTCCCTTGTTCAGCACCTGCGGGAACGGGTGCGACGGGTCGAGACCGATCGGCGTGATGACCGGCTGCACCTCGTGGACGAAATAGCGCTTCACCCAGCGGGAGATGGTCGGGCCCCAGTCGCGGCGTCGCAGCACGCGGATCTTCTCCTCCGTCAGCGCGGGGACGAGGTCTTCCCGCCAGGTGCGGTACTGCTCCTCGACCAGTTCGTGGACCGCCTGGCTGACGGCGCCGAAGGTCTCGAGCGCCGTGCGCCCATCGAAGGTGCGCTGCGAGGTGCCGTAGGAGATCTGCTGCTTGAGGCCGGAGACGCGGATCTCGAAGAACTCGTCGAGATTGGTCGTGCAGATGGTCAGGAAGCGCAGTCGCTCCAGCAGGGGGACGGTCGCGTCCTGGGCCTGCTCCAGCACCCGCCGGTTGAAGGCGAGGAGGCTGAGCTCCCGGTTGATGTAGTTGTCGGGATCGCGGAGCACGCCGTCGACCGGCGCGGCGGGAGCGGGCGGCTTCGCGCGCTTGCGGGTGCGCTTCTTCTTGGTGGTCTTGGGGTTCTTCACGAGCTGGCGCGGATTGTAGGAGGATTCGCGCTAGGATGCGCGCGTGTTGAGGGCGGTGTCGGTCACGGTTCCGGTTTCGGAACGGGAAGCTCTTCGTTCGCTGTTGGCGGAACACGACGTTCTGGGCAACTGGCAGCAGGAGGTCAAGGGCGAGCGGATGCTCGTGCAGCTGCTCGTGCGCACGCCCGATGCGGAACCGCTTCTCGATCTGCTGGAGCAGCGCTTCGGTCGGGACGAGGCCTTCCGCGCCGTGCTCTTCCGGGTCCACGCGACCATTCCCGCGATCCCGGAGCCCGAGAAGGACGAGGAGCCGGACAAGCCGCCGCCCGGCCGCGTGGCGCGTGCGGAGATCCAGAACGAGCTCGCCGCCGGCATCGACGTCGGACCGGTCTTTCTCGCCACCGTGATCCTGAGCGCGATCATCGCGTCGATCGGGCTCATGCGGGACAACGTCGCCGTCATCATCGGCGCGATGGTGGTCGCGCCGCTGCTGACGCCCAATATGGCGCTCGCCTTTGCGGTGACCGTGGGCGACCTGACGTTCGCGCGCAAGGCGCTGCGGACGATGGTCGTCGGCGTCTCCGTCGGGCTCGCCTTTGCATTGTTGGTCGGCTGGCTCTTCCCCTTCGAGATCGGCACCGAGATCCGCAGCCGCACCGAGCCGGCGCCCGTCGACATGCTCCTGGCGCTCGCCTCGGGCGCCGCCGGGGCGCTCGCCTTCACCAGCGGTGTTTCCGCGTCGCTGGTGGGCGTCATGGTGGCGGTCGCGCTGCTCCCGCCGCTCATCGTCATCGGGCTGATGGTCGCGATCGGCTCGTGGCACGACGCCGCCGGCGCGACCCTGCTGCTCGCCATCAACACCATCTGCGTGATCCTGGCGGGCGTGTCGACCTTCGCCTGGCGCGGTGTCCGGCCACGGACCTGGTGGGAGAAGGAGAAGGCGCGCAAGTACACGCGCCGCATGCTCTCGATCTGCATCGCCATGGCGGTCGCCCTGCTCGCGCTCGTCGGGCTGGCCGACTGGTAGCGATAAGCAAGACTGATCGATTGGCGTAGGCCAATCGTCTGGCCTTCGCGACGGACCGCGGGAGGCTGCATGCATCGGAGGAAAGTCGATGCATTCCAACGTCGTTCATGGTCCGGTCGCCGTGCTGGTCCCGCCGATCGGGGCGGGCTTGGCCGTCGGCCTCGCGGTTCACCTCGCGTTCCACGCCCTGCCCGTGGCGGCGTTCTCCGCGGCATCGCCGCTGCTCCTGCTGCTGCTCGCGCTCGTCGTTCTCGCGCCTGCACTCTTCGTCCGCGGCCCCTGGCCGAGGTCGGCTGCGTTCGTCGCGGCCTACACCACGGCCCTGCTCGCGCAGGGCGTACCGGCGTGGCTGCCGCTGGGAGGTGCGTGATGGAGGTCGCTTGGCGCGATCGGGACCGCGAGCCCTTCGATGGGGTTGCCCTGGTCGCGGCCGTGGTCGCGGGAGCACTGCTCTGCGTGATCTCCATGGCGATCCAGTTCGCACTGATCGCGATGCTCGCGTCGGGGCAGGGCCTGGAGGCCTTCCTGAACAGCCTCGCGTGGGGCGCGCTGGCGACCTGTGTGGTGAACCTGGTCGTGTCCCTGTTCGCCTCGAAACCGACGCGCGCCTGGCACTGGTTCTGGCGCGGCTATGGTGCGACGGCGCTTCTCGCCGCCTCGCTCTGGGTGATCACGTTCCTCGCCGAAGTTCGATGGTAGAGACGACGGAGGTTCGGCTCGAGCGCAGTCCCAGGACAGCGACCGAACGCCAGGGGCCAAACGACAAACGTGGACCGTCAGACCTCCGACGTGACCGGCTCGATCTCCAGCACGACTTCCCAGTACTGGTTCCAGGGAAAGATGAACGGGTCGTTGAAGCCGAGCAGCTGCAGGCTGCCCTCGACCTCGCGCCAGCCGCGGCGCCCCTTGAGGTCCGCGCGGATCTTCGCGAGGGCCTTTTCCATCTTCTTGTCGGAGCGGGTGCCCCGCATGCCGACGCTGATGGCGAAGCGCGGCTCGACGTTGCGGATGGCGACGCGTCCGTCGGCGCCCGCCTCGCCCTGCTCGGGGAAGCGGTAGAGGAACGACATGGAGCGGGTCTTCAGGTTCTCGTCCATCGACATCTCGACGGGCGCGGTCATCTCGATCTTTTTGCGCTGGATGTGACGGAAGAGCGTGCCGAAGTTGCCCTTCTCGTCGATCGCGAGGCGGTAGACCGGATAGAACTTCAGCCGCGGCTCCTCGATCGGGCCGGGTCGCGGCCAGCCGTCCGGCAGCGGCGCATCGACGCGCATGCGGAAAGACTTACCGGCCTGCACGCGCGTACCCTTGGTGAGCTTGGCGGGCACGAATGCGCGAGACACCGGTAAGATCAGCCCGTTGGAGCAGATCCGCACCTTGCCCTTGCTCCGCGCCTTCTTCACCTCGTCCCAGGAGATCGTCTCCCCATGCAGCGTGACCTCGTGTTTGCGGTCGATGATGTGGTTGCCGAGCAGCCCCATGAGCTCCGCCTTGGAAAGCTCGAGTCCGGCGAGATCCTTCTCCGGGGGCGCGAGCAGCGCGAAGGAGCCGGGGGTCGCGAGCGCGGGCTCGAGACCGGCCTCGCGGACGAGTTTCTGCAGGACCGGGAAATCTTCCAGCTGCGTGACGATGGTGCTGGCGAGAAGAAGAGCGGCGGTGGTCATCGGAAGGGATTTCGCGGCCGTCCGTTTCTCGGATTCGTGGCCGGTCTCTCGCTGCTGCTCGGTGGCTGGGTCTGGTTCGCGCTGCCGCCGCCGGTTTCCGGCGCCGATGAGGTCGTCCTGCTGCATGGGCTCGGACGGAGCGCATCGACGATGCGCATCCTCGAATGGCGATTGCGGACGGCGGGATTCCGCGTGCTCAACATCGACTACGACTCGCTGCAGGAGGACTTCGACGAGGTCGTGGGCAAGGTCGCGCGCCGGGTCGACGAGCTCGCCAGCCCGGTCGCCCGGCGCCACTACGTCGGCCATTCGCTCGGCGGCCTCGTGGCGCGCGCCGTGATCGACAAGCGGCCCCCGATGTATCTCGGACGCGTGGTGATGATGGGCACGCCGAACGACGGCAGTCCGGTCGCGGACATGCTGCGCGAGAAAGGGCTCGCGTGGGTGCTGGGCCGCAGCGGCCAACAGATCGGCGTGGCCCTCGACCTTCCGCCGCCGGACTACGAGGTGGGCGTGCTGGCTGGCGAGGAGGACCCCCTGGTCCCGCCGGAGCGCACCCGACTCCCCGGCATGACCGACTTCATGCTCGTCCCCGGCGGCCACGTCCGCATGCGCTACGACGCGACGTCGGCCGAGCAGGTGATCCACTTCCTGCGGACCGGGCGGTTCAAGCGCTGAGGACGGCTGGACGTTTGACGTTTGACGTTTGACGTTTGACGTTTCGCGGTGGGAAGTCGGCTGCCGCTCCGGAGCCGCACGGCTTCGTCCCGTCGACGTCCGCGAGGCCTTTCGAGCGAAGAACGTCCAACGTCCTACGTCACACGTCAAACGTCGCTAGACCACCCCGTGCTTGCGGCCGATCGTCTTGAACGCCTCGATCGTGCGGTCGATCTGGTCTTCGCTGTGTGCGGCGGAGAGCTGCACGCGGATCCGCGCCTGGCCCTTGGGGACCACCGGATAGCTGAACCCGACGACGTAGATGCCTTCGTCGAGCAGGTCGTTCGCCATCGCGTGGGCGAGCTTCTCCTCGTAGAGCATGACCGGCACGATCGGCGTCTCGCCCTTCACTTCGAAGCCCGCATCCGTCATGCCGTGGCGGAAGCGCTCGGCGTTGTCCTTCAGCTTCGTCACCAGCTCGCCCGACGAGGAGATCATCTTGAACGCCTCGATCGCCGCCGCGGCGATGGGGGGCGGCATGGTGTTGCTGAAGAGGTAGGGCCGTGAGCGGTTGCGCAGCAGCTCGACGATTTCGCGCGACGCCGAGGTGAAGCCGCCGGCCGCGCCCCCGAGCGCCTTGCCCAGCGTCGAAGTCGTGATGTCGACGCGTCCCTGCACGCCGTGATGCTCGGCGGTGCCGCGACCGGTCTCGCCGATGAAACCGCTCGCGTGGCTGTCGTCGACCATGACCATCGCCTCGTACGTCTCCGCGAGGTCGCAGATCTCCCGCAGCGGCGCGATCGTGCCGTCCATGCTGAAGACGCCGTCGGTCGCGATGAGCACGTTGCGGGCGCCGCCCTCGCGCGCCTCCTTGAGTTTCGCCTCGAGGTCCTCCATGTCGGCGTTCCTGTAGCGGAAGCGCGCCGCCTTGCAGAGCCGGATGCCGTCGATGATCGAGGCGTGGTTGAGCTGGTCGGAGACGACCGCGTCCTCCTTGCCGAGGATGGTCTCGAAGAGTCCGCCATTCGCGTCCCAGCAGGCGATGTAGAG
>JBCDBY010000315.1:0-5126 GCA_039182715.1 Planctomycetota bacterium
CCCAGTACTCGCGTTGGTCCGCCATACGCGAAGTCTACCGCTCCCGATCAGGCCTCAAACCCGTACCCATGGACCCGGAGAGCCGACGATGCGAATGCCGACGGCCTGCGCGGCGTAGGATCAAGCGAGCCCCATGCGCAAGAGCCGCCTCCACCTCCTCGACGCTTCGCTCGTACCCACGAGCTGGGTCGTCGCGGTCGTGGGCGGCGGCGTGCTCTCGCTGCTGATCCTCTTCCTGCTGTCCCTGCCCATGGCGGTCGGCAACGGGCACGGGGTGTGGAACCGCGACCTCCCCGTCGCCCCCCGCCTCCCCACCGCAACCGAGATGGATGGCCGGCTGTCGTTCGTCGTTCTCACGCAATCGGGTGCCGTCATGGTCGACGGCGAGTGGGTCGAGTCGCGCGAGCTTGCCGCTGCCTTCCCGGGACCTTCGGCCGACTGGCCGACCTGCGTCGCACTCTGGGCTCACGCGAAGGCACCCGCGAAGGAACTGGAGCGCGTCCTGGAAGCGGCCCGCCACGCCGGTGTTGCGCAGTTTCAACTGGGCGTGCGCAATGAGGCTTCGGATGTCGCCGGCTGGCCCATCCCGACCGACCGCGCGTCGGCTTCCCTGCCCGAGGACGCCGTCGTGCAGGACTTCGTCAACGCACTCGCCAAAGAGACCCGGTAGTCCGGCCGTCCACCGCGGGCCGGAGTTATTCCACGCCGAGGTGCGCGAGCACGCGCGGGTCGTTGCGCATCGAGTAGGACCGCGTCAGGCGGCCCGTGTCGACCGCCAGCGCCTCGCGACCGGCATCGGGGCGAAGCTGCCATCCGCCTTCGAAGGGTTCCCAGCGCCCCTCGATGACCGCCCATTCGCCCTCGCCCCGCCGCCACGCGTATCGGAATCGCCGGTCGGGCTTCACCCGGAGCCGGCACTCGGCAACGGTCGCGAGAAAGTGGGTGCGCCCGGTGTCCTCGTCGCGGAACGCTTGCACGGATTCGCCGGGCCCGTCGACTTCGTGGAGGATCGGCCAAGTGAGTTCGATCCCATGGCGGGACGGATCGGGCTTTTCGAGCGGCGGCGGCAGTTCCCTGCGTCCGCAGGCGAGGAGGAGCGCCAGCAGACAGACGAATCTCATGGGCGCTACCGCTTCTTCTTCTTCCCGTTCTCCAGCACCCACTCGCGCCAGCGCGTGTGCAGCACGGACGGGCTCACGCCGAAGGCGGTCTCGATCGCCTGGCTCGCGGTCGGCTTCTTCTTGAGGTCGTCGATCTCGCGCATCAGCTTGCCGAGGCGCACCGGCTCCGTTTCGATGAGCCAGGTCACGATGCTCCAGCACAGCCCGTGCTCGATCGCCGTAAGTTCGCCGGGCTGCAGTTTCTCGCACCACTTGTTGAGCGGCGTGTCCTTCTTGCGGCGCACGATGTTGAACACGACGCTTTGCCAGCTCGCCTTCAGCAGGTCGTCGGGCTTCTTGCCCTCCGTCCAGCAGAAGGTGTTGTGCTTGGGGTTCTCCAGCCGCTCGTAGTAGTGCGCCAGCCCCTCCTCGAGCCAGGCCCACGTCTCGCGGTAGTAGTTGCCGAAGCCGTCCGCCAGCAGGTGCGCCACGTTGTGGATGACGTGGTTGCAGAAGATCTTGTCGCCCTTGCCGCTGTCGATCGACACCTGGCTCTCCGCGGTCGTGAAGACCATGAAGTTGGGCATGTCGCGCTCGTGGTGCTGCAGCCCCGCCTTGTCGTTCGCGCGCCCGATGAACTGGTCCGACAGCGTGTGGTGTTCGCCGTAGTCGTCGAACAGGTAGAGCTCATACGGCGCCTTCATGCCGAGGAAGGCTTCCTTGGCGTCGGTCAGCGCCTTGAAGTGCGCGTAGAGTCGCTCGACGCGGATGTGGTAGAGGTGCGCGCGCTGATGCGCGTTCAGCGATGCGCCGTCGCGGCCCACCTTGAGCTTGGGGAAGATCTGCTTGAGGCGCTCGAGGTCGTGCCGGACGAACCGGCCGTCCTTCATCTTCACCTTCGACTTGCGCAGCGTGCTCATCAGCCGGAAGTGCTTGCCCTGGATGAGGATCCACCCCTTGTCGAGGTCGATGCGGCTGGCGAACTTCTCCGGCTCCGCGCGGAAGAGCGTCACCTTGCGCTTCGGCTCCTCGAAACCCGGCGTCTCGGGCGTGCAGGTGTTGCACCAGAAGGGCATGAACTCCACTTCGAGCGGCGTCCCCGGCGAGCGCGGGTTGTCGATGTCCGGCTTGCCCTTCGAGGGCCCGGCGAAGACGGTCGCGACGACGAGAAGAACGGCCAGCACGCGCATTGCCGCATTATCCCCGAAATGCCCCGCGCGGTCCCAAATGCAAAGAGGCCCGCCGAAGCGGGCCCCTGATGAGTGTCGTGGATTCGATTCGGATCAGCTCACGAACAGGTCGCAGCGGATCTTCTCGAAGTTGTGGCGCAGCTTCTCGATCACCTTCGAGTGGATCTGGCAGACGCGGGACTCGGTCAGGCCGAGCACCTTCGCGATCTCCTTCATGGAGAGCTGCTCGAAGTAGTAGAGCGTGACGACGACCTGCTCCTTCTTGTTGAGCGTCTTCGTCGCCAGCGTGCGCAGGTCGTGCTTGTGGACGTGCGCGAGCGGGTCCTCGCCCTTCTCGTCCTTGACGAGATCCACCATGCGGCTGCCGCCGCCCTCTTCCGAGCCGTCGCTCGACTCGTCGGAGAGGCTCAGCATCGAGACCGGCTTGGCGTCCTTCGCGGTCTTCATGTACTCCGCGACGTCGACCTCCATCTCCTGCGCCATCTCGAAGATGGTCGCGTCGCGTCCGAGCCTCGACTGCAGTCGACCGCCGACGCGGTCGACCTGGTTCGCCTTGTAGCGCACGAGACGCGGCACCCAGTCCTGCGCCCGCAGCTCGTCGAGGATCGCGCCCCGGATGCGGTTCACGCAGTAGGTCTTGAAGAGCACGCCACGCTCGAGGTCGTAGCGGTCGATCGCCTCCAGGAGTCCGAACGTCCCCATGCTGATGAGGTCGTCCACGTCCACCGAGGCGGGGAGCGTCATCAACATGCGCTCCGCCACGGAACGAACCAGCGGGAGATAGGTCTCGATCAGCTGGTTCTTGTAGATCTTCCGGCGCGTCCGTTGGTACTTCTCCCAAACAGGCCGGACGGCCTTCTCGTCGATTTTCACACGTGCCATTTCCTCGTCTCCACCCGTTTCCGGTCGAGGAAGAGGGGACAGGCGTCGGGGGAACCGCGAGCGCGCACACACAAAAAAACGCGCCCGGGTGCCATCTCCGAAACCCGGGCGCGCGTTGATCTCGCACATCCGGATTCGTCTGGCGACTGGCTGCCATGTCGCGGTGATTCACCGCGAGTTAGGCCCTGTAGCTTTGCGCCACCAGCTTTCGCTGGCTTTGCCCTTTCAGCCGAATCCCGCTCGTTCCGTACTCTAAAGAACATGGTCTCGAACTGAGACCGGGGGAAGACTAGCCCCAGTTTGGGATCGGGCAAGCGAAAGTTGAAAAACTTTCGGCGGACGCGTTCAAGTCGCGCGTCAGCGGATTTCCTTGGGCCACGGCAGCACGACGCGGAACCCCGTGTCACGCGGCTTCTTGTCCGGCGACGCATGCGTTCGGTGTTGGTTCACCAGCGCGTCCGCCTCGGAGGCGTACGAACCGCCGCGCACGAGACGATGGCGATGCCCGGCGGGCCCGTGCGGATCGACGCGCGGGCTGAAGCGGTACCAGCGCGGATCGAACCGGTCGGCGCACCACTCCGACGCGTTGCCCGCCATATGCAGCAGGCCGAAGAGGCTCGCCCCCTCGGGATGGGAACGCGCGGCGGCGGGATGCAGCGCATCATGGACCACGCGCGACTCCGCGAACTCCTTGCCCCACGGATAACGCCATCCCTGCGGCCCCGCGGCGGCACGCTCCCACTGCGCTTCGCTCGGCAGGCGGCCGCCGACCCAGCGGGCGTAGGCGTAGGCGCCGTACCAGCTCACGCCCACCACCGGCCGGTGCTCCCAGCCCTTGGGCGGCACGATCGAGTCCCAGCCGGCCGGCTTGAGATCGCTGCCGTCGTCGTCGCGATGACGCAGGGAGGGATCCTCGGCGCGATCCATGTAGCCCAGGAAACGCGCGTACTGCAGCGCCGTCACCTCGGTGCGATCCACCAGGAAGGCGCGCATGCGCACGATGTGCATCGGGCCGTGCGGCGGCTTCTCCCCCATGCCCCGACGGGAGATGCCGGCGGGCACGAGCACCATTTCCTGCTGGTCGCGCTCGCGCAGGAAGCAGTAGTGCCCGGTCTCGCTCACGCGCAGGAAGGTCAGTCCCTTCGGCGCGCGATAGAGGCGCAACACGCGTCCGCCGAGGATTTCGAGCGTTTCGACGTGCTGGAGCGCAATCTCGCGGCGCGGCGCCGGCGAGCCCGGCGCGAACTCGACGGTCAGTTTCGCCTCGCGGAAGGTCTGGCCGTCGAGCGGGCGGTGCAGCTCCCACGTCTCGGTGATCGCCTCCTCGGGCGGGTTCGCCAGAAGCGCGATCGGCTTGTCGAGCGGCCTGCCCTCCACATCCTCCACCTGCAGCTCGAAGCTGGTCTGGGTGCGCGGATAGATCGCCTGGAAGCGCGTGCCGTCCGCGCTGATCGGGACCGGCTTGCCGTCGATGAGCACGCGCACGACCGCGTTGGCGGCGATGGTGCCGCGCACCAGCACGACGTCGTCGAGCATCATCGGCTCGTCGACCATCACGCTGTCGGTCAGCGGTGCCGGCTTGATGCCGCCGCCCGCCTCGCGCGGCTGCGCCTTGCGCGCGGACTTCTTGCGCGCGGGCTTGTTGCTGGTCGTGCCGATGTCGTCGTCGTTCGAGCCCGGCAGCGCGAACGTGATACCCAATCCGAGCATCGAGACCAGCACGGCGACGAGCGCGAGCCGCTTCGGCGGGATGCGGCTCTTCCAGGAGGCCTCCTCCGTCTCGACACGGCGCGGCGCCCCCATCCCCGGAAGCGGGGCGGGCGCCTCTTCCTGCGGCGCGGCGCCGCAGTGCGGACAGCGTCGCAGCGAATCGGCGTACGATTCGTTGCATTGGAGACAGCGGGGCATGGGTTGCTCCCCTATCGGCCCCCGGGCCGTCTCGACTTGGGCCTCG
>JBCDBY010000316.1:0-5097 GCA_039182715.1 Planctomycetota bacterium
CCTCGAGGACAACGTCTGGATGGACGACGCGCGCACCCGCCTCGCCACCAACGAGGCGCTCGTCGAGCGCGTGGTTTCCGTCGCGCGCGAGGCGGGCCGCGAACCCGCGACCCCGGCCGCGGTGCGCGCACGGCTGGCGCTCGCATGATTCGCATTCTCGTGACGCCGGTCGCGACCAATACGGTGCGCGACTTCCTGCGCGGTCGCGGACGCAAGCTGCGGCGCACCTTGCGCTTCGCGACCTACGACGACGCGACAGCGCGACGTCCGGGATCGCACACCTACGTGTTCGCCGACCTGGAGCGCCTGGACGACGACGCGCGCACCCGCGCGGCGCGTTTCTACGCGTCGCTCGATCCTGCGCGACGGCGCACCGACCCGGCGAGCGCGCTCATGCGCCCGGACCTGCTCCCCCGCCTGCACGCGGACGGCATCAACCGGTTCACGGTTTCGCGGGTCGGCACGGCGCCGACGCGCTGGCCGGTCTTCCTGCGCGGAAGCGACGACCACGAAGGGAACGCCTCGCCGCTGCTGCCGGATGCGCAAGCGCTGGCCGACGCGGTCGCGAAGCTCGCGCGGCCCGAGGCGATGCTGCAGGTCGAGTACGTCGAAACGCTTGGGACGGACGGGCTCTACCGCAAGTACGGCGCGTTCCGCATCGGCGACCGCATCGTGCCGCGGCACGTCTTCTTCGGGCCGACCTGGATGCTGAAGGAGGCGGACCACGTGGACGACGCCACCATCGAGGAGGAGCTCGCCTACGTGCGGACCAACCCGCACGCGGAGCAGCTGCTCGACGTCTTCGACCGCGCGGGCATCGAGTACGGCCGCATCGACTACGGGTTCGCGGGCGACGCGCTGCAGGTGTGGGAGATCAACACGAACCCGATGATCATGTCCAACCGCAGCTTCACGCACGCCCCGCGCGGCGTCGTGCACGAGGCGGTGCTGCCGCAGCTGGAGGAGGCGTTTCGCGACCTCGCGCCGCGCCGGAGCTGGTTCGCATGATCGAGATCCGGCGCATCCTTCCCGCGGAGGTCGACGCCGCGATGGCGATCCTCGACGGCTGGAACATGGCGCCCCGCGCGCCCGACGCCGGCACCCCCGAGGTGGAGCGATCCGGCCTCGACCTGGCGCGCACGTTCGTCGCGCTGCACGAGGGGCGGGTGGTCGGCGTCGCAAGCTACATCGTGCACGACGCGGAGCTGGCCGAGACGGCGAGCCTCGCGGTGGACCCGTCGGTCCGCGGCGAAGGCGTCGGCGCGCGTCTGCAGGAAGCGCGCCTCGAGGAGATGCGCGCGCAGGGCATCCGTCGCGTGCGTACGGAGACCGACCGTCCCGCCACGATCGACTGGTACATCCGCAAGTTCGGATATCGCAAAGTGGGCGTCAATCCGAAGAAGCACGCCTTCAGCCTCGACGACGTCGATCATTGGACCGTCCTCGAACTCGACCTGTAGACTCGGGCCGCGATGAGCCAACCCGATCTCCGCAAGCTCGACACCGGCGACCAGCTCCCCCCCATCTCGCTGCCCCTGCTCGGCGGCGGCACCATCGACCTGCCCGCCCAGCGCTGGACGATGCTGCTCATCTACCGCGGCAACTGGTGACCGTTCTGCCGTCAGCAGTTGGCTGACTTCGAGAAGCAGCTTTCGGAGTTCGAGAAGCGCGACGCGCTGGTCGTCGCCGCCTCCGTCGAGACGCAGGAGCAGGCGCTGCACACCAAGGAGTCGAACGAGCTCACCTTCCCGATGAGCTACGGACTCGCGACGATGCCGTTCGCGCAGACCTTCGGCGCCTACTACCACCCGAAGGGCACCTCCCTGCACGCGACCGGCTTCTTCATCACCCCGAAGGACACCATCGAGATGGCGGTCTACAGCAGCGGCGCGATCGGCCGCCTGACCGCGTCGGACTGCCTGCAGGTGCTGGACTTCCTGCAGGAGTCGGAAACCTAGTCGGATTCCAGCGCGTGCCAGGCGGCACCGTGCAGCGCCGCTTTCGGATCGAGGATGACCGAGACCGGAATCACGCTCAGCCACTCCCGGAAGCGGCCCTTGAAGCAGATGGCGTCGCGGACGTCGCGCTTCCGAAGACGCTCGACGATGCGCGGCGGAATGCCGCCGCCGAGGTAGAGGCCGCCCGTCGCCATGACACGCAGCGCCATGTTGCCGAGCACGCCGCCGAGTACGCGCACGAACAGGTCGAGCGCGGCGATGCAGATCGGCGTCGTCCGCGCCAGCCCGGCCTCGACGATGACCGGCGTGATGTCCGCCGCCGTGCGCACCTGCTCGCGCAGCCAGTCGGGCTCCTCGTAGCGGCCGCTCGCCACGAGATAGTCGTAGATGTTGGGCACGCCGCTACCGGAGCAGACGCGCTCGAAGCTGACGTGGCCGTAGCGCCGCTCGAGATACTGCAGCAGCTCGAGCTGCTCGAGCGTGACCGGCGCGAAGGAGGTGTGCCCCCCTTCCGTCGGCCACGCCTGCCACGCGGTGCCGCTCCAGGTCAGAAAAGACTCGCCGAGGCCCGTGCCCGGCGCGACCACGCCGATACAGCCCTTCTCCTCGCGCCGCCCCTCGTGCAGGACGCAGAGCTCGTCGTCGCGCAGGTGCGGCACCGCCAGCGCGATCGCCTGCACGTCGTTGATGAGCGCGACCCGCCGGATGCCGAACGCGTGTTCGAGAGCGTCCGCATCGATGTGCCACGGGAGATTGGTCGTGCGCACGCGGCGGCCGGCGATGCGCCCCGCGATGCCGAACGTCGCGACCGTCGGCCGCGCGTTCGTCTCCGCGAGGAAGGC
Source organism: Planctomycetota bacterium (assembly GCA_039182715.1). Lineage (GTDB taxonomy): Bacteria > Planctomycetota > PLA2 > PLA2 > PLA2 > JBCDBY01. Next base: position 2,801 of record JBCDBY010000316.1, read on the forward strand.
GGCGACGATCTCGTCGAGCGACGCGAAGTCCTTGCTCGCGAAGCGCTTCTCGACGGCCGGCTCGCGCACGCCGTCGTCGGAGTCGAGGAGCGCGAGCACCGTCTTCGTGCCGCCGATATCGCCCGCGAGGATCATCGGTTCTCCTTCCGGATCGCGTTCGTCGCGTCCGCCACGGGGCCGGCGATCTGCTTTGGACCAAGCCGCTTGACCGCCTGCGCGTCGACCACGCCGAAGACGGCGGCGAGCCACGCGAAACAGCCGGTCCAGCCGGTCTGATGGCTCGCGCCCAGCCCCGCGCCGTCGTCGCCGTGGAAGTACTCGTAGAAGAGGATGTGGTCGCGCCAGTGCGGATCGGCCTGGAACTTCTCCGCGCCGCCGAACACGGGACGCCTCCCGTTCTCGTCGCGCACGAAGATGCTGCCGAGCCGGTTCACCACCTCGCTCGCCACTTCGTACAGCGTGCACTCGCGACCCGAACCGGTCGGGCACTCGACGCGAAAGGAATCGCCGTAATAGGCGTAGTACCCGATCAGCGCGCGCAGCAGCAGGACATTGGCGGGCCACCAGACCGGGCCGCGCCAGTTGGAGTTGCCCCCGAACATGCCGGAGTCCGATTCGCCGGGCAGGTAGGCGACGGTGAACGTCTCATCGCCCCAGTGGAACGAGTAGGGATGCTGCGCGTGATGACGCGAGAGCGAGCGGATGCCGTACGGTCCGAGGAACTCGTTCTCGTCGAGCATGCGCCCGAGCACGCGCCGCAGCTTCTGCTCGTCCATCACCGCAAGCATGCCGCGACCGTGCAGCCCCGGCGTCGTCGGACAATGGATGTTGCGGATCGCATCTCCCTTGCCGGCGACCACGGCGTCGAGCCGATCCTTCAGGCGCGGCAGGCAGTCGAGCGTGTTCTGTTCGAACACGGTGACCGCCGCGAGCGGCAGCAGTCCGACGAGTGAGCGGACCTTGAGGCGCGTCGCCTGCCCGTCGGGGAAACGGAGGATGTCGTAGAAGAAGCCGTCGGCTTCGTCCCACATCTCGTCGTCGTGCTCGCCGATGCGGTCCATCGCCGTCGCGATGCGCAGGAAGTGGTCGAGGTAGGCGACGACCTTCTCCTCGTACTGCCCGTCCTCGCAGGCGAGCTCGATGGCGATCGTCAGCATGCTCTGCGCGTAGAACGCCATCCAGGCGGTGCCGTCCGACTGCTCCAGACGGCCGCCGGTCGGAAGCTCCCTGCTCCGGTCGAAGACGCCGATGTTGTCGAGCCCCAGAAAGCCGCCTTCGAACACCGTCGCGCCGTCCGGCCCCTTGTGCTCGCACCACCACTGGAAGTTGCGCTCCAGCCGCTCGAACGCATCGCGCAGGAACGTGAAGTCCCCTTCGCCGTTCCGCCGCTCCTTGTCGAAGGCGTAGACCGAAAAGGTCGCCCACGCGTGGACCGGCGGATTCACGTCGTCGAAGTTCCACTCGTACGCGGGAATCTGACCGTGGGGGTGGAGGTAGCGATCCTCGAGGAAGAGCGAAAGCTGCTCCTTCACGAAGTCGACGTCGACGACCATGAGCGGAAGGCAGTGGAACGCGCTATCCCAGACCGCGAACCACGGGTACTCCCACTTGTCCGGCATCGAGAGGATGTCGTGGGCGCGCAGGTGCTCCCAGTCGGCGTTGCGCCCGCTCTCCGATTCGCTTTTCCAGCGCGCGACGTCGTACTCGTAGTACTGCTTGGTCCAGAGCATGCCGGCGAGCGACTGGCGCATGACGGCGCGCGCGTCGGCATCGAGCGTCTCCGGCATGACGAGCGCGTAGAAGTCGTCCGCCTCGGCGCGGCGGGCGGCGACGATGGCGTCGAACCCCGCGCCAAAAGGCTCCGCCGTCTCGCCGTGCACGAGCCGCAGACGAATGGTCCCGGTCTCGCCCGGACCGAGTTCGAGCGCGTAGTCGGCCGCCATTTTCGTGCCGGTCCGGTCGGGGTGCACCGCCCCCTGCTCGCCGTGCACCACGTACCGGTGGAACGCGTCCTTGGTGTAGGGCGAGGCGTTCTCGCCCCCGTCGAGCGCGGCCTGGTTGGTTTCGTTCTCCGTGAAGAGCAGCGCGGGCGCGCCGTCGCAATGCAGCCGGAACGCGCCCGCCTCCGATCCGCTCACCCGGACGACGCCGCCCTCCGCACGCAGATTGGGTTTGATCGCCTCGTCGTACCAGGACCAGACGTTGCGAAACCAGAGCGTCGGCAGCAGTCGCAGCGTCGCGGCGTCCGGACCGCGGTTCGTCGCGTGGACACGAATGCAGAGGTCTTCCGGCGCCGC
>JBCDBY010000317.1:0-5072 GCA_039182715.1 Planctomycetota bacterium
CGGCGTCTTCTTGGTGCTGACTTCCAGAGATAGGGACCGGCCTTTGTGGTCTCCGGCCGGCAGGCGACCAGGAGGAGAAGCGGAAGCAGTCGCGTCCAATTCATCGATGACATCGTATCGTGACGGCGTGCGCGCGCTGACATGCCTGCTTCTTTGCGCCCTTCCGGCGTCGGCCCAGAGGGCAAGCCCGAAGACGGCGCCGTTTCAGCGCGTCGATCTCGAGGGCGACGTCGTCACCGTGCTGGTGGAGCGGCGCACCTACCGGCTGGTGGCGGTCGACGGCATCGAGACCGCGCGCCTTCTCGCGGCGTGCCGTGAACAGCGGCCCGACGCGTGGCGTACGCGCTTCCGTCTGCAGCTGCCCGAGGTCATTGCGTCACTGCGCGGCCAACCGCCCGGCGCGACCGTTTCCCTCGTGCTGAGCGCGACGCGGTCCGGCGAGCGCGTCGTGATCGAGAAGGCGCCCCTGACGCGCGCCAACTACCGGCGGCTCTTCTGGCAGCAGCAGGGCTTCGCCGGCCCGGCGCCGCCCATGCAGTTCGATCGCCGACTCTCGCGCGCCGCGGCGGCCCGCGACTTCGCGCAGCTCGAGCGCGCCGTGCGGCAGCGCTTCGCCTACTTCGACTGGCGCCGCCGGACCGTCGAGCCGCTTGCGCTGCCGGGCGACATCGTGGAGCCGACCGCGGGCCAGCTCGCGCAGATCGTGGCGCGCTGGCTGGCGCCGTTCGGCGATCCCAACACGCAGGTCCAGGGGCTGCGCGACACGCTGGCGGGACGCTTCCTGCCGTTCGAGCTGCGGCCGGTCGGCAACCGCTTCGTCGCGCTGCAGAACGGACAGCTGCTCAACTTCCAGGCGCCCTTCGTGCGGGCGCTCGACGCGCGTCGTCCGCGCGAGTGGCTCAAGGCGGTCGCCATGTACCTGCCGCACGGCAACGAGGCGTACATGCGCTACGCCGGGCCGGCCTATCTCAACCAGGTCGAGGCGTTGCGACCGTTCTTCCAGGCGAAGAAGCGTGGCTCGGTTTGGGTGACGCTCGATAGCGCCGACGGTCAGGTGCGCATCCGGACGGAGCACCGGCTGGTTCCGGAGCCGCCGACCGCCGCGCCGCGCCCGAAGCCGCAGATGCGCGTGATCGAGGGCGGCATCGGCTACGTCCCGCTGCCGACGATGGAGAGCGAAGAGGCGTTCGAGCGCCACATCGCGCCGATCCTGCCGGCGCTGCAGGAGACGCAGGCGGCGGTGCTCGACCTGCGCGGCAACAACTCCTCGCGCCGTGGTCTGCTGCGTGTGCTGCTGCCCGTCTTCCTGAAGGAGCCGGTCGTCTCCCAGGTGGCGCGCGTGCGGCGCAGCGGGCCCGAGGATCCGGAGGGCTACCTCGCCGACTTCGACATGCATCCGCGCGCGTGGAAGGGGTGGAACCAGGCGCAGCGCGCGGCGATCGCCGCCTTCGCGGAGACGTTCCGGCCCGCGTGGGCGACCGACGACGCGCGTTTCAGCGACTGGCACTACCTCGTGCCGCAGCGCACCGACCGCGGCTACGACAAGCCGCTCGTCGTGCTCGTCGACGGCGGCACGCGCAACAGCGCCGAGGTGCTCGCCTTCGCGCTGCAGCATGCCGGGCGTGCGGTGGTGGTCGGCGAAGCGAGCGGCGGCTCGGACGGCGGGCCGGTCACGCTCACGCTCGAGAATTCCCGGCTGCGGGTCACCCTGTCGACGATCGCCTCCTACCGTCCCGACGGCAAGCTCTACCTCGGCTCGTCCGTCCAGCCGTCGCTGCTGCGCCCGCGCGATCCGGTCGACTGGACCGGCGCCGCCGACGCGCAGCTGCAGGCCGCCCTGGAACGACTGCGGTGAGGGAGATCGCCTCCGTCTTCCTGCGACTCGGGTTCTTCGGGTTCGGTGGGCCCGCCGCGCACGTCGCCATGATGGAAGAGCTCGTCGTCGAGAAGGGCAAGTGGATCGACCGCGAGCACTTTCTCGATCTGGTCGGTCTCACCAACCTCATCCCGGGGCCCAACTCGACCGAGATGGCGATCCACCTCGGCCTGCTGCGCGGCGGCGTGCGCGGCATGCTGATCGCCGGATTCTGCTTCCTCGGGCCGGCCATCCTCATGACGGGCGGCATCGCCTTCGCCTACGCGCAGTACGGCGACCTCGCCTGGGCGCGCGCCGCCTTCGCGGGCATTCAGCCGGCGGTCATCGCGGTCATTCTCGTCGCCGGCTACCGGCTCGGGAAAAAGGCGGTCACCGGACCGGTGCACGCCGTGCTCGGCATCGCCGTGGCCGCCGCGGTGCTGCTCGGCGCACCGGAGATCGTCGCGCTCTTCGCCGGGACCGCGATCGGCACGCTCGTGCTCGCGCGCGTGCAGCGCAGCCAGGCCGGCGAGTTGATGTCGATCTTCCTCTTCTTCCTGAAGGTCGGCTCGATTCTCTACGGCAGCGGTTATCTGCTCGTCGCTTTCATCCAGTCGGAGCTGGTGCCGGCGTATCTGACGCAGTCCGAGCTGCTCGACGCGATCGCGGTGGGGCAGTTCACGCCGGGGCCGGTGCTCTCGACGGCGACGTTCCTCGGATTCCAGATGGCGGGTTGGCCTGGTGCGGTGGTCGCGACGATCGGCATCTTCCTGCCGTCGTTCGTGCTCGTCTGGCTCTTCCGCCCGATCTTTCGCCGGCTGCGCGAGTCGCCGCGCGCGGCGTCGTTCCTCGCCGCGGTGCGCGTCGCGGCGGTCGCCCTGCTCGCCGCCGTACTGGTCGACCTCGGCCGCGAGGTGCTGATCACCATTCCCGCGGCGATCATCTTCCTGGCGGCGGTGGTGGCGGGTATTCGGTTCAAGATCGGGAGCGTCGGTCTGATCGCGGGGGGCGGCGTGGCGGGCCTGATCCTCGGATGGGTGAGCTGACGCCGGTCTGGCCCGACGCGCCGCGGCGCGTGCCCGGCCTGCGCCTGCCGCCGTACCGTTTCCTGCCGGGCGTGCACGCGCGGCCCGGCCACGACCACGTGCAGATGGCGGACCCGTTCGACAGCGGCGTCGATCTCTATCACCTCGGCTACCTCTGGGAGGCGCACGAGGCGTGGGAGGCTGTGTTCCGCGAAGTCGACGGCGCGGAGCGTCACTTCATCCAGGGCCTCGTGCAGATCGCCGCGGCCGGCATCAAGCGGCACCTCGGCAACGAGCGCGGCGTGGACAAGCTGGTCGCGAAGAGCTGCGCGCATCTCGAGCAGGCGCGCCCTCGCTGCTACGGCGTCGATGTCAGCGATCTGATCGCCCAGCTGGAGGCGTGGCATCGAGACGGCGGTCGCGCGCCGCGCATCGAAGCGAAGTGATCAGTTGTCAGTCGTCAGTCGTCAGTCGTCAGTCGTCAGTCGTCAGTCGTCAGTTCGCGGATCGACTGACAACTGATGACTGAATCCTGACAACTCGAGTTCAGTGAATCCGGGGACCCCAGGCAAGATCGCCGATGATCTCGGCTTCGACCGCGCACAGGCTCATCCAGCGCTCGCGGACCTCTTCGCGCGGCCACTTCTCGTAGGCGACCTTGATGAAAAAGGCGTGGTGGCCCGCTTCCGACTCCTTGAGGTCGGTGAAGAGCGCGCCCAGCTCGCCGTCGGCGTGCTCCGAGAGCAGCGCGAACCGCTCGTAGCTGCGCGCCTCGATGAGCCCCATGCGCAGGATGCGGTCGAGCAGGGCGTTCTTGGTGGCGCGGCTCAGCCGTTGCACGTACGGGTTGCCGTGATCCGGGCCGAGAGACGTATCGCGCCGCTTCAGGATGGCGCAGACGCGCTCGAAGTGCTCCAGCTCCTCCTGCACGACCTCCATCAGCTCGTCGGTCGCCCACGAGACCTGGCCGACCAGCATGAGCACCTGCAGCGCCGCCTTGCGCTCGAGGTGGGCATGGTCGCGCAGCAGGGCGGTTTCGTCCTGGAGCGCCTGCGCCGCCCAATCCGGGTTCGTGCGTGATGTCAGTCCGAGCACGGTCGCAGGATACCGCTCGGGAACCCGGGCGCCGCGATATCGTCTAGAGGTTCATGCGCCCTGCCTGGCTCTCCCTCCTCTTCGTCGTTTCGTTCGCGCTCGCCGGGGAGGATGGCCTCCCCGACGTCGAAGCCGAACTCCTCGAGTACGCCCGCAAGCACAGCTCCCGCCGGGAGTGGCCCAAGGCGGAGCGCGCCTATCTCAAGGTGCTGCAGAGCTTCGCGGAGAGCAAGCAGGCGCCGCGCGTCCACTACGAACTCGGTCGCCTTCACTTTCGCTACGCGCGCCGGTGGGCCACGGCCGCGAAGTGGTACGACCAGACGATCGCGAAGTACCCCGAGACGGAGTGGGGCTGGAAGGCGCGCTGGGGCCGGGCGGAAACCTACGCGCGCATGCAGCAGATCGACCAGGCGGTGACGCTCTTCCGCATGCTCTCGAACAAGGCGCCGGACGAGAAGATGCGGAGCCAGGCCGCGGCGCGCATCCTCTCGGTGCAGAACAAGTACTTCGCGCTTTCCGTCCGCCAGTCGTTCACCGTCGGGCAGGCGCCCTGGGTGCAGGTCCAGTCGCGCGGCATCGGCAACGCCCACATGCGGCTCGAGTCGGTGCCCTATGAGGACGTGCTGGAGCGCATCGGCCCCCAGAACCAGAACCTCACCGCCGCCGCGCGTGCGTCGAAGCGTCGCGCGCTGGTCAAGGAGTGGAACATCGCCTTCCCCTGGATGAAGGGGCGCTGGCGCAACCAGAAGGCGGCCTTGCCGGCTCTCGACGCCGGCGTCTATCTGGTGACGGCGCGCACGGAGGGACTCTCGTTCCACGTCGTCGTGCTGGTCAACAGCTTCGGCATCGTCACCAAGGCGGCGCCCGACGAGCTGCTGGTCTTCGCGCAGAGCCGTCGCGACGGCACGCCGCTCGCCGGGACCGACGTCCGCGTCGTCACGTCGGAAGGAACGGAGCAGATGCGGACCGCATCGGACGGGCTCGTCGCGATGTCGGCCGTGACCCAAGGGGCGCTCGTCGTGGCGCGCCCCGACAACGAAAACAGCGTAGCGCCGGTCTGGCGTGGCCGAGCCCGCGCCCAGGAGTCGCGGCGCTAA
>JBCDBY010000318.1:0-5062 GCA_039182715.1 Planctomycetota bacterium
GCGCGAACAGCCGGTCGGGCATCGAGAGATCCGCGGCCCAGAGGAAGTCCTCGTGCCGCAGCGAGAACTCGACGCGCAGGGCGCCGAAGAGCGCGATCCAGATCGGGATCTGGACGAACATCATGAGGCAGCCGAGCGGGAACCCGACCTTGTTCTCCTTCATGACGCGCATGCGCTCCTGGTTGAGCCGCTGCCGGTTCTTGCCGAACTTCTTCTCGAGCTCCTCGAGCATCGGCTTCAGTTTCTGCATGCGCTTGGAGTACTGCTGCACGCTCAACTGGCTCTTGTAGGAGACCGGCAGCAGGATCGCGCGCACCAGCAGCGTCATGAACATGATGGCCAGCCCGAACGAACCGAGGAATCCCTCGAACGACTTCATCACCCACATCAGCAGTCGTCCGATGGACGAGAACATGCCGAAGTCGACGGCGTCGGCGAACCCGATCGGGCGCAGGCGGTCGATGTCGTTGGGCCCCGCGTAGAGCTGGTAACGGACCTCGGCCACGCGGCCGCGGCCGAAGCCGGCGGACGCGTCGAGCCGGCCCTGCATGCTGTCCCGGTAGGTTTCGCCCTCCTCGAGGAACGGGATGTCGCGCGTCATGCGCAGCGAGCGGATCTGGCCGCGCACCGACGATGCGGCGCCTTCCTCGTCCTTCCCGGGAATGCGCAGGATGCAGGTGAAGAACGCGCCCTGGACGCCGATGCCCTTGAGCACGTGTGCCGTGTCGCCGCCGAACGTGTGCTCGAGCGACTCACCCTTGCTCACGGCCTCCTGCATGATCTCTTCGTTGTCGCCGCCCTCGCGCTCGCTCAGAAAGCCCTGCGCGCCGCCCGTGAACAGCACACCGCGCTTCGTATCGGCGATGTAGGAGCCGGCCGGACCGACGAGCACGTACTTGATGCGGTCGTCCGGATCGCCGTCCGGTTTGGTGATGCGAATGCCGACGTCGAGGTCGTAGCGGTCCTCCTCGTCCGGCAGCGCGATGCGCTTCTCGAAGCTCCAGCCATTCGCGTCGAGCCGGAACGTGGCGGACGTCTGCGAACTCTCCACCACCTTCCAGGTCGCGTCGGCCGGGTCGATCCCGTAGCGCTCCGGGTCCTTGAGCAGCATGGTCAGCGCGCGCTGTCCGGCCGGGACGGCGTCGCGGATCATCGGCACCCAGTTTTCCGGCGTGTTCTCCTGGCCGGCGACCTCGACGAACTTCTTCAACAGCAGCGAGTTGATCGAGGCGCCGCGATCGGTCAGCTCGAGGCGCAGGGTCTCGTTGGCGAGCACCACGGTCTGCTCCTCGCGTCCGCGCGCGAGCTCGTTGAAAGCCGGCTCGATGGCGCCCGCCTTCGCGCGCGCATCCCAGCGCAGACGGAAGGTGCCCTCGTAGCCGCGCGAGGCCAGCGGCAGCGCCAGCCAGGACTCGATCTCGCGCCCCGTGCCCTCGTCGCGCTGCAGCTTGTATGCCACGGTGCGCACCTCGGTCGCCGGCGGAAGATCGTCGAGGCGGACCAGCGAGCGCTCGCCCAGCACCGCGAGGCGGCCGAGGTTCTGGTCGGCCCGCAACGACACGCGCGTCGAGTAGTCGGCGCGCTCCGGCACGTCCTCGTCCTCGTTGATGCGCCGCTGGCGCTCCTCGCGCATCCGCTCCTGACCGCGGATCACGGTGCGCCAGCTCCGCAATCGCGCTCGCTCGCCGGCGACCTGCACCAGCGTGTAGGGCTCCTGGATGCTCGCCTCGCCCCCCAGATCGACGCCCGAAAGCGCCGTCATGGTGTACTCGCTGACCTCCTCGCCCGCCTGCTCGACCTTCAGCAGGCAGTCCAGGCCGTCTCCTTCGGGGCGCAGCCGGAACTCCTTGCGAATGGTCCAGTCGCCGCGCGCGTGCACGAACGCGTAACCGCCATCCTCGAGCTTCTCCGTCGTCCACGGCGCGCTGGGAAGGTAACGCGTGCCCGCGGCCGTGCGTTCCAGCAGATGGAACGGGCGCCGCGCCGGGTTCACCTTGCGGATCAGCCAGCCGTCCTTCGCTTTGGCCGAGATGATCGTGCCGTCGGCGCCGAGCGTGACTACCAGCCCGCGCTCGTCGTCGCGCAACTCGACGGCGTCCTTGAGATCGCCTGCGACCGAGAGCAGCGACTCCACCCCGACCGCGGTCGAGGCCGCCGGCGGCTTGTTGCAGCCGCGGGTGACCAGCAGCAGGCCGGCAAAGACGATGAAGAATGTGAGGGCTTGGCGCGCCATGGCGTGCGGATCCGTTCCAGCTGTTGGGCGTTTGGAGGCCCTGTGGGGAGCCCCTTCACGGGCCCTGCCGAGAGCCCTGTCGGGAGCCCCGTGGGGGGCCTCTTGAAGCTTGCGTTCGTGCGGGCGGCCGCGAGGCGGCCCGACGCTCAGCGACCGACCGCGAGGCGATCGGCGAGGTAGTTCGGGAGTCGATCTTCCTTGTAGATCTTCTCCATCGTCTCCTTGAAGTCGTAGTCGAGGCGGTGGAACTTCACCGTGCGGCCGTCGAACGTCACGTACGACGCGCGCGGGTCGCCGTCGCGCGGCTGGCCCACGGCCCCGGTGTTGATGAGGGCCTTACGGCCATCCTCGAGTCGATATTCGTTGCCGATCGTCTTCGGGTCGATGTAGCGCAGCTCCTGGGTGTAGACACCCGGGATGTGGCTGTGCCCGATAAAGCACACCCGATCGAACCGCGTGAAGATCTCCTCCAGCTTGGAGCGGTTCTTCTTGCAGTCGTCGGGGGTGACGTATTCCTTGGTCGGGTCGCGCGGGGAAGCGTGCACGAACATCGAGTCGTCGGCCTCGACGATCTGCTCCATGGTCCCGAGGAAGTTCCACAGCTCGTAGTTGTCTTCCTTGGGCGCCTCCGCGAGGTTGAGCTGGTCGCGGGTCCAGTCGATCGCCTCCCTCGCCTTCGGGTTGAAGTCCTCGCCGTAGTAGAGGACCGCCTCTTCATGGTTGCCCATCAGCACGATGCGGCAGCCCATGAGCGCCTGGAGGCACTCCCGGGGATTCGGGCCGTACCCGATGATGTCCCCGAGGCAGATGATGTCCTTGATCATGCGGCGCTTGATGTCGGCCAGGACGACTTCGAGCGCCTCGATGTTGGCGTGGATGTCCGAGATGATCGCGATGTTCACTATGGGCGCTTCCCGAGGACGCTGTCGATGGTCGTTTCCCGAGGCCGGCCTGCCTGCAGACGGCGGAAAACCAAACCGAAGAGTATCGGCAGGCGAGGCGGGCCCGTCAAGCAGTCGGCGCGACCGCCCGGGCGCCGATTGACGCACAAGATGCGGTGTGCTAGCGTCCTTCGGTCCGAATATGCTGTGGATCAACAGCCCCGATCGCTCCCCCGGAGCGCGGGACCACGGGACTGGGAAGGCTTGGGCCGACGGTGAAGTGCCCCTTCTGCAAGGCGGATAACAACAAAGTGATCGACTCGCGCGCCAGCGCGGACGGATTCGCCATCCGCCGCCGCCGCGAGTGCCTCGCCTGCGGGCGTCGGTACACGACGTACGAGCGCATCGAGGAGTCACCCATCCGCGTCGTCAAGAAGGACGGCTCCCGCGAGCCCTTCGAGCGCCGCAAGATCCTCTCCGGACTCATCAAGGCGTGCGAGAAGCGCCCGGTCTCCTTCGACGTGCTCGACGAGATCACCACGCGCATCGAGTACCAGGTCACCGAGCAGTTCGACCGCGAGGTGCCCAGCAAGTTCATCGGGCGACTCGTCATGCGCGAGCTCAAGCGCATCGATCAGGTCGCCTACGTCCGCTTCGCCTCGGTCTACCGCGACTTCAAGGACATCGCCGAGTTCATGGATGAGATCCGGCCGATGCTCGACCCGCCCGCGAAATCGGCCAAGTCGAAGAAGAAGTCCACGCGCAAGAAGAGCAGCCGCTCGTGATCCGACGCATCTCCAAGGTTCGCAAGCGGGACGGTCGGCTGGTCTCGTTCGACGAATCGAAGATCGCCGACGCGGTCCACAAGGCGGGCTGCGCCGTGGGCAACGACGATCGCTTCCTCGCCGACGAACTCTCCGGCGTCGTCACCCTGTTCCTCGAGAAGAGCCACGCCGGCGGCGTCCCCGGGATCGAAGAGATCCAGGACATGGTCGAGAAGGTGCTCATCGAGACCGGGCACGCGCGCATGGCCAAGGCGTACATCCTCTATCGCGAGAAGCGCGCCCGTGCGCGCGAGCGCGTCACGGTGCACGGCGACATGGGCGGCGGTCCGATGGTCGGCAACCCGACCAAGGCGGTCGTTTCGCCCTGGTCGAAGGCGCGCATCGCCGAGGCGCTCGTACGCGAGGCCGATCTCGACGAGCGCATCGCGTCCGAGGTGGCCGCGCGCGTCGAGGAGAAGGTCTTCACCGCGCGCGTACCGCGCATCACCACGGCCGCCATTCGCAGCCTGGTCGAGGCCGAGCTCTTCCTGATGGAGTACGGCGATCGCGTCGGCCGTCAGGCGCTCGTTGGCCTGCCGCGCTTCGACGTCGGGCGCCTGCTGCACGGCGGCAAGGACACGCACTGGCGGCCGACCGGACCGCGCGACCTGAAGCGCGCCGTGGCGGACTCGGTGCTCGCGCAATACGCCATGGCGGAGATCTACTCCGCCGAGGTCGCCGACGCCCACATGGACGGGCGCATCCACATCCTCGATGCGGGCTGCCCCTTCGAGTGGGTGGGTGCGTCGCTCGAACTGCCGCCGGTGCACGACCCCGAGACGTGGGTCGAGGCGACCGCACTGCACCTCGGCCGCATCGGCGGCATGGTGACGCGCGAGGTCGCGCTGCACGGACTGCTGGACGGCGCCGGCCGTTGGGAAGAGGGCGACGGCCGTCCGACGGCGCTGCTCGCCGCGCGCCGCCTCTTCGGCCACGCCGGTCTGCGCATGCTCGACCGCCGCGGCGGCCGCCTGCGCGTCGCGCTTTGCCTCCCGGTCCTTCCCAGCGACCCCGGCGAGGCAAAGCGCGACGCGCAGGCGGCCGCCGCGGCGGTCGAGCATGCGCCGACCGGCGTGGCCGAAGAGGCGGCGCGCGGCGAGCAGCGCCGTCGGACGGCCGTCGCC
>JBCDBY010000319.1:0-5060 GCA_039182715.1 Planctomycetota bacterium
AGACTCCCCGGAACTTTTACCCCGCCGAGCCCGACCCACCCCCCCTTCGCCCCCACCCGCGCCGCCGGTAGGGGCGGCCGTTTCGCTCCCGGAGAGTCTCCCATGTCGTTTCCGATCGACCTCTCGCCCTACCGCCCGCTTTCGCTCGATCCCGCGCGCCCGGCGCTGACCGCCGAGGAGCGCGCGCAGCTCGAGACCAACGTCCAGCTCTGCCGCGACGCGATCATCTTCTTCACCGCGGTGGGGGCGGCGAAGGGCGTCGGCGGTCACAGCGGAGGGCCGTACGACATCGTGCCGGAGCTGCTCATCGCCGACGGCTTCATGCGGGGCACGGCGGAAATGGATGAGGGCGGGGTCGTCCCGATCTACTTCGACGAGGCGGGCCACCGCGTCGCCATCCAGTACCTCATGGCGGTGCTGAACGGCGAGCTGGAGATCGATCGCCTGCTGCGTTACCGCGAGGCAGGGAGCTTCCTGCCGGGCCATCCGGAGCGCGGCTTCACCCCGGGCATCAAGTTCAGCTCGGGCCGCCTGGGGCACATGTGGCCCTTCTGCAACGGCGTCGCGATGGCGAACCCCGGCAAGGCGGTGCTCGTGTTCGGTTCCGACGGCGCGCAGCAGGAAGGCAACGACGCGGAGGCGGCGCGACTCGCCGTCGCGCAAAAGCTCAACGTCAAGCTGATCATCGACGACAACGACGTGACCATCGCCGGCCATCCGAGCGAGTACATGCAGGGCTTCGACGTCGCGCAGACGCTCGAGGGCCACGGCATGGCGACCGAGACGGGGGACGGCGAGGATCTCGACGCGCTCTATGCGCGCATGCGCAACGCGCTCCGCGAGGACGGGCCGCGCGCCGTGATCAACAAGCGGCACATGGCGGTCGGCATCGAGGGACTCGAAGGGTCGCCCAAGGGCCACGACGTGGTCAGCGTGGAGATCGCGCTGCAGTACCTCGAGAAGCGCGGCCACGAGGCGGCGGTGACGTACCTCAAGAGCGTCGGCAAGCTCTCCGACCCGGCCTCCTACAAGGGGAGCAGCGGCAAGGGGGCCAAGAATCGCGACCTGTTCGGCACGATCGTCTGCGACATCCTCGACCGCATGCCGGACGAGGAGCGGGTCGCGCGCGTGCGCGCCATCGACAGCGACCTCGAGGGCTCCTGCGGCATGCACCACATCCGCAAGCGGCACCCGGAGGTCTACGTCGCCGGCGGCATCATGGAGCGCGGCAACTTCAGCGCGGCGGCCGGCTTCGGCATGGAGCCGGGCAAGCAGGGCATCTTCGGAACGTTCAGCGCGTTTCTGGAGATGGTGGTCTCCGAGCTGACCATGGCGCGCCTCAACCAGGCGAACGTGCTCTGCCACTTCAGCCATGCCGGCGTCGACTGGATGGCGGACAACACCTGCCACTTCGGCATCAACAACTTCTTCGCCGACAACGGCCTGCCGGAGCACGACAAGACGCGGCTCTACTTCCCGGCCGACCAGCACCAGATGCGGTCGGTGATGGAGAAGATCTTCTGGGACGAGGGTGCGCGCTTCGTCTTCTCGACGCGCTCCGGCACGCCGGACATTCTCGATGCGAACGGCGAGGCCTACTTCGGCGAGGGCTACGAGTTCGTGCCGGGCAAGGACGAGCTGATCCGCGACGGGTCGGCCGGCTTCGTCGTGAGCTACGGCGAAATGCTCTATCGTGCGCTCGACGCCGTCGAGCGACTGCGCGCCGAGGGTCTCGACGTCGGCCTGGTGAACAAGCCGACGCTCAACGTCATCGACGAGGAGATGCTCGCCCGCATCGGCGGCAGTGGCTTCGTGCTCGTCGCCGAGAGCCAGAACGTCAAGACCGGCCTCGGCAGCAAGATGGGCACCTGGCTGCTGGAGCGCGGCCTGGCGCCGAAGTACCGCACGATCGGCACCTGGCGCGACGGAAGCGGCGGTCTCTGGGAGCAGATGGCCCATCAGGGCATCGACCCCAACTCGGTCATCGCGGCCGTGCGCGGGCTTGCGGGGTAGTTCGCAGAGTAGCTCGCAGGGTCGAGTTCGGTTATTCCCGGGTTCGCGGCGACGTCAACGCGAGCGTTCGCTTCCGAACCTCCCGCGCGCTTTCCCCCTCCTGGATCGCGCGCGCGATGGACTCGATGCCCGCCTGGAGCTCGGGGTCCGGTTCGACGCGGGCGAGATCCCGCAGGAACGCCACGTCCCGGGCGCGCCCGTTCCACAGTCCCAGGCGATCGAACGACGCCCGGAGAAGCTCCTTTCGCGAACTCGGTAATCGCGTCGTCCTGTAGATCGCCTCGAACTGGGTACGCGCTCCCGCCCGTCGACCGGGGCGAGGTGAGGAGGAGCGTCGGGCAATGAGCTTCGCGACTTCGGCCTGCCGCGCGGACGAGTCGAGAGCCTCCCACAGGTGAAAGATCCCGGGCTCATCCCCGAGGCGAGATCGATGGAGCAGAACCTCCAACGCTTCGTCCCGGGCGTTGGCATCCTGGTTGTTCTCCGCCACGTGGGTGAGGCTCTGGGCGAGAGTGGACGAGAGGGGGGCGGACTCGGCGCGAAGCACCTTGAGCATCGCGATCGTGGATGAAGGGGCACCACCACCCTCGAGCTTCGCCGATACGATCTTCTCCCACGTCTCGGGGTTGATCCCGGAGCGGGGCGGGGGAGTTGTGGTGCGAAGGAGCGCGGCATCCACGAGCTCACCGTGGCGTCCCATGGAATCGAGTAGAGCACTCGTCCAACGAGCGTACTGCTCGTGGCTTCTCCACTCCCTGCCAATGAGCCGCGCCAGCATGTCCGCGTCTTCACCCGACTCGGTGCGAACCAGCTCGGCCAGAAGTGCGTCGCGGAGTTCGGCTCGCTCGCTCTCCGACAGAGCCACGCCCCAGAATTCGCGCATCCAGTCGGCCGTACGAGAACGGATCTCGTCCGATTGCTCGCGGAGTCCGCGAATGGAGTCCAGGACTCCTTCCTGGGAGCCCGCCAGCGTGACCACCGGATTGGTCGGAGGCGTTGGTGCGGACCGCTCGATGGACCGCGGCTCGTGGACCTGCGTCAGCGGTCTCCCGGATGTCGAATGGCCGGACCCGGGGTCGTCTGACCTGGCGGAACGTTCTTGGCGGAGCGGGGATTCGGTCAGGAGAAGGACGTTGAGCCCGATGGAGGCGATCAGCACCGCCCACGGAATGATGGATCGTCTCATGTCGAAGCTGCCGTCGCGTCGCACCCCGACGCGCGCATGCGCCTCACCGAATCCTAGCCGACGATCCTGGCCCGGGGTGCGGAGGAGAGGCGTTCGTCCGCATCCGATTCGAGCTCGACGCCAGGAGCCAGGGCGCGAACGCTGGACTCGCTACCGGAACCGTCCCGACTGCTCGTTCCAGACGGCGCTTTCGCGCATGCGCGTCCACGTGCCGTGGATCGCACGCGCCATGAGCCGGCGCTCGTCGGGCGACGCCTTGGCGAGGTAGAGCAGCGACTTGCCCAGCAGCCGTTGGAGCAGGTCGTGTGCCGCCTGGCGCGCCGCGGTGCGACCGTCGGTCTCGAGCACCGCGATGAGGTAGTCGATCATCGGCTTGCCGCGGCCTCCGATACGAACGGCGTGCGGGCGGCGCAGGCTGGCGTCGAGCGTGAGGTAGATCTCGAAGGCCTGCCGGTGGGTGGCGGCGGTGGAAATCATCGGCGCGCGCTCGCGGATGGAAACCGCGTCGAGCCGCGCGGGCGGCGACACGGCGCCTCGCACCGGCGGGAAGGTCGCCCGGCGCAGGAAGAGCAGTGCCAGCGCCGTCTCGTAGCAGTGATCCGGATCGCGGGACCGGCTGTTGCCCTGCCAGTGCCCGGGCTTCTTCTGGCGGCTGGTCAGCATCCGCGCGCCGCGCTCGTACCAGTCGATGCTGCGCTGGCCGACGAGGGCCGCCACGCGTTCGACCGACAGCACCTCGAAGTAATCGTTCCAGTCGGGCTCCCGCATGGAGCGCCGGAACGCGCGCAACCCATCCATCGCGGTCTTCGACCGGCGCGCCTGCGCCAACGCGCTTTCGCGGCCGTCGAGGGCGGCGCGCGCGTAGAGATAGCAGGCGAGTCCGGCGGCGGTCATCGACGCCGTGCCTTCGTCGCGCGGGCGGAAGCCCCACGCGCCGTCTTCGCGCTGGGCGCGGGCGAAATGTTCGCGCACCTGCCGCCACATCGTGGACGGGCTGTCCCAACCGGCGAGGGAGTGCGCGGCCCAGAGCGCGCAGACGGCCGCCTGCGTGTTGGCGTGGTCGGACTTTCGATTGCGGCGGCTCTTCATGCGCGGGTCGAGCTGGATCGGCTTGCGCGTGCGGTCGAGCTTGAGTCCCCAGGTGCCGTGCTTGTCGCGCCCGCGCGCAAGGCGATCGGCCAGCGATCGAATCTCGGGGCCGAAGTGACCCGCTTCGAAACGGGCCAGCGCCAGGATCTGCAGGGCGGTGGCGTACGTGCCGACGTCGGACTTGTCGTCGAAGGCGGTCGGGTGTTCCCGGATCCACGCGAGCGCGCGCCGGACCGGCTCCGCGTCGCGCTTGGTCCCGGAGGCGGCCAGCGCATAGAGCACCACCGAGGTGAGCGCGCCGTCGTAGATGTGGGTGCGTCGCTGGGCGGCGCGCTCGCGGCGCTCGGCGGGGTCGAAGCGCTTGTAGGGGTCGGGCGCTTCGCCGGGCCGGGCGCGCAGGCCGAATTGGGCGTACGCCCAGCGCCCGTCGTCCTGCTGGCGGGCGAGCAGGTAGGAGACGCCCCGCTGCACGGACGCATCGATCTTGGCGTGGAGCTCGGCGTCCCGGACCCAGCGCTCGGCGCGGGCGGAGGCGGTCAAGAGCAACACGAGCAGAACGACACGCATCAGTCGGACCATTGTCGCTCCGAACGATCTTGGCGTGCGCCCGTTTTCGACCTAAGTTGAACGGATCGCGCTTTGACAACATTCCGGGGCCAGGTAGGCGATCGCGAGGGCAACCTCGAGGAAAGTCCGGGCACCGCAGGGCAGGGTGGTGGCTAACGGCCACCGTCGGCAACGATAGGGAAAGTGCCACAGAGAACAGACCGCC
>JBCDBY010000320.1:0-5047 GCA_039182715.1 Planctomycetota bacterium
CGAGCGTGCCGCGGTCTTAGGCGCGGTCGTTTGGTTATCGGTTCGCCTCGTCGTTGGCCGGGCTGCGCGGAGGGTACGCTGAGCCGATGAGAACGGTGCGCCGTGTTGTGCTGGTCGCGTTCTTGGGGATCGCGGCGTTGGTTTCCTCGCTTTGGATCGAGGGTGTGCTCGATCGCGGTGGATCCCGGTCGGAGTCGGGGCGCGATCCGCTGGGCGCGGAGATTGAACGAGACGTCTCGGACGTTGATCCCGCTTCCCCGATCGTCGTGACGTCCAGCATTCGCGGCGGTGAGCATCGCTTGCGGATCCGGCTCCAGATGCCGGACGGCTCACGGCCGGCCCGTGCCCGGGTGCTGGTGTTTGGCCCCGGGAAGAGTCGGGCGCAATTCGACGGTGGTGGGATCGAGACCGACATCTTGCGGATCGCTCCGGGCGTCTACCGCGTCTCGGCGCGCAGCGGAGCGAACTACGGGGCCGCGACGGTGATGGTTCGCAACCTTGTCGAGGAGCGGACCATCACACTCCACGAACGGATCGACGTGCGGGGAACCGTCTACGACGAGTCGAACACGCCGCTTCGAGGCGCTCGGGTCGAGATCGTGCGCCGACAAGGGCGTATCGGACGGACGGACTACCCGACCCTGATCCGTCGCGTCGGCGATCCGGACGATTGGGTCGGGCGGGCGAAGACGGACCGGCGAGGGCGATACGTGCTGAGCGTGCCCGGGAGCGGCCGGTACGCGATCCGCGCGTCCGCGGAGGGGCACGGTCAGGAGGGGCGGGCGGCGCGCGTCGTCACCCGCGACGTCGAAGGCGTCGACTTCCATCTCGATCGCGGGGAGCGAATCGCTGGTCGGGTCGTCAATCGCGATGGCGAACCAATCGAGGGCGCACACGTCCAACTGACCGACCCCGCTGGGGCGTTCTCCACGGGCGCGCCGAAGATCGAGACCTCGACCGACGCCGAGGGACGATTCGAGCTCGTGGCGAATGCGCGATTTCTACGATTCGGGGGAATGTCCTATCTCGTTGTTCGCGCGCATGGCTATGCGGCCAGGATCAAGACCGATCTCGGGTTACCGGCGCCAGACCTGCTTGTCGAACTCGAGCGGGGCAGCAGCTTGCGCCTGCGTGTCATGCACGCGACGAATGCGTCTCGTCCGGTCGTCGGCGTCGAGGCCGCGCTGGTCCGCGGCGAGGGATTCGCGGAAGGAGTGTCCGACGACGAAGGCTGGATCGTCCTCGCGAATGTCCCCCGTCCGAGCGGTGAGATGGACGCCCAAGAGCTCGTCGTTCTCACCGCCGAAGGATACGTTTCGGCGACCAAGGACTTGAAAGGGCTCACGCCGGCAGGCGGTTGGATCGAGGCCGGCGTCGTCCGGATGCAGCGCGGCGGCGTCGTGCGCGGTACCGTCCGGGATGCGGAGTCGAGAGAGCCGATCGCGGGCGCGTGGGTGCAGAGCGTGGGTGGTCTCCCGGAAGAGATCAGCCTGTTCGAGGGCGGCGGCGTCCGGTCCGACGACGCTGGCCGGTTCGAGCTGCGCGGCGTTTCGCTGCGAGCCCATGTCGTTTTCGCGCGTCATCCAGCCTACGTCTCCGTGCATGCCCGGACTCCGTCGGACCTCTTCGTGAACGTGAGGGAGTACGCCGTGTTCGAGTCGGGAAGGCGGGAGATCGAGAAAGACCTACTTCTCACTCGCGGGCGGTTCGTCTCGGGCACGATCGTCGATGAAGCCGGCGAGCCGGTCGCCGGGGCCGAGGTTCGAATGCAGATCGAGTCCGAGATGGAGATGATGGCGCTGATGGGACTGCTGCCTGATCCGGTGGTCAGCGATGAGTCCGGGCGGTTCTCGTTGGGGCCGCTCAGCGGCCAGTTCCCCGTGACCGTGATCGCGACGTATGGTGCACTTGGTCCCGCCGAGGAGCGCGTATCCAGACCCGGTCGCGACGAGCCGGTCCGTCTCGTTCTTCGGAAGCCGTTCGACCTGGACGGACTCGTGCGGGACGAGAGCGGCCGTCCGATCGCCGGCGTGCGCGTCTTCCTGGATAGCGATCGAGAATCCATCTGGGTGCGTCCCTCGGTGACCGACGTGCACGGCAAGTTTCGGCTGCGCAACGTGCCGCGGGGAGAGTCCTGGCTGCGCTTCTCGCACCCCCGATACGTCCCGCACACGCGCAGCATCGAGTTGGACGCGGAGAGTCCTCGCTGGAGTGGAGAGTACACGCTGCGCGCAGGGTCGAGTATCGGCGGCACCGTGTTCGATCCGGAAGGCAAGCCGCTGGCGGGGGTGCGCGTCCTGGTTTCGCCGCCGTCGAAAGGTCGCAGCGCTTGGCTGCATGCGCGGGATGTACGCACCTCCGCCGCCGGGACCTTCGAAATCCAAGGACTCGAGTCGGGCGACTACGCCCTCTCCGTGGACGCGGACGGTCTGCTCGTTCCGAAGCGGATCGTGACGGCGGGGACGGACGGCCTCGAAGTCCGGATGCAGCGCGCGGCGAAGCTCGCAGGCGTCGTGCATGCCGGTGGTGTGCCGGTCGAGGGAGTCAGCGTGCGCGCGCGTTCGGGGAAGGACACGCTGGGCTGGGCAAGCACGGACGCGGAGGGGAAGTTCGTCCTGTCGGACCTGCAGCCGGGGGTCACGGTCTCTCTGCGGTGCCGTCACGATCGCTACCGGGATCAGTTGATCGAGAACGTGGCGACCGGGACCGTCGGACTCCGGATCGCCCTCGACCGCGGCCGAGTCGTGCGCGGCATCGTGGTCGACGAGTCCGGACGCCCCGTGTCCGGCATTCGGGTCCGTGCCAGCCCGGGTACCAAGGTGGTCGTTTCGGATCAGCAGGGACGATTCGAGATCTCCGGGTTGGAGAACACCCAACTCACCGTGCGGATCCAAGTCGGGAAGCGCAACCTTCTGCCGAGCGAGGTGACGTTGTCCGAGAGTGAGTCGGAGGTTCGATTGACGGCGATCGAAGGCCTGACCATCTCCGGTCGTGTTCATCTTCGAGCCTCTCGGGGCCTGAACGGCATTTGGATCGAGGTTCTTGACGACCACGGCGAATCGGTGGAAAGCGATTGGCTCGACCCCGACGAACGAGTTTTCGAGATCCGGTCGCTCCCGAAGGGCATGTTTCGACTTCAGGCGACTCGCTTCTGGGACGACGAAACGCGGGAAGAGACCGTGACGCTGGAGCGCGTCGTGGCGGGTGCCACAGGGGTCGTCATCCGTTTTCCGGACTAAGGTACGTCCGAGAAAGCGCCGTCGGCTCGAGACGGAGCGACGCGCAGCCGCAGCCCGTCGAAGCCAAGCAGGATTTCAACCGGGCCCGATGCTTCTTGCGGGATGCTCACGTGCGCTCGACCTTCAGCGCGGCTTGCCGGCGGACCAGCGCGCTTGCGTCGGCCTTCGCGATGGCGAGCGTCTCGTCGTCGATCTGCTCGAGCACGGCGAGCGCGTTGCGGGCGAGGCCGCGGCGGCCGGGGCGGGACAGCGGCGTGTCGTCGTAGGTGGCGCGGTACTCGGGGCCGCGCATGCGGATCCACTGCTTGAGGTCGGGGACGTCCTGGCCGGGTCGCGGGTCGAAGAGGCCGTCGGCGCGCGCTTTCGCCATCGAGTTCCACGGGCAGACCTCCTGGCAGACGTCGCAGCCGAAGGCCCACTCGCCGATGTCGATGTCGATCGGCTTCCACTGTTCGATCGTGAGGTAGGGGATGCACTTGCGCGCGTCGATCACCTTCGGGGCGACGAACGCGTCGGTCGGGCAGGCGTGCAGGCAGAGTTCGCAGGTGCCGCAGCGATCGGGGTGCGAGGCGTCGGGAGCGAGGTCGGCCGTCGTGAGGACGACGGCGAGGAAGATCCAGCTGCCGTACTCCTGCGAGATGAGACAACCGTTCTTGCCGATCCAGCCGATGCCGGCGCGCTCGGCCCACGCCTTCTCCATGAGCGGGCCGGTGTCGCAGTAGGCGCGGAAGCGCTCGCCGGGCAGGAGCGCCTCCAGGCGCGGCACGAGGTCGTCGAGCGCGCGGCCGACGATGCGGTGGTAGTCCTCGCCCCAGGCGTAGCGGGAGACGCGCGGACCGGGCTCCGGCGTGTGGTCGACGTGATAGTTCATCGCGAGCACGACGACGGAGCGGCAGCCGTCGAGCAGCTCGCGCACGTCCTTGCGCCGCTCCATGTAGCCCATGTCGCCGTGATAGCCGGCGTCGAGCCACGCCTGCAGGTGGGCGTCTTCGTCGCCCGGCTCGGCTCGCGCGATGCCGCACAGGTCGAAGCCGGCGGCGGTCGCGGCGAGCTTGACGCGGGCGGAAGACATCGCCGCAAGGTATACGATCGCCCTCATGTGCGTGCTCATCTGCCGCGTCGGGGACCGTCCGCTCATCGGCGCCAACCGCGACGAGTTCTACAACCGCCCCTTCTCCGGCCCGCGCCGGTGGGAGGGCGATGTCGCCTTCACGGCGCCGCTCGACGAGACCGAGGGCGGCACCTGGATCGGTCGCAACGATGCCGGCATGGTCGCGGCGATCACGAATCTCTCGCGCCTCGACACCAAGGAGGGGCGCGCCAGCCGCGGGCATCTCGTCGCCGGCGCGCTCTCGCAGCCCGACGTCGAGTCGGCGCGCGCCTTTCTCGACCACGAGCTCGCGCAGGCGGAACGCAACCCGTGCCAGATCCTGCTGCTGCAGGCCGGCCGCGCTGTGGTCTGCGTGAACGAAGGCGACCGCTACTTCTTCGAGGAGCTGGCGCCGGGCACGCACGTGCTGAGCAACCTGCACGACACCGACGAAGTCGTCTTCGACCTGCCCGCGGACTTCACGCTCGACGACCTGCGTCCGATCCTCGCGGACACGCGCAAGAACCTGCCGCGCGACTTCGCCGTCTGCAAGTACACCGGCAACCGCGGCACCGTCTCCAGCTCGCTCATCGACCCCGTGAGCGGCGAGTACTGGTACGCCGGCGGCGCCCCGGACCAGACGCCCTACGAGCGCCAGCCCCTCCCGCCGCAACCGAGTTAGCGGGATACCCGAGCCGGGTTCGATTCTCCCGCTTTC
>JBCDBY010000321.1:0-5027 GCA_039182715.1 Planctomycetota bacterium
CCCCTGCCGGAGCCGCCGGACGTCCTGCGCGACGCGGTCGACGACGACCATGAACTGGTTCAGCTGTGCCTGCGTCATGAACGGCTGCAGCTCGCGCCGCATCTGGCGCCCGATCGCGCGGACGCGCGAGTCGAACCGCTCCAGGGTGCGCGCGTTCGGATTGGCGCGGTACGTGTCCGCCTCGTTGAGCCACTTCGTCACCGCCGCCTTCACGTAGGGGCGAATGTCGTTGATCTGCGCTTCGCTCAGCTTGACGGTCTGGCTGGTCTCCGCCATGCGCTTCTCGAAGAGCAGACGCAGCTCCTCGCGCTCCTCGTCGGTCAGCTCGCGGGTGTTCTGGGAGGAGCCCGCGCAGGCCGCGAGCAGAAGCGTCGAAAGCAGGAAAAGGCGCATGACGGCCAAGATTAGCGACGTTTCGCGCCCGGGCCAAGCGCCGGCCGCCTTTTGACGCGCTTGCATTTTGAACGTTCCGGCCCTTACGGTGGCGGTCGTGGTAGTGGGCCCGCTGTGGGAAGCGGGACGAAAGACGGCAGGCTGCAGCACGAGGAGGTGTTCGATGGGCAGTCGGAAGCGAGGGGTTTGTTTCGCGTTGGCCGCGTGTCTGTTCGTGGCCTGTGGTTCGGACGGGGACGACGTCCCCCTGGACGTCGAGGGTCTCTGGGCCTGGACGATCATGAACTTCGGTTGCACGGTGCCGCCCGGCATCCTGACCGAGGCGCAGGAGTTCCTGATGGATCAGTCGGGCGATGCCGTGACGGCGTCGTTCACGGATAGCCAGGGCAACACCTGCACGATCAGCGCGACGTATCGCAACGGTGTGCTCGACGGCTTGCTGACGATCCGCACGCCGCAGAACCGCATCATCGAGTGCGACCTGCGTCTGCTCGGCCTGATCGACGGCGCGGGCGTCGTCATGCTCGACGGCCCGGTCGAGATCATGGCCGACTCCGACGGCCAGTGCGTCGCCGCCGTGGCGGAGACGTGGATGATGGAGGAGGAGGTCGAGCCGGAGCCGGTCTTCACTGAGTGTCCGCCGGTCGATCTCGTGTTCCTCATGGACACCTCCGGTTCCATGGACGACGAGGCGGACGCGCTTTGCGAGCAGCTCGAAGGCGTGCTCGCGCGACTCGAGGCGCTCGGCCTCGAGGACACGCGTGTCTTCCGCTGGGGCATCTCCGAGGACGCCGACGCGCCGGAGCACGTCGAGGACGGAAACTTCACCTGCCTCGAGGACAATCCCCGCGACATCTTCCCCGGCGCCGTGGTGCCCGGTTCCAACCCGCCGCGCATGATCGAGTCGACGGAGAACGAAGGGGACGAGGACTGGGGGCCGGCCACGGCGATCGTGGCGCACTTCGGTTCGCAGGGGCGCAACCCGACCTTCCAGTGGCGCGAGGGCGCCATCAAGATCATCGTGCCGATCAGCGACGAGGACCCGAGCCTCGGCGACAACCGCCCGCAGGAGAACGACGATGAGGATGCGACGCAGCAGATCGATCTCGCGATCGCGGCCTGCATCGACAACGGCGTCATCGTCTCCCCGCTCATCGGCAACGACGCCGAGGTGATTACGGCGGAACTGGGACGCAAGCTGGCGGAGCAGACCGGCGGCATCGCGTTCCGCACGACCGACCCCGAGCTCGACATCGGTCAGCTCATTTTCGACATCGTCTTCGTCGCGTGCGGCGGGACCCTGCCGCCGCCGCCCCAGCCGGGCGATGCGGGACCGACGGAGCTGGTCGCGATCAGCGGCGAGGGCGTTCTCTACGGGTTCAATCGGCAGACCGGCGAGGACACCGCGCTCGGGTCAACCACCGTCGACCTCGGCGAGGGGAGCGGCCCGCTGAACAACGTGAACTCGATGATCTTCAACGAGCGCATCGGCGTGCTCTTCGCGTTCCGCGACGACGAGGAGGTCCAGATCCCGAACACCGACGAGTCGATGTTCGTGCCCAGCTTCTGCGCCAGTATCGCCGGGAGCGGAGCGACGACCCTAATCGGCGAAGTGAACGGTC
Organism: Planctomycetota bacterium; assembly: GCA_039182715.1. Lineage (GTDB taxonomy): Bacteria > Planctomycetota > PLA2 > PLA2 > PLA2 > JBCDBY01. Next base: position 2,016 of record JBCDBY010000321.1, read on the forward strand.
CGTTCCTCGGCGCCGCGCAGAGACGGAGCAACCTGGACATCTTCACCATCGACCAGGACGACGACATCTCTTTCGTCAACAACGAGACGTGCGTCAGCACCGACTACAGCGACGACATCGATTCGATCGCCGAGGAGGGCAACGCGCTGACGTTCGTGGGCAACAATCTCTACCTCGCCTCGGGCACCGTGCTCTGGATGCTGGATACGTTCTCCGGCAATCCGACTTTCGTGACCGGACTCTCGATCAGCTCGGACGGGGAGCCGACCAGCGATGGATTCGAAGTCGTCTCCATGACGACCTGGCCCGCGGACAACACGGTCTACGTCCTCGTCCGCGACCTGCAATCGGGCAACACCTCGATCGGCACGCTCAACATCCAGAGTGGCGGTATCGACGTTCTGCGCGAGACCAGCACGCCCATGGACGGGCTCTGCTGGGTCCCGGCGGGCTACTTCAGCTCCCTGAACGTGCCCGACTAGCGTTCCCACGAGGGGGAGGACGACCATCCTCCCCCTCGCTATGCTGGGAGGATGATCGCGGTCCTCCTGCTTCTGTTCGCCGGGCCGGCGCCGGCCGAGCTGCTCGCCTCGAAAGACGTCGAAGAGCGACTCAAGGGGGTCGAGGCGCTCGTCGCGAAGGAGCAGGGCGACGCCGAGACGCTGCTGCTCGAAGCGCTCGACGACGACGACTGGGAAGTCGTCCATCGCGCCGTCGAGGCACTCGCGAAGCGCGGCACCGCGGCGTCGATCGATCCGCTGATCAAGGTGGCGCTCGGCGGGCCGGTGCGCCGCATCCGGTTCGCCGCGGCCGATAGCCTCAAGGCGATCGATGCGCCGGAAGCGACCAGGCGGCTCGAGAAGAAGCTGAAGAGTCGCACGCTCTTCCCGGCGGCGGAAGCGCTCTTCATCCTCGGGCAGGCCGAGGCGGGCAAGGCGCTGCGGCGCATGCTGAAGCACAAGAAGCCCGACTTCCGCATTGCCGCCGTGCGCGCGATCTCGGCCGGGGGCAGTACGAAGCACATCGAGCTCTGGACGAAGATGCTCAAGGACTCCGATCTGCGCGTGCGCATCGCGGCCATTCGCGCGCTCGCCCGCATTCCGGACGAATACGTGCTTCGCGCCCTGCTGGACGGGTTCAAGAACGCGCAGCTCTCGCAGGTGGTGGAGCGTCGCTACATGATCGCGATCCACGAGCTCTGCGCCTCCATCGAGAAGCCGGAGAAGCGGCAGCGCGCCTGCGAGCTCGCCGCGCGCCTGCTCGGCTCCTCGTCGCGCGGCGACGTCAACGCGCGTTACGCCCGCCTTCTCGGACGGCTCGGCACCAAGGGCGCGGCCATCGGCGATCCGAAGGTCTATGTGCGCAAGCTGCTCTCCACCGGCGCGGGTCACTCCGACTTCGAGGTACGCCGCGCGACCATGGCGGCGCTCGCGCGCATCGGCGACGACGAGGCGTGGGAGGCGGCGAACAAGGCGGCGCGCGAGGACGAGAACTGGATGGTGCGCTTCCAGGCGTTGCGGGCGGGCGCGACACTGCGACCGGACACGTCGCTGGAGTTGATCCTGCATTGCCTGAAGGACGACGAAAGCCGGCTCGTGCGGGAAGAGGCGGCGACGCTCGCGGCGCGCATCAAGAAGCCGCAGGCGGTCGCGGGACTCGTCGCCGCCTGCAAGGACAAGGAGTGGGGCGTCGCGGCGTGCGCGGCGGTGAGCCTCGGCCGCCAGCACGACGAGGCCGGCGTGGAGCCGTTGCTGGCGATGCTGAAGGAGAAGGACTGGCGACGGCGGGGTGCGGCGGTGGTTGGCCTCGCCCGCATCCGCTCCAAGAAGGCGGTTCCGGCGCTGCTGGAGGCGTTGCGCGACAAGAAACCCGCCGTCGCCGCCACCGCGCGCCAGTCGCTTTTCCACATCGCCGGCAAGGAGATGAAGGACAAGGAGCTGCACGAGTGGTGGAAGAAGCGCGGCCCGCGCTTCCAGTTCCGCGATCCGGACAAGGAGGCGAAGGAGGCCAAGAAGTACGGCTACGCGGTCTCGCGCCGCGAGGTGTACGAGGATCTCGACGTCGTCGTACTCGTGACGCGTCGCGGCGGGGACAACATCCAGGTGCTCTTGAAGGAGTATCAGATCGAGCACCGCGAGATCCGTTCCGCGTCGGTCGGCAAGATCGGGCTCCATCCGTACGCGCTCTTCGTCTCCAACTGCCCGGGCGAGATCGTCGACGACGACGCCGAGCACCTGCAGTGGTTCGTGCGCACAGGCGGCTATCTCTTCGCCTCCTGCTGGGCGCTTACGCACACGATTCATCGCGCCTTCCCGGAGGTCATCGACAAGCTTCCGCAGAAGGGCCAGGTCGTCGGCACCGTCGAGGCAGAGGATGTCGATCCGCAGAACCCCTACATGAAGGGCGTCTTCGATCGCGCGACGTCGCCGCTGTACCAGCTGGAAGGCGCGCATCTGATTCGCGTCCTGGATGACGAACGCTTCGAGGTTCTCATCGACTCGCCGCAGGCGGCGGCGAAATGGGGCGACGGCAATCTGGCCGGCTGGTTCTCCGTCGGACACGGCACGGTGCTCGACTCCGCGAACCACTTCGACCTGCAGGGCATGAAGAACGCGCGCCTGAAAACGGAGAAGGACCGCATGGCGTTCGCGATGGATCGTCTCGGCTACGACTACACGCAGGTGCGCGAGCTGAGGGCGGAGGGCGTCTTCCGCAAGCAGTCCGACGCCGTGAAGAAGACGCGCGATCTCTCCACTTTCCGCTTCATCACCACCTTCGTCCGCCAGAAGAGACTGGCGGACGAAGGGTAATTTTGAGTTGTCAGTCGTCAGTCGTCAGTCGTCAGTCGTCAGTCGTCAGTCGTCAGTCGTCAGTCGTCAGTCGTCAGTCGTCAGTGGTCAGTGGTCAGTGGTCAGTGGTCAGTGGTCAGTGGTCAGTGGTTAGTGGTCAGTGGTCAGTGGTCAGTGGTCAGTGGTTAGTGGGTGGTCGGTCGGCGTGCGGCGTGCAGCCAAG
>JBCDBY010000322.1:0-5020 GCA_039182715.1 Planctomycetota bacterium
CCAGTTGCAGGAAGTCGGCGGGCTGTACTTCCTCCGGCTTTCGAACGCGGGTCAAGCTCCTGCGAATGACGCCAAGCTGGTGGTGAACTTGCTCGCTGGCCAACACTCTGCACGTCAATTGAAGGTCCCTTTGCGGCCCGTTGGGGAGCCGGGCTGGGATCAGCGAACGTGGTTCGAGCTGCCTTCTGATGGAAGTGCGCCCCCCGCGCGCGTCGAGATTCATGCGCCAGGTTGGACCAAGCCGCTAGTCATCCAATCGAATGAGCTTGGGTTGTTCCACGCTCGACGCCGAGATGACGGCTTGCACGCCGCCGTAGTTCCGGCCGGAGACTATCTCGTTCGACGTTGGGGTACTGTCCGGTATCGAGGGGAATCGTGGAAGCTGAAGGCCGAAAGTGGGGGGACCACTCGTCTTGAGATCCCGCGCTTGGGACCAACTCTCAGGATTGAACCTCGTTTCAGCTCCGGCGCGCCTGTGCGCGAAGTTGGGATTCGCGTGATGCGAGGCAAGGACATTGTGTTTCGAGAGCTGGAGCCGTTCGGTTGTGCCGATGGCCCGATAGCCCTGCCGATTGGGGGCCTATTGGCTGGGAAAGTCGAGATCACCGTCTACAAGATGAACTTCGAGACACAATCACATCGCGTTCTCCTGGGAGACAAAGATGTGGATTGGACACCGACGCTGGTGGAGCGGGGCCCACGGTAGCGGGCGAGAAGCGGGGATTACGGTGCCATAGCTTTCCGTCGTGATCCTCGCGCGGGATTACGGTGCCATAGCTTTCCGTCGTGATCCTCGCGCGGCGCGAACTCGGACTTGAGCTGGACAAGGTGCCACGCTGGCGCGATCGAGCCATTTCGCTCAGCTGGCGACACGGCGGAAAGCTATGGCACCGTATCGGCAGCAGGTGCTCGCGTAGCGCCGGCTAGGCGTGCTTGTCCGCCTTGCGCTCGCCGAGCAGCATGCGCCCCTCGAGGCGGCCGCGGAGGGCGACGTAGAAGGCGCGCAGGAACGGCTCGGGGCGGAGTTTCCCGCCGGTCCAGCCGATCTTGTCGACGATCTGCTGCGCCACCGCAGCAAACGCCTTGCGGCGATGCGGGTCGGTGCGGCGCAGCAGATCCTCGAGCACCTGCAGCTCGTAGATGCCGTACACGTCGAGCTGGGCGTCGGTGAAGGTGAACTCGGGCCACGCCGGTGCCGTTGCGAGCTGCTGCGTGCGGGGGCGCTGCCCGCCGAGATCCGGCAGCAGGACCGCCTTGGGCGCCTCGACGACGAGCGTGCCCGCCACCATGTCCCCCGGACGGAGCCGGTCCCGGTTGAAGAGCGGCAGGCAGAGCAGCGCGCCGGTCCAGAAGCCGAACAGGTAGCGCGCCCACCAGGGGGCATCGGGCCAGAACGTTTCGGGCGCGACGAGCAGCGCCAGCGGAATCCAGACCTCCACCTCGCGCATCAGGTTGCGCACGATGATGGCGTCGGTCCGCAGCGGTCCGCCCTGCGCGTCCATGACGCGGATCTTCGCGCGCTTCTTGCCGGGCGTGCGCCCCTGCCAGCGCGTCTCGAACCCGATGAAGTAGAAGCTGCGGATGAGGAAGATCAGCAGGAACGCGATCGCGCCGCCACCTCCGCCGTCGAGGCTCTCGCCGGACAGCATGAAGGCCAGCCCGACGATGAAGAAGAGCACGAACTGGATGAGCGCGTCGAAGAGGAACGCCGCCAGGCGGTCGCCCACGCGCGCGACCTGCATCTCGAGCGGCACGCCCTCGGGCGGCGTGATGAGCCGTTGCCGCGACCGTTCAGCCACGCGCCGCCTCCCGCGTGCGCCCGGCGAGCCCGAAGTAGGCCACGAGAATCGCGAGGCCAGCCGCCGCGACGACGTAGCGGATGGCCGTGTTCGTCACCAGTTGCCGGAAGAACCCTTCGACCAGTCCGGCGACTAGGAACAGCGCGATGCAGCCGGTCACGATGACGCCCGCCTCCCGTCCCTGCCGCGCGAGATTGGCGAGCCGCGTCTGCCGGCCGGGAAACACGATCGCGCGCGCCAGGATCAGCCCCGCGCCGCCGCACAGAATGATCGCCCACAGCTCCGGGAATCCGTGCGGCAGGATCCAGCCCCAGAATTCCACGGTGAGGCCGCGCGAGCTGTGAAGTGCCGCGAAGGCTCCGAGCATCATGCCGTTCATGAGCATGAGCACGAAGACGGGAACGCCCGCGAGGAACCCGAGCGCGAACGCGAGGAATCCGACGCGCGTGTTGTGCGTGAAGAGGAAGCTGGCGAACGTCCCGAGCCCCTCCCCGCCGCCGCCATCGAAGAGCGGCTCGCGCAGCTCCTCGGTCGTCGCGGCCGGATTGCGACCCGACGCGAGGCCTTCGTCGACGAACACGTAGAACCAGTCCGCGTCGCGCGCCGTCAGCACCCAGCCCACCAGCACGCCGCACAGCATCACGAACGCGGCGATGCCGATGGGAACCAGGTGCCGGCGCACCGTGACCGGGAAGCGGCGCAGGAAGAAGTCGCCAATCGATCCACCCAGGCTGGTGGTCGAGCCGTATACGCAGAAGTACGCGCGCGCCGAAAGCACCTCGAGGTACTCGAGCAGCGCGCGATCGAGCGAGATGGAGCGGGCGACGCTCAGTGCACTGAGCGTGGAGCGGTAGACGACGGGGAGGCGCGCGAGCTCCGCGGCATCCAGCGACCGCAGGCCGCCCTTCTCGATGCGTTCGACCATCTTCTCCAACTCGCGCCAGCTCGCCTGCCGCTCCTTGCGGAACTGAAAGCTCTTCAGCTCGGTCGTCATCAGAAGAGCTCCCGCCGCTTGAGGTCGAGGTAGCTGTTGAGCAGGCCGGTGCTGACCGCGGCCGGTTCGGCATCCACGCAGTGCACGCCCATGCGGCGCAGCTTGCGCAGCACCACGCGCCGCTCCTGGACGAAGTCCGCCGCCACCACGGAGCGGTAGAGATGGTCGAGCGTGCCGATGTCGCGGTGCGCGGTCTCGACCATGCCGGGATCGCGCAGCGCGACGAAGAGCACCAGATGACGGCGCGAGAGCCGCGCCAGGTTGTCGAGCATCAGCTCGGCCGACACCGTGTCGACGAAGTCGGAGAGCACGACTACCAGCGAGCGACGCCGCAGTCGGGTCACCAGGTCGTTGAGCGCCAGCGTGAAGTTCGTCTCGCCGCGCGAGTAGCGCAGGCCGGCGGTCTCTTTCTGCAGCCGCCGGAAGGTGCGCACACCGGCCTCCGGGGGTGCGAAGTCGTGCACGCGCTCGTCGAAGGTGTGCCAGCCGACGCGATCCCCCGTGCGCAGGCAGACGTAGGAGAGCAGCAGCGCCGCATTGATCGCGTGATCGAGCTTCGGGATGCCGGCCAGCGGCTCCGCCATGAGATGGCCGGTGTCGAGCGCCAGCACGACCTGGTGATTTCGCTCCGCGCGGAACTCCTGCACGATCAGGCGGCGGTGTCGCGCCGTGACCTTCCAGTTCATGGCGCGGTGATCGAGTCCCGGTACGTACTCCCGCATCGACTCGAATTCCGATCCGTCGCCGACGTAGCGCTCCACCTTCATGCCCGCGAGGAACTCGCGCTGCGAAAAGAAGCGCAGCGCGGCCGACTGCACGGCGCGCACGTTGGGCACGATCCCGACCGTGGCCCCGACGGGCACGCGGCGCTGCCGTTCGACGAGGCGCAGCGGACCGCTCCAGCGGACCCAGATCGCCACCACCGTGCCTTCGCCGCGCCGCTCGGGCACGAGCGGCAGCGTCGTGCGCCCCTGCCCTTCGATCGTGATCCGGCGCGGCGCGGCCCGGCGCAGCGGCCCGTCCAGTTCGGCGAGGACCTCGATCGTCGTCGGGCGCGACGTCGTCAGCTGCAGGGTCAACGCGCCCTCCTCGCCGATCCAGAGCGTGTCGGGCGTCTCGGCCTCGAGCCCCACGGAGCGCCGGCGGGGCGCGAGAACGATGTCGAGGCCGCCGGCGAAGAGCGCGGCGCCGAGGAAGACCGGCCAGACGATCCAGAGCGCCGCTCCGAAGAACGACGGCAACAGCGCGACCGGCAGGCCGAGCGTGAGCAGGAGGACGGCGCGCTGCGTGGGGCGCATGGCTAACGCGGGGCGGGCAGCTCCTCGACGATCGAACGCACCACCGACTCCGCGGTCGCGCCCTCGATCTCGGCGCCGGGCGCGAGCACCACGCGGTGGCGCAGGGTCGGCACGGCGAGCTCCTTCACGTCGTCGGGGATCACGTAGTCCCGGCCCTGCAGCGCGGCGAACGCGCGCGCCGCGCTGGCCAGCATGTTCGTGCAGCGCGGCGAGCCGCCGAAGAGCAGTGTCGGTCGCTCGCGCGTGGCGCGCACGAGATCGACGATGTAGTCGATCAGCTCGTCGGCCAGCCGGATCTGCTCGATGGAGCGACGGAACGCGACCAGCGTTTCCAGATCGGCGACCTTCTCGAGTCCGAATTCGCTCAGGTGGGGGAGCGCGGTGCGATGCCCGTGCCGCGCCACGATGGCGCGCTCGTCGTCGCGGCTCGGGTACTCGACGATCACCTTGAACAGGAAGCGGTCGAGCTGCGCCTCGGGCAGCGGGTAGGTGCCCTCCTGCTCGATCGGGTTCTGCGTCGCGATCACCATGTAGTTGTCGCCCAGCTCGTGCGTGACGCCGTCGATCGTCACCTGCCGTTCCTGCATCGCCTGCAACAGCGCCGCCTGCGTCTTCGGCGGGGTGCGGTTGATCTCGTCGGCGAGCAGCAGCTGCGTGAAGATCGGGCCCTTGGTGAGCACGAACTGGTTGCTCTGGAAGTTGAACAGGTTGGTGCCCAGCACGTCGCCCGGCATGAGGTCGGGCGTGAACTGGATGCGATTGAAGTCGAGCGAGAGGCAGGCGGCGAAGCTGCGCGCGAGGATCGTCTTGGCGGTCCCCGGCACGCCCTCCAGCAGCACGTGGCCTTCGCTCAGCAGGCTGACGAGCATCAGGTCGCGCGCCCACCAGTCGCGCCGGGTTGCGCGCGGCAACAAAGGCGTCGCGGATCA
>JBCDBY010000323.1:0-5009 GCA_039182715.1 Planctomycetota bacterium
GCGGGAGGCGATGGGCGTCGTGCCGGAGCTGGTCGAGAGCGACGCCGACGTCGAGCTCGTCATCGGCGACCCGGCGCTCGATCGGGCCGAGCAGGGCGACGAGGAGACCATCGATCTCGCCGCCGAGTGGACCCGCTGGAGCGGCCTCCCCTTCGTGTTCGCGGCCTGGTACGGCGACGCCGCGGCGGAGCCGGAGCTGGCCGCGGCCTACGCCCGCGGGCGGGAGAAGCTGGCGGAGTACGCTTCCGGTACGCGGCTGACCTATCTGCGGGAGCGCATCCGCTACGAGATCGGCCCGCGCGAGGAGGAGGGGCTGGCGCGCTTCCTCGAACTCGCGCGACACCATTCGCTTCTGTAACGTGGGTCGATGCTCGACCGTCGATTCCTCCGCGAGAACGCGGACGCCGTCCGTGCGGCGATTGCCCAGCGCCACATCGAGCTCGACCTGACGCCGATCCTCGAGGCGGACGCCCGCCTGTTGGAGCTGGCGCGCGAGCGCGACGAACTCAAGGCGGAGCAGAACAAGCTCTCGAAAGCGGTGCCGACGCTCCAGGGCGACGAGAAGCAGGCGGCGATCGCGCGCAGCAAGGAGCTGGGTGCGTCCATCAAGCCGCTCGACGAGGAGCAGACGCGCCTCGAGAACGAGCTGGCGACGCGGTTGCTCGAGGTGCCCAACATGCCCGACGACGCGGTGCCGGTGGGTGCCGACGAGAGCGGCAACGTCGAGGCGCGGCAGGAGGGCGTCAAACCGACGTTCGAGTTCGAGCCGAGCGACCACGTCGATCTCGCCACGGCGCTCGGGCTGGTGGACTTCAAGCGCGGCGCGGCCGTTGCCGGGTCGAGCTTCTACTTCCTGCGCGGCGATCTGATGCGGCTGGAGCAGGCGGTGCTGCGGTTCGCGCTCGACCTCGTCGAGGGACGCGGCTACCTGCCGCTCAACCCGCCGGTGATGGTCAACCGCGGCGCGATGGAGGGCACCGGGTACCTGCCGATCGGCGCCGACCAGGCGTACGAGATGACGCGCGACGACGGCTGGATGGTGGGCACCTCCGAGGTGCCGATCACCGCCATGCACGCCGGGGAGAAGCTGCCGCACGAGGACCTGCCGCTGCGCTATGCGGGCCTGTCGAATTGCTTTCGCCGCGAGGCGGGTGCGCACGGGCGCGACACGCGCGGGCTCTATCGCGTCCACCAGTTCCTCAAGGTCGAGCAGGTGGTCATCGCGCCCAACGACGTGGAGCTCTCGAAGAAGCTCCACGCGGAGATCCTGCAGAACGCCGAGGACGTGCTGCAGGCGCTCGGGTTGCACTACCGCGTGATGGAGCTCTGCACCGGCGATCTCGGGCGTGGCGCCGCATTCACGTACGACATCGAGACCTGGATGCCCGGGCGCGGCGGGTACGGCGAAACACACTCCGCCAGCCGCTACTACGAGTACCAGGCGCGCCGGCTGAACCTGCGCTACCGCGACGAGAACAAGAAGGTGCGCATCTGCCACACGCTCAACAACACGGTGATCGCGAGCCCGCGCATCCTCGTGGCGCTGCTGGAGAACTACCAGCAGGCGGACGGCACGGTGCGCGTCCCCGAGGTCCTCGTGCCGTACATGAACGGCGTCGAAGTCCTGCGCGCGGCGAAGGTTCACTAGCCACGGAGGCACAAAGACACGGAGACGTGAATCGAAGGGGGGCGCCCGAACATCTCGGGCGCCCCCCTTATCGCGCTCTCCGTGCTTCCGTGGCAGTCTAACGCAACGACGAGATCACCGACTTGAGCTCGGTGTATGCGTGGATGGCCTCGCTCCCCAGCTCCCGCCCGAAGCCGGACTGCTTGAATCCACCGAACGAGGCCGACGGGTCGTAGATGTTGTAGGCGTTGACCCACACGGTGCCCGCGCGCAGGCCCTGCGCAACGCGCATCGCGCGGCCGTAGTCGCGCGTCCAGACTCCGCTCGCGAGACCGAACTCGGTGTCGTTGGCGATGCGCAGGGCGTCGGCCTCGTCCTCGAACGAGATCACGCTGGCGACCGGGCCGAAGATCTCCTCGCGCGCGATCGTCATGTCGTTGGTCACGTTGTCGAAGATCGCCGGCTGGATGAAGTAGCCCTTGCCGTCGATCGGCACGTGCGCACCGCCGGTGACGAGGCGCGCGCCTTCCGCCTTGCCCTTCTCGACGTAGGAAAGCACCGAGTCGAGCTGGCTCTTGTTGGCCTGCGGGCCGAGGCGCGTCTTCGGGTCGAGCGGATCGCCGTGGCGCATTTTGGCGACGCTCGCCTCGAGCATGCCGACGAACTCCTCGCGGATCGACTCCTGCACGAGGATGCGCGAGCCGGCCGCGCAGACCTCGCCCTTGTTGTAGAACACGCCCGCGAGCGCCCCGCGCGTGGCTGCCTTGAGGTCGGCGTCGGCGAAGACGATGTTGGGGGACTTGCCGCCCAGCTCCATGGTGACGCGCTTCATGGTGCCGGCCGCTTCCTTGAGGATGTGCTGGCCGGTCGTGCCCTCGCCGGTGAAGGCGATCTTGTCGATGAGCGGGTGGCGGACCATCGCGTTGCCCACCTCGCCGCCGGGGCCGGGAATGATGTTGACCACACCGGCCGGGACGCCGGCGTCGAGCAGGATCTGGCCGATCACGAGCGCGGAGTGCGGCGTGACGGAAGCGGGCTTCACGACGCAGGTGCAGCCGACCGCCAGCGCGGGCGCCAGCTTCCATCCCAGCAGCAGCATGGGGAAGTTCCACGGCGTGATCATGCCGACGACGCCGATCGGCTCGCGCCACGTCTGGATGGCGAAGCCGGGCATGCCGGGCAGCGTCTCGCCGGTCACCTTGGTCGCCCACCCGGCGTAGTACTCGAACAGGTCGGCGACGAAGCCGACGTCGACCGCCTTGCCTTCCGAAACGGGCTTGCCCATGTCGAGCGCCTCGGCGCGGGCGAGCTCGTCGGCGCGCTCGCGCATGAGCGTGGCGGCGCGCCAGAGAACGCGCGCGCGCTGGGCCGGCGCGATCCCGGCCCAGCGGCCGTCGTCGAAGGCGCGTCGCGCGGCCTGCGCCGCCTTGTCGACGTCCTCGGCGTTGGCCTGCGCCAGCACGCCGCTGACCTGCTCGGTGGCGGGGTCGGTCGTCGTAAAGGTCGCGCCGCCGCTGGCGTCGACCCATTCGCCGTCGATGAGGAGCTTGGCGTCGGGGAGGGTGCGGTCGTTGGACATGCCGGAAAGGTAACCCGGGGGGCTAGGAGCTAGGGGCCAGGAGCCAGGGGCCCGAAGGATGCCGGGCAACGCGGACTCCTCGCGCTCGCGAGCCGGCTACCGCGGGCTCTGGTTGCCCTGGTTGCCGGTGTTGTTGCCCTGGTTTCCCTGGTTGCCCTGATTCCCCTGGTTCCCCTGATTGCCGGGGTTGGCTCCGGGGTCGCCCTGGGTGTTGGTCTGCTCGGGCGGCTCGACATCGTCCGCCTGAATCAGACGAATGACGCGGACGAAGGTGCGACGGTCGCGACCCTCGACGGCGTCGTCTTCGTCCTGCACTTCGCGCGTGATCTGGGGCGGCTCGATGATGAGGCTGACGATGACCGCGGTCGGAAGTCCGCGACGCTCCTCCGAGTTCCAGCTCTCGAAGCTGTCGAGGTTGGCATCGTCCAGCGCTTCCTCGCTTTCGCGCGCCTCTTCCTCGGCGCGGTAGCCGGCGTAGGTGACGTCGAACGCGACGACGCGATCGTAGACCTCGTAGTAGTCGCCGTCGGCGAGCGGCGAGTCGTCCACGTAGAACTCCTCGCGACGGAACAGCCTTCGGACGTTGCCGAGATTCGTGCTGCTGCGGCCCATGCGGTATCCGACTTCGTTGATCGGGCTTCGCGTCCACTGGCCGCGGCCGTAGAACTCCTCCGCCTGCACGCTCTGCCGCTTGGCAACGAAGGAGAGCGAGTCGGCCGGCTTGCTTTCGAGCGAGTCGTCCTCGCCGCGGAACGGAAATGCCTCCAGCTCGACCGGATGGGTGTAGATACTCATCAGGTCGTCCTCGATCAGATCCATCACCGACGGACCGACGCTGGCGAACGCGCGCTTGTTGCGCGCCATCTCCTCCAGGCGCAGCACGTCGGTGAACACCGAGTAGTACGCGCCCATGAGCAGCGCGAAGAGCGCCGTCGCGACCAGGATCTCGAGGAGGGTGAAGCCACGCGCTCTCACGGTCCCTCGGCTCCTTCCTCGTTGGGATCCTCCGGCACCTTGACCGCGGTCCAGACCGAGCGCGGCTGGATCGCGTCCTCGTCCTCCGCGTCCGCCTCTTCCCAGCCGGGCGGGTAGACGGTCACGGTGATCATCAGCATGCGGTCCACCGAGTCGGCCTCGACCTCTTCGACATCGTCGTCGCTGAAGTCGTCGCCCGTGGCGCCTCCCTCCTCGGCGAACAGCGAGGAGGCGGGGTCCTCACCCTCGATGCTCACGCTGCCGGACGCGCCGGCGCCGACCGTCTCGAGAATGGAGACCTCCCAGGTGTAACCCTCGTAGCGATCGTCGAAGACGTCCTCCTCGTCGATCAGCCGTTTGCTGATGCCGGAGGCGGGAAACTCGCCGGTGTCGCCGTCTTCGTACTCCGAAAGCTGGAGCAGGACCATTTGCAGACGGAAGCCGAGCAGCTCCGACATGTCGCGCATCGCGTCCGACTTCTCGATTGAGCGCACCGCCGTCGCCTGCCCGATGAGCAGCACCGTGCTCATCAGCGCGAAGAGCAGCAGGGCGATGACGACCTCGATGAGCGTCAAGCCGCGCGTCGTCGATCTACCGCAGCTCCGACTCACTCTTCTTGAAGTCCTCGACCTCGCGGCCCACGGCGTACGAAACGAAACCCGGGAAGTTGACCTTCACGGTGCGGATGCGGTCCAGCTCGTCGAGCGACGAGACGTTGTTCGACTCGAAGACGAGGCTGTGGGGGTCGACCGTGCCGGTCGGGGGAATCACGATGCGCCAGCGACCGCTCTGGATGGGCCGGGCGCCCTCGTAGTACTTGAACTCCAC
>JBCDBY010000324.1:0-4969 GCA_039182715.1 Planctomycetota bacterium
TACGTGCCCGACGGCAAGTAGCGCGCGTCGTCCCTGAGCGCCGGGGGCCCTAAGCATCGGGGGCCCTACGGGTCGGGCGCCCTACGCGTCGGGCTCCCGCTCCCACTCCTCTCCCACGGCGCTCCGGCGCGCGAGCCAGCCCGGAGGGAGATCGGCAATCGACGCGACGGTGGGATCGATGTCCAGCACCTCCTGCATGCCGATGACGCGCGCATCGTCTTCGTCGTCGGTGGTTCCGCAGAGAAACGTCCAGCTCCCGTCATCCTCGAAGTGCTGGACGAGAAGAATCGGCAGGCCTCGCTCGAGCACCCCGACCGTCGTGATGGCCGCCACGTCCGGCGCCTGATCAAAGGGGAAGTCGGCCGGGGGCGCCTCGAAGCTCCCGTCGACCCTCTCCCCACGAAGGACGGATTCGATTCGTGATCGCAGCTCCGCGTCCGGTTCGACTTCGAGTGCCGCACGCAGGTCGTCCTCGAGATCCGGCGGCCAGTGCGCGTAACCCCACGCGGACAAGGTCTCCAGGGCGCGGAACCGAAAGTACACGTCCCGGGAGCGCCATGCGGCCACGACGAGTTCCTCCCCCTTGCCCGGAAAGGCGCCCAGCCCACCGACCACGCACCCAAGCAGATCCGGCTCGTCCAGCTCGGGACCGCGTCCCGGACCGGATGCGGGGCGCGCCGGCGGCATCCACTCCTTCGCTCGCGCGACGATTCGGTCCATGCGCGCCGCATCGTCCGTGCGACAGACGGCCTCCCAGGCGCCCGCGTCGTCCGGCCGTCCCAGGCGCGCGAACTCCAGCTCCCAGACGTCCACATCGAGCAGCTCCGCCCCCCATGACGCCCAGTCGTACTCCTCGGCGTCGTCCGCCCGAATCGAGGTCTGGATCTTCGCCGTCCAGCCCGGCCGTTCGCGCACGTCGCGACACCTTGCCGCCAATTGGGTTCGCACGTCCTCGGTCCACCCGCGTGACGCCAGCTCCTCCCACGGCGCATCGAGATCCTGGACAAACAACTCGATCGCACGGATCGCGTGGAGGTGTCGAAGCGACCAGTCGCCTTCCTCGATGATCTCGACGTAACGCTGCACCGCGGCGAGACCATCCTCGTAGGCATCGATCCCCTCGACCGGTCCGCCGTAGCCGGGCACGAGAGCCGTGAGGATATCGCCCGCTCCGTCGACCAGCTCCGTGTCGGGCTCCGGGGTCGAAATCGCATCCAGGAGGCCTCCCGTGCGGGCACAGACCAGCGCGGTGTATTCGTTCATGACCGCGTTGCGGTACCCGTCGCGCAGAAGCCACGCGCGAATCCCCGGGTCCTCCGTTTCCGCGAGCACCTCGACCACATGGACGCGTCCCCAGCCGAGGACCGACTGGCCGAGTTGCCATAAAAGGCGCTCGGCGTCGTCGCCCCGACTCGACAACGCCACGGCGGCGTAGAGCGTGAACTCGTCGTGGCGGCCGAGCGTCAAGAGCGTCTCGTCGTTCTCTTCGAGCCCGAACAACCCGAGCAACGCGATCCCGAGTTTGACCGCATCGCGATCCGCGGCCCCGCGCGCCAGCCATTGCGCGACCGCGAGCAGGCGCTCCGCGTCGAGGTCCTCCTCGTTCCGGATCGCATCCAGCAGTTCGTCCACGTAACCGATCAGGGGATCCCTGCGCACGGCGTCGGTCAGCGCCTGCGCGGTCGCGGCGTCGGCCCGACGCGTGAGCGCCACGAGAGCGTGCGCCACGCGCTGCGCCGCCGCGGGGTTGCCGTCGGCCGGCATGTGATGGGCGCTGACTCCGTCCTGCGCGCCAGGCGCCCAGAAGACACCGTAGCCGTCGGTCTTTTTTTCGTCCGGCAGGAGCTCACCCTCGTCCGAGATCCCCGGCTCGTCGCGGACGTGCGCACGCACGTGTTCGTAGATGGAGGGGCGGTCACCCCACGGAGGCTCGACGGAACCGAGACCCCAGTCGCCGCCGGAGAACAACCGGCCGAAGAATCCCTCCCGCCGTGCCATCGTGCCTTACGCCCGGCCCGACTCGCGCAGATCCCGCAGCCGCGAGCTGTCGCCCGCGTGCCGAAACAGCCCGAAGAGCGTGCCCATGCCGGCGAAGAGGAAGATGGCGAGGTACCACGACGGCTCCTCTTCGCGGGAGAGCTCGATGAACGGGATGATGATCGCCATCGGGAGCCCCCACATCAGGTTGCCGTACTTCAGCACGTAGAGCAGGCGCGGCTGCGCCAACCGACGCTCCAACCGCTCGCGCTCGCTCAAGCCCCCGGCTCCCGGCCCCCAGCCCCCGGCCGGTCTACTCCGACCCGACCGCCTTGGGAATCCAGTCAAAATACTCGTCGCCGAGCTTGTTCCAGTCGTCCTCGGTCTTGAGGCCGAAGATCGTCGCAAAGGCGTCCTCGCTACTCTTGAACGTGCCCGGCATCGAACTGGGGTCGTACTTGCTCGACTTGCGGCGGCCCCAGAGCATCGTCTGCACGAGCTCCTGAAACTTCGCCTTGTACTTGCCGTTCTCGTACTTGTTCAGGAAGTAGACCAGGTACCAGCACTGCGCCTGGAACGCCTTGCGCGGGAAGAGGCCCGCCTCCGCGTTGATCAGCTCGTTCACGCCCTCCGGCAGCTCCTTGTCCTCGGCCAGCTCCGGCTGCCACGCATCGCGGTAGAAGCTCGCGTAGCGCTGGAAGTTGGCGAAGCGGACGATCTCGCGCACCTCGAAGAGCGGCACGCCGCCCTCGTCGATCTTCTTGAGGAACTCCGACGCCTTCGGGCTCACGCCGGTGAACGCGCCGTCCTCGCGCGCACCCGCGCCGAGATACTCCGCGAGCCCCTCGACGAGCCAGAGCCCGTTCCACGTCTTGAAGGCGTCCTCGTACTTGTCATTCGGGTCCTTGCTGTACTTCTTCTGCAGCTGGTGCACGAGGATGTGGCCGAGGTCGGAGGTGAACCACTTGTCCTCCTCGGGCGTCTTCGGAATCAGTCCGAAGGACATCGGGTCGGACGGCCGGTAGAAGAAGAGCAGATCGCTGCCGGCGTCGAGCGCGGTGCCGCGCCCCCCCTGGCCCGCCGCCTGGTACGCGTTGCGGTCGTCGAAGCAGTAGACGAACAGACCGGTCTCCGCCGGGAGCGGGGCGAGCTTGAGCGGCTGCGCGACCTCGCTGTCCCACGCCTTCAGCACCGCCTGCACGCGCTTGCGCACCTTCGTGGCGCGCGGCGCGAAGTCGCTCTTCTTCGCCTCGATGCGGTCCTTGCCCATCGACTTGTGGAGCTCCTTCGAGCCGAGGAAGACGACGACCGGCACCTGCGCGACGGGCAGGGCGCCGAAACCGGCCGCACGCTCCTGCGCGCGCGAAAGCCCCTTGTCGATCAGCACCGGCGACGGATCGGCCTCCATCTTCTCGCGCCAAGACTTGAAGTCGTTCAGCACGCCTTCGGCGCCCGCATAGGCCTCCTCGGAGAGGAAGACCTCTTTGCCGCCGTCAATCGCGGGCAGGTACTTCTCGTAGAAGCGCGCGTACTGCTCCGGCATGCGCGCCTGGTGCTTCTCCAGACCGGCCCACACTTCCTGGAAGCCGGCGTACGAACTCAGCGGGACACGGCCGAAGTGGCGGTTGGCCTCCTGATCCGTCTTGTCCTTCTTCAGGAGCGCCTTGTACAGCGCATCGACCTTGGGGTCCCAAAAACCGCTGTTGGCGTCGTAGCCCGCGCTGCGACCCGCCTGGATCGCGGCGCGGATCTGATCGGCGCTCATCGTGCCGATCGACGCTTCGGTCTGTGCCCACCACTTCGCCGACGGCGCATCGCCGCCGCCGCCGCCCGACACATCGGTGCCGCCGCCGCCACCCGAGCCGCCCATGTTCATCGCCACGACGATGCCGATGACCAAGACGAGCGCGATGCCGCCGCCGATCACCGCCTTGTTGGGTCCGCCCGCGGGGGCGGCGCGCTCGCGCGACCCGGAGCGCTTCCGAGACTCGGAGCGCTCACTCGGCTCGGCGCCGCGCGACGCACGGCTGCGGCGCGAGGGCGTCGGCTTGGCATCGCCCCCCTTCGTCCCGCTCTTGCGCTCGAACTGCGGGCTGGCCGACGAAAGCGAGGTCTTCTTGACCTGCACGTCTCCCACGACGAGGACGGCGCCGCAGTTGGAGCAGGCGAACTTCGAACCCGGTTCCATGCGCGAGACGTCGAGTCGGGTTCCACATTGGGTGCAGCGTTGCGATCGCATGAATCGTTCCTTTGGTCAGTCAGCGTTGCTCGTCGAGCGGACGGTACATCACGTCCTCGAGGGCGATCCAGTCGCTCTCGTCCTTCAACGCGAACGCTTTCGCGAATCCGTCCGCGTTTCCGGACGCCGTCGCTTCGATCTGGGAGATGAGGAAGGCCTCGAACGCGCGGCGGCGCTTCGGCTCTTCGTTGAGTTGTTTCGTCAGCAGCCAGGAGAGGTCGGCGAAATGATCCCGCAGCCCGAGGGCGAGGACCGGCTCGGCGCCTTCCACCTGCTCGGGCGGCGCCTCCTGGAATCGTTGGAGCGCGAGGCGGCTCTCCTGCTGCACGATGGTGCGCAGCGTGGGCGGCTCGCGGCCGAACCGCCAGCCCTCCTCCAGCGCCGGCCCCACCATCGGCTTCTCGACGCGGCGCGCGGCGAGATAGGCGGGCCAGCCCTCCTTGATCCAGTAGGCGCGCGACCGGTCGAGGCGGTTCGCGAAGCGGTCCTCGGGATCGCGCCCCCAGTGCCGCAGGAGCTGCTGCGCCGCGACGAAGGCGAGCGATTCACGCAGCTGCTGCTCGGGGTCGACGAGATCGGCGACGACTTCCCCGTCCTCATCGCCGGCGGCCTCCATTTCGCGCGGCAGGAAGAAGTAGCCCCACATGTCGCGCTGCTGCAGGAAGCCGCAGCGATAGCGGCTCTCCGGTCGACCGCGCACCACCTTCTCGGTGAAGTCGCCGTACCACTCGGGGTCGCCGAAGATCCAGAGGA
>JBCDBY010000325.1:0-4958 GCA_039182715.1 Planctomycetota bacterium
CATGGAGCTGATGCTGCTGGCGGCCGGCCCGGGCACCGAGCTCATGCTGACCGCCAGCGGCCCGCAGGCCCCCTGCCCCCGGCCCTCTAGAGATTCAGGTCGAACTGACGTTCGAACAGGTCGGCGAGCGCGTCGGTCGCTTCGGCGGCCTGCGGGCCGCTGGCGGTCAGCATGAGCTCGGTGCCCGGGCCGGCCGCCAGCAGCATCAGCTCCATGATCGACTTGGCGTCGACCTCGGTGCTGGCTCCGTCCGCTTCCTTGCGGAGCGTCAGAGTCGTCTCGGTGAATCGCAGCGCCATTTCCGCGAGGACGGACGACGGTCGCGCATGCAGGCCGTTCTTGTTGCGAACAACCAGCAGCTTCTCGATCCGTGTGTCCTGACCCGTCGTATCCATGGCTTCGCGTCCCCTCTTGCGCTCCAGTCTAAGGGGTGACCCAGTCTAAGAGGTAACCCCGTCGAGTTCCTTGAGGAGATCAACAAAGCTCTCCGGGGTGCGACACCCGATGAGACGCTTGCACTGGTAGCCGTCGCGGACGATGCCCACGATGCCCTTCATGGCGGCGAGATGCTCATCGGTCGCGTCTTTCGGCGAGATGAGCAGCGCCATCACCTTGACGGCGCGGCCATCGATGGCGGCGTAGTCCAGGCCGGTCTCGACGCGGCCGAAGGTGAGAAGGATGCGGTCGACGTGCGACGAGCGCGCGTGCGGAATGCCCACGCCGTTGCCGATGCCGGTCGTGGCCTGGCGTTCGCGTTCGACGATTTCCTTCGCGATGGCGTCGCCCTGCTTGGCGTCGAGTGCCTTCGACTCGACGAGTGCGTCCACGAGCTGGCGAATGGCGTCTTCCTTGTCCGCCGGCTCGAGTTCGCAAAGGATGGCGTCTTGGACGCAGTACTGATGGAGGCCCATGGTGTCGTTCGGTGTCGTACTCAGCTTTCTTCCTCTTCGAGCATCTCGCGCACGACCTGTTCGTAGGTCGCTTCCTGCTCCTCGGTCGGCGCGGGCGCCCCGTCCGCGACGCGCGTGCGATCGCGGTGGGCCTTCAACTTGGCGTGGAAGCGGCGGACCTGCTTGGTCAACTTCGATTCCGCGTGGTCCAACGCCACCTTCATGTCAGCCGCTTCCGCCTTGCCGAGGAGTCGGGCACCCTGCCCGAGCACCACGATCGCCTCGACGCTCGCGACGTCCTTGTTGGACTGTTCGAGCACGAAGTCCACGTGCTGGATGCCGGAGAAGTACTTGCCGAGCTTCTCCGCTTTCTCGCGGGCATAGCCCTCGATGTCATCCGTGACCGTGAAATGGCGGCCTGCGATGTTGACCTTCATACGGACCATTCTCCCCTGCGTGCAAAAGGATAGGCGACGTCCACCAGCGTGAGCCCCGCGGCGGGCATGCAGGGCCCGGCGACCGAGGGGTCCGCGGCCTCGAGGCCCGCGGCCAAAACGTCCGGCGCGAGCTTGTGACGGCCTACGCGCAAGAGGCTGCCTGCCAGGTTGCGCGCCATGCCGTACAAGAATCCATCGCCCTCGAACTCCAGCCAAATGTAGGCATCCGACTCCCGGATTGCAACTCGGCGGAGCGTCCGAACGGTGGAAGGGCGCGGGGAACCCGACTTTTCGAATCCGCGGAAGTCGTGCGTGCCCTCGAGCACGGCCGCGGCGGCGCGCATCGCGTCGAGATCGGGGCGATCGTCGATGCGATGCACGTAGCGGCGGTCGAACGGCGAGTCGAACGGCGCGCGGCGCAAGGTGTATCGGTAACGTTTCCCGGTCGCGTCGCCGATCGGGTGGAACGACGCGGGCCGCTCCATCGCGTCGAGGACCACGATGTCGTCGGGTAATCCCGTGTTGAGCGCGTAGGGCACCCGCTCCTCGGAAATGTCCCGCGAGGTCCGGAAACGCGCGGCCTGCCGCAGCGCGTGCACGCCGGCGTCGGTGCGGCCGGCGCCGAGCACGTCGGTCGGCGCGCCGTTGATCTTGGCCGCCGCCGCTTCGACCGCGGCCTGGATCGAGGGCGCGTTGGACTGCCGCTGCCAGCCGGCGTACTCGGTGCCGTCGTACGCGAGGCGGATGCAGTAGGTCCTCATTCCCATTCGCGCCGCTGGCGCGAGGAGGGGATCTGGAGGGCCTTGCGGTACTTGGTGACGGTGCGGCGGGCGATGTCGAGCCCCTCCTTCTTGAGGGTTTCGGCCACCTGTTCGTCCGAGAGCGGGCTCTTCTTGTCCTCGTTCTCGATGATCTCCCGCACCTTCTCCTTCACGGAGAACCGCGACATGGTCTCGCCGTCGGCCGTCTCCGCCCCACCGGTGAAGAAGAACTTCAGCGGAACGATGCCGCGCGGCGTCTGCACCCACTTGTCGGCGATGGCGCGGCTCACGGTGCTCACGTGGATGCCGACGCGGTCGGCGATCTCCTGCATCTTGAGCGGCTTGAGGTGCGAGCGGCCGTAGTCCAGGTACTCCTCCTGGACCTTGAAGATCTCCTCGCAGACGCGATAGAGCGTGTTCTGCCGCTGCTGGATCGCGTCGACCAGCCACTTGGCGCCCTCGAGCTTCTTGCGCACGTAGTCCTTGACCTTGGGGTCGTCGGAGTTGGTGAGCAGTTCGCGGTACTGCGGGCTGACGCGGATGCGCGGGAAGAAGTGGTCCTCGAGGATGATCTCCCAGCGGCCGTCGCGCCACTCCACCACCACGTCGGGCTGCACGTAGGCGTTGCGGTCACCGCCCACCTGCGCCGCCGGCAGCGGCTTGAGTTCGGCGGTGATCGCCTCGATGACGCGGTTGAGCTCGGAGACGGAGATGTTGAGCTCGCGGGCGACCTTGGGTCGCTTGTTCTTGCGCACGTCCTCGAGGTGATTCTCGATGAGCCGGCGCTTGATCTCGAAGTCCGGGTCGTCGCGGTCGAGCTGCAGCACGAGCGCCTCGACCTGCGTGCGGGCGCCGACGCCCTTCGGCTCGAGACGCTGCACCATGTGCAGGGCGTCCTCCGCCTCGTCGAGCGAGAAGCGGCCGCGCAGTTCCGGCGTCTCGAGGATCTCCTCGAGCGTGTACGGCACGTAGCCGAGCTGGCCCTTCTCGTTCTCCTCGCGACGGCCGAGCAGGCCGTTCTCGTCGAGGTTGTAGATGAGGTGGCGGCCGATGATGCGCTGCGTCTCGGTCGGGTCGAACAGCACGAACTGGTCGTAGAGCAGGTCGTGCAGGTTCGTCGTCGCCGCGGCGGTGTTGTTCATCGCCTCGTACTTGGCGTCGTCTTCGCCACCACCGATGCCGCGGCGCTGCCCGAAGTCCTGCCAGTCGCGGTCGGCCGCGTTCTCGAGCTGCTCGAGGCGTTCGAGCGTCTCGTTCACCGCATCGCGGTCCGCCTGCTCCTTGCGCTCCTCCGCGGTGAGCGTGCCGTTGTCCGCCTCGTTCGCGCCGTTGCGCTGCGCATCGGCGACGTAGTCGTCCTCCTCGCGCTCGAGCGCCTCGTTCTCCTGCAGGGCCGCTTCGACGTACTCCTGCAGACTCAACGCGGGCAGCTGCAGGATCTCGATCGACTGGATGATCTGCGGCGCCAGCTTGAGCTGGAGTCCGAGTTTCTGTGCCAGTCCGAGTTCGAGTCGCATGCCGTCTTTCTTTCGGCATTATAGATTGCCGCTTGAGCGCGACAAGGCGAATGGCACGTTTGCTGCTGTTCCGGAAACGCTACGTGTCGTTGCGCCCGCGCAAGGCGTCACCCAGAACGGCGCTGTTCATGTGCACGATTTCACCGCCGCTGGGAATGCCGCGCGCGATGCGCGTGATGCGCACGTCGCGATCGGAAAGCAGGCGCGCGAGCATCGAAGCGGTCGCCTCGCCCTCGAACGTCGGGTTCGTCGCGAGCACGATTTCCTCAATGCCCTCGCGCTCGATGCGATCGACGAGCGTCGCGACGTTGAGGTCCTCGAGACCGACGCCTTCGGCCGGCGCGACGCGCCCGCCCAACACATGATACCGCCCGGAATACTCGCCCGTGGCCTCGAGTGCCTCGAGATCCCGCGACGACTCCACGACGCAAAGCAGGCTCTGCGTGCGGGATTCGTCGGCGCAGATCGGGCAGGGGTCGCTTTCCGAGACGTGCCCGCAGATCGAACAGGTCTTGAGGCCGTCCAGCGCACCCACGATGGCGTCGGCGAGAGCGCGGCTCTCCTCGCGCGGCCGGCGCACCAGGTGATACCCGATGCGCTCGGCGCTCTTGGGGCCGATGCCCGGCAGCGTCTGCAGCTGATCGATAAGGTCGCGCAGAACCCCCACGCCGGTCAGAAGGGCAGGTTCATGCCGCCGGTAATGCGGCCGGTCTCTTCCTCGTACATCTTCTTCGCCTCGTCCATGGCGGAGCGTACGGCGGCGACGACGAGGTCCTCGAGCTCCTCGACATCGTCGGGGTCGACAGCGTCGGGGTCGATCTTGATCTGCAGCAGCTCCTGGTTGCCGTTGGCGTAGGCGACGACGGCATCACCGCCCGCCTTGCCCTCGACCACGCGGTCCTTGAGGTCGTCCTGCACGCGCTTGAGATCGGACTGCATCTTCTGCGCCTGCTTCATCAGGTTGCCGAGGTCACCCATTCCACCAGACATCACGTCTCCCGTTTCACGTTCTCGATGCGTCCCCGGAATGTGTCGAGGACCTCTTTCACCTTGGGGTGCGACCGGATCTTGCGCATCTCCTCGGAGGAGAACTGCTCCGGCGCCCGCTGTTGCGGGTTCTCCCTCGCTTGCGGAGAAACCTGCTGCGAATTTTGAGGCGGCGGCGGCGGCGGTGCAACTTCCGCGTCCCGGGCCGGCTCGGGTGCCGCCGGCGAAGCCGCCCGCGGCGGTGCGCCCAACGAGGGCAGCTGCAGCTTCGGAGTCGAAGGTTGCGGCGGCGGGCTGGGGGCCGCCGCGACCGGCGACGGGCTGGGGACCGCGGCTGGCGGCGGCTCGCTCGGAGGCGCCGGCGGC
>JBCDBY010000326.1:0-4955 GCA_039182715.1 Planctomycetota bacterium
GAAACACAGAAACACAGAAGATTGCGTGTCTGGAGCCGACCCCCAATGAGTCCGAGCACGAGCGCTCACAGCCCGGACAGCGAGCGTCTCCGAGCGGGCCACATTCTGTGCTTCTGTGTTTCTGTGGCTAACTAGCGCTCAGACCGACTCGGTCCAACTCAACGCTCGGGCTGACTCGGCGGCGCCTGCGGCGGGCGCTTCGCCTTGCGCTTCGGCTTGGGTACGAAGCGGCGCCCCCGATCCAGGTCGGAGGGATCGTCCGAAGCGGGCCGCGTCATCGGCAGCCAGCCCCGGCGGCGGCGAGGTCGCGCGGGCACCATCTCTTCCCCAGAAGAGATCGGCTACCCGGCGCGGAACCGCTACGCCGTGAAAATGTTGTAGAGGCCCTTGCAGACCCAGAAGGTCCCCAGCCCGTCGAAGAACCAGTCGAACGCGGTCGGATTCCCGAGGAAGACGGAGCTCCCCCAGAGGAAACCGATGCCGATCAACACGGCCCCACCGATCACGTCCCGGATACCGGTCCCGCGCTTCTGCATGTCCACGCCGCCGACCGCCTCGTGCACGACGAGTTCGGGCTGCTGGTACGGCTGATCCGGCATCGGACGCGCCTGCACCGGGTGCTGCCTTGTGCGGGGCATGTAGGTCGGGTCGGTCGGGGCGCGTCGCGGCGCGACGCCTGCGTTCCCATCACGATTGCGCTGTTCCATCGTTGCGGCAATCTCCCTTCGCTCTTCGTATCGGAGTGATCGCGCGGAAAACAAACCGCCGGGGGTGAACGAAGCCTTACCGACCGCCCCACGATCGGACGGCGGAATCGCTAGAATGGGCTGCATGGGCGATGCCACGCTCCTTCTGGGACGCATGCGCGACGGGGATGAAGCGGCCCGGGAGGAGCTGTTCAGCATCCTCTACCCGCAGCTGCGCAACCTTGCCGGCGCCGTCTTTCGGAGCCAGAAGAAGGATCACACGCTGCAGCCCACCGCCCTCGTCGCGGAGGCATACCTGAAGATGGCGCGGCCCGGCGCCGCGTGGGAGGACCGCGCGCACTTCTGCAGCGTCGCGGCCAAGGCGATGCGGCAGATTCTCGTGAATCACGCGCGCGACAAGGCGGCGCTCAAGCGCGGCGGCGGCGCGGTCGGCCGATCGCTGACGGTCGCGGACGCGATCGCCGAGGAAGAAGCCGCGTTCGACGTGCTCGACCTGCACGAAGCGCTGGAGGAGCTGGCGGCGCTCGACCCGCGCCAGGCGCAGATCGCCGAGTTGCGCTTCTTCGGTGGGCTGACCAACCGCGAGGTGGCCGAGGCGCTCGGCGTCTCGCTGCGCACCGTCGAACTCGACTGGTCGATGGCCAAGGGCTGGCTCGCCGCGCGCCTGGAAAGCGACTGACCTTGGACGCCGACCGGTACCAACGGCTCAAACGGATCCTCTTCGAGGCGCAGCGCGTGCCGGGCCCGCAGCGCGACACCTTTCTGGCGGACGCGTGCGGCACCGATCACGACCTGCGTCGGGAGGTCGAGGAGCTGCTGCGCGGCGCGCAGGTCGACACCATGGCGCTGCAGGAGCCGGTCGGCAACGCCGCCGTCGGCGCCTCGGACTTCCCCCCGCCGCCGTGGCACTGCGGCCGCTACCGCATCGAGCGCGAGGTCGGCCGCGGCGGCATGGGCGTCGTCTTCGAGGCGACCGACCTCGCGGGCGAGGGCCGCGTCGCCGTCAAGCTGGTGCCGCCCGTGTTCGCCTCCACGCCCGCACTGCTCGATCGCTTCGCGCGCGAGGCGGAGCTCGGCCGGCAGATCGACCATCCGCACGTGGTCCGCACGCTCGACTTCGGTTCCGTCTCGATGCACGGCCGCGACGTGCCCTTCCTGGTCATGGAGTTCGTCGAAGGCCGTCACCTGCGCGACCTGCTGGAGGAGCTCGGCACCGTCCCCGAGTCGCTCATCCGCGCGATCGCGGAGCAGGTCGGCGCCGGGCTCGCCGCGATCCACGCGCATGGCATCGTGCACCGCGACCTCAAGCCGGAGAACGTGCTCATCACGCACGACCAGACGATCCGCATCATGGATCTCGGGATCGCCAAGCTCCACGACGCCACCATGGAGCTGACGCGCGAAGGCCAGTTCATCGGTTCGCTCCACTACGCATCCCCGGAACAGTGTCTGGGCGGCGCCGTGCAGGCGCCGGCGGACCTCTACTCGCTCGGCGTCGTCCTCCACGAGCTGGCGACCGGCGCCAACCCGTTCCGGCGCGACAACCCGGCCGCCGCGATCCACGCGCATGCCGAGGTCGACCCGCCGCGGGTGCACGAGCAGGACCGTCGCCTCTCGCCGTTCCTCGGCGAGCTGATCCACACGCTGCTCCGCAAGGAGCCGGAGGCGCGATTCGCGACGACGGAAGCGTTCGTGGCGACCGTGCGGGCGGGCGAGCAGTCGACTTGGTGGGCACGCCACGGAGGCGAGTCGGGTGCGGTCACGCACGTGCACGTCGACGTGGGACGCCGGACGCCAATGATCGGCCGCGCCGACCAGCTCGCGCGTCTGCGCGACGCCCAAGGCAAGGACGGCGGCGTCTTCCTCGTGAGCGGCGAGGCGGGCATCGGCAAGAGCCGGTTGGTCGACGAGTTCCTCTCCGGCCTGCCGTCGACCGGGACGCATCTGCTCTACGGCTCATTCCAGGAAGGCGGTGGCCTGCAGGGCTTCCTCGAGTCCGTCCTGCGCCTCTTCCCCGCGGCGCGACTCGACGACGCGCTCGCTCCCTACTTCGAGAACACGCCCGGACTGCTGCGCACCTTCGTCGCGTTCCTGCGAGGCGATCCGCTGCCCGCGGGAGGCGGGTCCGCGATCGAGGCGGCGGCGTCGCGCCTGTTCGCGGGCCTCGCGGCGGAGCGACCGACCGTCTGGGTGCTCGAGGACCTGCAGGACGCGCCCGCGGCCGCCTGGCGCGTCGTGCAGGCGATGGCGCGCGCCGCCTCGCGCGAGGGCGCGCTCCTGGTGCTCACCGCGCGGCCCACGCTCGACGAGGACCGTCTGGTCTCACTCGGCATCACCGAGCGCATCGAACTCGCGCGGCTGCGCGATCGCGCGCTCTCCGCGCTCGTCGAGTTCGCGGCCGGCGGACTGTCCGATCGGACCGGGCTGCTCGACGCCGTCGCGAGCAAGTCCGACGGCAACCCCTTCTTCGCGCTCGCGATCGTCTCGTCGTGGCGACCGGGCACCGGCGCGGAGGCGGGCGTACCCTCCGAAGTCCGCGATCTCATCGGCGCCCGCCTCGCCGGGCTCGATCGACGCCTGCGAGAGATGCTCGACGTGGCGGCGGTGCAGGGCTTCGAGTTCGACGCCGAGCTCGTCGCCGGTGTGCTCGACCAGCCGCTGGTCGGCGTGCTCCAGGATCTCGCCGACATCGAGCGTCGGACCGGACTCGTCCGGGCCCTGGGACGCCGCTATCGCTTCGACCACGGGTTGCTGCAGGAGATCCTCTCGAGCGAACTCCCCGAGCGGCTGCGCGCCGAATACCACCTGCGCCTCGCCGACAGCTACGCGGAACAGGTCGAAGGCGAACCGTGGGGTCGGCAGGCGGCGTTTCTGGCGCGCCACTACCTCGCGGGCGCCGATCCTTCGCGCGCCGTGCCGTTCCTCGCCGCCGCGCTGGAACATCTCGAGCATCGCCACCTGCACGAGGCGATGATCGAGCTGATCGACCAGGCGCGCACCATCGAGAGCCTCGACGCGCGCGAACGCATGATGCTGCTCGAGCGCAAGGCGCGCCGGCAGAACGTGCTCGGCCGCCGCGACGAGGAGCGCGAAACGGTCACCGAGCTGGTCCAGCTCGCGGAGAAGCACGGCGACGCCGCCTTCCGCGCTCGCGGATGGGTGGCGCTCGGAAGCTGGCACCAACGCGGGGGCCGCGAGCCGGAAGGACTCGAGGCCTACGAGCGCGCCATCGAGCTCGCCCGGCGCAGCGGCGATCGGGCGCTGGCGTGCAAGACGATCTACTCCGCGGGCAATGCGCTCGCGCGGCTGCGGCGCGGCGACGAGGCGCTGGAACGCCATGAAGAGGCGCTGCGAATCGCGGTCGAGCTCGATCGCGCCGACCTCGAGGCAACGGCGCGCGCGCAGACCGGCCAGGCGCTTCGACACCGCGGTCGGTTCGAGGAGGCGCGCGCGATGTACGAAGCGGGCCTCGCGTGCGCGGCGCGCATCGAGGACGAGGAGCTGCAGGCGCATCTGCGCGGCAGCCTCGGCATGGTGCACACCGAACTCGGCAACTGGACCGACGCCGAGCGGTACCTGCGCGCGCAGCTGGAGTTCGGCCGTTCCATGGGCTTTCGTCCCTACGAGTCGCAGGCGACCGGCAACCTCGGGATCGTGCTGCTGTACGAGGGACGCATCGGGGAAGCGCGCGAGTTTTCACGCCGCCATCGCACGCTCACGGCGGAGATCAGCAGTCGCCGCTCGGAGGCGGTCGCGATCGGCGCGCTGGGCGCCGTCGAAGTCGTTCTCGGGAACACGGAACGCGCGCGAGCGCTGCTCGTCGAAGCGCGCAAGCGCGCGCTGGCGACGCATGCGCCGCAGCTCATGGCCGCGTATGAACTCTGGCTCGGTCGCCTGGCGCTCGCGCACAACGAGACCCGAAAGGCGCAGGATCACCTGCGCCAGGCGGAGCAGTCCTTCCGTCGCATCACGAGTCCCGACGGATTGGCGCGCTGCCTCATCGATCACGCGGCGGCCGCCCTGGCGGACGGGCGGCGCGGCGATGCGCAGGCACGCCTCGACGAAGTGAAGCAACTGGCGGAGGAGCGACCGCTCCCCGCCCTGCAACTCGGTGCGGCGGCCCTCCTCGATGCGGACGAAGCGCGCTCGCTCGACGCCGCGATCGGCGACCGCGTGCCTGCCTACGAAAGACTGCTCGCGCGCGCCCGCATGGGTTGGACCCCGGGCGCGCGCGAGCTGCTCGAGCGC
>JBCDBY010000327.1:0-4941 GCA_039182715.1 Planctomycetota bacterium
CTGGCGGTTGCGCTCGTGGGACCGCCTCTACGTCCCGCGCATGTTCTCGCGCGTCGCCGTCGTGTGCGGCGAACCGATCGACGTGCCGCGCGGCGCCAGCGCCGAGGACCTCGAGCAGGTCCGGCAGAAACTCGAAGCCGCCCTCACCCGCGTCAACCGCCGCGCCGAAGAGGGCGTCGACATTCGCCGTCAGTTCGAACTCGAGCTGGAAGCGGCGCGCTAGTCGAGCGGCACCGCGGTTGCGCGCATGGCGTCGGTCCAGATGGGAGCGGAGGCCTGGTAGCCCGATTCCTCCGTCAGCCAGTTGCCGAGCCGTACCGCGTGAAAAGCACCGTAGATCAACGCGATGCGGCGCGGGCTCTCGGATTCGACGACTCGCTTCAACTCCTCGAACACGAACCGGTCTCGTCGCGGATCGGCGTACCAGGAGGAAGACGAACGGCGTGAACGCGAACCGCGGTCGATCGCCTTGATCCTCCGGAAACACTCCAGGTTTCGAAGGTGGGCGAACTCGGCGGGAGCCAACTCGCCTCGATCACGCCGCGCGTTCAGCCTCGCAAAGCGATCGTGCTCGCGATGGACCCACTCCGGCATGGAAACATCGTCGTCGGGCCGCCACGCCCGGAGCTGATCCACCGAGACATCGACGGTCCGCCATCGCTCGTCCTTCGCCACGCGCTTCCACACGCCATCGACGGCAAGCCCGAGGAACGAGCTCAGCTCAAGACGGTACCGGGAGAGTGGATCCATGTCGGAACGCAGGAACGCATCCGCGTCGCCGGCATCGTCCTCGCCGGACTGGATGCCCTCTGCGAAGACCAGATCAGCGCCGGCAAGCATGCGCGATTGCGCATCGAAGTACCGAGGATCGGCGACGTGCGCCATGCCGACGACCACGATCTCCGTTTCCTCGTCAGGATGACGATAGAGACGGGACGCGGTCTGGAGTACAGCCCAGTTCCGGCCGCTCGCGGAGTGTTCGACGGTGCGCACCCAATCCTCCAGCGAGAAGGTCTCGTTCGTCGTTTGCGCAAGTGCAAGACGCTGCTCCTGCTGCGCCAGGAGGACGGCAAACCGGAGCTTCTCGTTTTCAGTCGGCGTCGTCGATACGTCGACTGTCGCGGAAGGATCCGGGGTGCCCTTGCACGCCGCAAGGAGAAGCACCAACCCGGTCAGCAATCGCATGCGAAGAGTCTAGCCCTCGCGGTCGAAGGCCGCATGCGGGCGGAGGAAGAGTGCTGCTGGCGTTCCGAACAACCGCGCAGCAGATCACGCTTCGGACTGGAGCGCCTGGCGCAGCCGGTCCTGGAACCCGCGGTCGACGCCGTCCTGTTCGAGTTCGTCCTCGAACTCCGCGTAGTCGATGCCGTCCTCGGCGACGACCACGTAGTCGGGACGATCGGCCGCCGTCTCGTGGATGAACTGCGCCACGATGTGGCCGTGCGACACCACGAAGGCGCCGGGCATCTGGGCCGCGTCGCCGCGCAGCCAGCCGATGCCGTGTCCCTGCTTCACGCCCGCTTCCCAGCCACGCTTCCAAACGGACCAGCCGAACAGCTGGGCGGGACTGCCGCGGCGCAGCGCGAAGGCGCGGTAGAGCACGCGGTCCGGATCGCTGATGGCGGTCACGTTGGGGAGGCCGTAGTCGCTGAACAGCGCGCGCGCCTCCTGCTCCGTCGACATGTGGACGAGCACGAGGCGTGTGCCGGCGGCGCCCAGCTGTCGGTCGATGCCGGAGAGATCGGAGACCGCCTCACGACAGAAGGTGCAGCCGAAGTGACGCAGGAACACCAGGAACTGGGGCTGCTTCTTCGACGCCTCCAGCAGGTCGACCCCCTCCTGGTCCTGATAGAGGGACAGGGCGAGATCGATCGGCAGGACGGGGGGCGCCTTGGCGCTGTGATGCCCTCGGTAGGACTCACGGAGGACGAGCCCGAACGGCAACCACCAGACGGGGCCGAGCGCAAAAATCATCAGCCCCGCCTCCCACGGAACGGCCCCGGTGGAGGCGGACCAAGCGAAACCGAGGGAGATCAAGACCTGCCCGAGCAGGCCGACGGCCACCAGCGGCCAGCGCTCCAGGGGGCGCTGCGCGGCCCAGGCGTAGCCGAATCCGAAGAGCGCGATCAGGAGGCCCAGGGCCCGCAAAACCCCCGGATATTCAGGGGAATCCAGCCCAGCCCAAGAGAACGGCGTGGTCGGTGAAACCACGAGGAGGCCTCCGCCCAGAACAGCGAACGCGGCCGCCAGTACGAGGACTTGGCGGATCCAGCGAGGAGCGGGGACCTCAGGCTCCATACGGGTTTTTACGTGGTCTTAGGACGAGCGGATGCGGCATTTTCGGGTGGCCGCACGGGATTCGCGCGACCCAGCGGGACACCACCCTACCGCACGGCCAAGAACTGCCCCCCGCTCGCGCGCGCCAGATTGGAGAGCAGCTCGACGTTCTGGTCCCTCGAGAGACCGACGGCGTGGATGCGGAGTGCCCCCCACCGATTGCGGGCCGCCACCTCGTGGAGGATCAGCGCCGGGTCGAGAACCAGCCCCATGCTCGGCTCCCCGTCGCCGAGCAGGAAGACGGTGTCCGCTTCGGTGCGCAGCGCCGCCCCCATCGCCTGCATGACGTCCGTCCCCGCCTCGAGCGGCGAGCGGCGCACGAACGCCAGTGCCTCCTGCTTGTGCTTGGCGCTCGCCGGACGGAGACGGCGCCAGAGCGGGGTCAGCCGTCCGCTGAAGAAGAGGATGTTGAACGCGGCGTCGTCCGGCAGCTTCTCCAGCGTGCGCTGCAGTTCGCGGATGGTGCGCCGCCGCCGCGGCTCGCGCGTGCCGTCCTTGCCGTCCATCGGGAAGCCCATGCTGATCGAGACGTCGATGACGAAGAGCAGCTTCCGCGAGTGCGTGCGCAAGCCGTAGAAGTCGATGTCGCCCTCGAAGTCCGGCTCGCCCTCGTTGCGCCGCACGATGGCGATATCGAGATCGTCGAAACGTCGATGCTTCGCGTTCGTGATGCAGTCCTGCAGCAAATCGAGCGACCAGGGCTGCGTGTCGGCCTCCAGCGTCGCGATCGCGGTGCGCGAAATGCGCGCGTCGATGTGCTGGACGTAGCTGCGCGCCAGCGCCGGTACCCTCGGCCCCCCCTGCCGGATGCGCGCCCGCACGAGCTCGGCGCGCACGTCCGGATCGTCGAGACGGGCGATCGCCCGTTCCGCGACCGCGCGCGCCTCGTCGTCCTGCAGCCAGCCGAGCACGCGGGCGGCACCGACCGCGACGGCGCGTTCCTTGTGGCGCAGCGCGCCGTTCAACCGCCGGATCGCGCGACGCCGTGCACCGCCGTCGGCCGCCTTGATGGCGCGCCCCAACTCGTCGGTCCACCAGTCGCGGAACATGCGCTCCGAGTGCCGGAGCGCCAGCATGACCTGCGTGACGCGCAGCGGCCCGTCGACGCCCTGTGCGAGATGACCGTACCGACGCACGAAGTCGGCCGGCTCGTCGAGCGGCAATCGCTCGAGCTGGCGAAGCGCGTCGTCGAGCTTGCGGTGGCGCACCGACAGCAGCCAGAAGCGCTGCTTCTCGTGCAGACGCGTCCGGTAGGCGAACCCCGCGTAGAGCTTCGTGAGCGGCGAGTGCGCCTGCGGGATGGCGTCGTCGAACGCCGGCGGCTCGAACCAAGTGCCCGGCGCAAAGCCGCGCGCCCACGCCTGCGACGTCGCATCGAGCGCGCGGAACTCCGGACCGTCCAGCGCGGGCAGCCGGAAGGCGCGCGCCTGCGGATCGAAGAACTGGCGCAGCGGCAGCTCGCCCGCCGGGGCGGGGAGCGCGAGCAGCAGCAGCACGAAGAGGGGACGCATCCGGAAGTGGAAACGCAGCCGACGTACAATCCGCCGCGTGCCCGAGTTTATCGCCGCCTGCCGCGCCGAGGACCTGCCCCCCGGCGCCGGCCGCCTCTTCCAGCACGACGGCAAGGACATCGCCCTATTCAACGTGAAAGGCGCGCTCTACGCCATGGAGGACACCTGCCTGCACGCCGGCGGACCGCTGCACGAAGGCGGCGTTCTGGGGACGATGGTGATCTGTCCGTGGCACCACTGGGAGTTCGACCTGCGCGACGGGTCCTGCTCGCTCAATCCGCACCACAAGCTGGCGGTCTACGAGATTCGGGAGATCGAGGGGCGGATCGAGGTGGCGGTCTAGCGCTGAACGCGCGCGGTCTGCACGCGCAGGAATCGATCGACCTCGCGACGAACGGTTTCGTCGGGATCGTGGCGAAGCGCGCGCGCCCAGTCGAGTTCCGCCTCGGTCGCGGTCCGGTCGGCCAGCATGGATCGCAGCGCGCGGGCACGATCCGTCGCCTCGTCGGACTCGGTCCCCTCCTTGAGGACGGAGCGAATCCCGGCGTGCGTCCGGACGTAGCGCCGGTCGGAGAGGTGGCGCCCCAGCACGCCCGCGGCCTCGTCGCGCACGGCGGGACTCGCATCGACGCGATACGCCTTCACGGCGGGCTCCCACCAGACGTCGACGGACTTCGACTCGAGCGCGAGCAGCGCGGTGCGGCGCTCCCGCGCGGACTCACCCTCGAGGGCGAGATCGCGCATCTCGGCAACGAAGTCGGCGTCCTCGTTCCAGCGCAGCATGCGCGCGAAACGGCTCGCCATCTTCTCGTCTTCGACGGCGTGCATGCGATCGCGCAGCGCGCGGGCGTAGCGGACGTCGGAGCGCGCCTGCAGGGTCATGCGGCGGAGCACGTTCGTGCGCTCCTCGCCGGCCTCGTCGGTTTCGGTCACGTCGAGCTCGACGAAGCGCGCCTCGTCCGCTGCGATTCGTTCCGCCGGCACGCGACGCGCGACGGTCGCCGCCTCTGTGGACGGGGACGGGGACGGGGACGGGGGCTTCGACCGCTTCCCCGACACCGTCAGGGACGGTGCGGGGGAGGCGGCCGCGGGC
>JBCDBY010000328.1:0-4901 GCA_039182715.1 Planctomycetota bacterium
CGCGCTCCAGCGCGGCGCGCACCGAGGCGACGTTGGCGGTCCCGGTGGGGTAAACGACGACCTGTTTCACGACAGCGTTCCTTTCAGCGAGGGAATTCCATCGCGCTGCGGAGCCAGGGCGGCGCGCAACGCCAGCGCGAGCGCCTTGAACGCCGCCTCCGCGCGGTGGTGGTCGTTCTCGCCCCGCAGGACGTCGACGTGCAGCGTGAGTCGCGCCGCCGTCGCGAACGACCGGAAGAAGTGCGGAATGTTCTCACAGGCGAGACCGCCGAGCGCCTCGCGCGTGAGACCGAGGTCGATGCACGCGCCCGGCCGCCCGGAGATGTCGACGACGGCGCGCGCCAGCGCTTCGTCGAGCGGCGCGTAGGCCGAGCCGAAGCGCGTGATCGCGCGGCGGTCGCCGAGGGACTGGTCGAGCGCGGTACCGAGGGCGAGCGCGCAGTCCTCGGCGGCGTGGTGGTCGTCGACGTGCAGGTCGGCCTCCGCCTGCAGCGCCAGGTCGAAGCGCGCGTGGAAGGCGAGCGTGCCGAGCATGTGGTCGAGGAAACCGATGCCGCTGTCGATGCGGCGTTCGCCGCACCCACGCGGTTCGAATTCGAGCGTGATGCGGGTCTCCTCGGTGTGGCGTTGGTACTTCATCGCAGGTTCTCCCGAAGGCGCGTAAAGGCCGCCTCGTCGCCGGGGCAGGTGATGCGCAGGTAATCCGGCATGGCCTCGAAACGGCGCACGCCGATGCCCGCTTCCGCGAGCCGCCGCCAGGTGGCCGGCGCGTCCGGAAAGCGGGAGAAGACGAAATTGGACTGGCTGGGCACGGGGTCGGGGAGCAGCGCCTCGAGCCGCGCGCGCTCGCGGCGGACCTGGGCCACTTCGGGCTCCCCCTCGAGACGTCGCATCGCGATGGCGAGCGACGTTGATGCGCAGGGGTAGGGCGATCCGATCGCGCGCAGGGCATCGATCCAGCGACGCGGGCCGGCGACGTAGCCGATGCGCAGCGCTGCGAGACCCCACGCCTTGGAGAGCGTGCGGAAGACGAGCGTGTTCGGCTGCGTGAGCGCGAACGTGGTCACGTCGTCATCCGCGTACTCGATGTAGGCGAGGTCGAGCAGCAGCGGCGCGCGCGCGGCGAGCGTGGCGATGTCGTCGCGCGTGCACACGGCGCCGGTCGGGTTGTTGGGCGAGACGACCGCATTCACGTCGCCGGTGAATGCGTCGACCGGCAGCGGTCCGCGCCACCAGGGGACGCGTTGCGGCGAAGCGCCGGCGAGCCCCGCATAGCGCTCGATCATCTCGAAGGTCGGTTGCGGCAGCGCGAGCACGCGGCCCGGCCCCAGCAGCAGCCGGCAGGCGCGGTCGAGCGCCTCGTCGGCGCCGGCGGTCACGAGCACGCGCGCGGCATCGATGCCCAGTCGATCGGCGAGGCGCGCCTCCAGCGGCCGCGCATCGGGGTAGCGGTGCAGCGGCACGTCGTCCGCCGCGCGCCGGCATGCTTCGGGCGGCGGCGACCCTTCATTGCTGTCGAGCACCAGGTCGATCGGTGCGGGGAAACTCGGCTTGCGGTACATCAGACGATGACCTGCTCGATGCGCGAGACGACGACGTCGCGTCCTCCGCCTTCCTTCAGCGCCGGAATGAGCGTCGCGAGCGCGCGCCGCGGCACGGCCGCCTTGACGGCGAAGCCTTCGCCGGCGAGCCGCGCGACGGTCGGGCGCCGCAGCGCCGGCAGTGCGGCGACGACCGCATCGACGGCGTCGGCGGGCACGTTCAGCTCGACGAGCACGCGCTCGCGTGCGTCGAGGACGCCTTTCAGCAGCAGGACCAGCTCGTCGATCGCGCGCCGTTTGGTGGCGTCGCGCAGCGCCTGCGGACTCGCGAACAGCCGCGTCGAGGAGGTCATGAGGGTGTCGATGATCTCGAGCCGGTTGGCGCGCAGCGTGGCGCCGGTGGCGGTGTTGTCGACGATGCAGTCCGCGTCTTCCGGGGGCAGGACCTCGGTGGCGCCGTAGGAACGCACGAAGCGTGCGGAGAGGCCTTTCCGGTCGATCCAGCTGCGCGTGATGCGCTCGTACTCGGACGCAATCGTGATGCGGCCTGCGGGTAACTCTCCCTGCGGCGCCGCCGCCACGAGCTGGACCGGGTCGAGTCCCGTGTCGAGCACGCAGACCAGTTCGGCGCCCAGCTCGGCGACCCAGTCCGCGCCGGCGAAGCCGAGATCGCGCGACCCGCGTGCGAGCATTTCGACGACCGTTTGCGGCTTGAAGATCTTCGCCGTGCAGTCACGCCATTCGACGACGGGACGATAGCCGCGCTCGGGGGCGCGGACAGCGATGCCGGCGTCGTCCAGCAGCTGCACGACGCCTTTCTGGATGCGGCCCTTGGGGAGGGCGAAGCGGATGTCGGACATGGGGCTCCTTCGGGAGCCGGCCCGGTCGACGTGGAGAAACGAAAAAACGCCGACCTCTGTGAGGCCGGCGTTGGGTTTCGTTTCTGGTCGTGCCCGTTTCGTTGAGCTCGTGACTAGACCATCACCCGCCGCGCCCCGGAGGCCGCGTGATGATGATGGTGGTGGTGCACGAAATTCGGACGCACGATGAGAGGGAGTGTAGGGCGGGCGGGGCGGCTGTCAAGCGGATGGGTTCTTGATGGCTCCGCGGCCCGCCTTGCGTGCCCCCGGTGTGGGCACATGCGCGGTTGCTATGATCCCTCCCGTGGTCGAACGCGGGGAGATGGACGACCTGATGCCGGTCGTCTACGACGAGTTGCAGCGCATCGCGGGCGGCGTGCTCGGCCAGGGCGGCCCCTCGTCGGTCGTTGCGACCGATCTCGTGCACGAGGTGTACCTGCGGCTCGCGCAGAGCGATGCGGCAAGGTGGGGCACGCGCAGCCACTTCCTGTCGCTCGCCGCGCGCTGCATGCGGCAGGTCATCATCGACTACCGGCGCCAGCGCGGTGCGGCCAAGCGCGGCGGCGACTGGCAGCGCGTCACGCTCAGCGGCGTCTCCGACTTCCGGCCGGGCGCGGAGCTCGACAGCTTCGTCATCGCCGAACTCGTCGAGCAGCTCATGGAACTCGATCCGCGGCAGGCGCGCGTGGTGGAGCTGCGCTTCTACGCCGGCCTGACGAACGCGGAGATCGCCGAAGTGCTTGACGTCTCGGTGCCGACCGTCGAGCGCGAGTGGCGGCACGCGCGGGCATGGCTGTCGCGCGAGCTCGAAGGCGGCGCGTGAGCGATACGGCCGCCTACCAGCGCGCGAAGGCGCTCTTTCTCGAGGCGCTCGAGCGGCCCGCGGCGGAGCGCGTGGCGTTCGTGCAGGCGGCGACCGACGGCGACGCCGCGCTGCGGGACCACGTGCTCGGATTGCTCGAGGCGGATGAGGAGCCGGCGCCGTCGGTCGAGGAGGCGGCCGATGCGGCCGCCCGCCCGGAAGGTTTCGGTTCGTTCCGCATCCTCGGGTTTTTGGGCGAAGGCGGGATGGGCCGCGTCTACGAGGCAGAGCAGGACCGACCGCGTCGTCGCGTGGCGCTCAAGGTGATGGCGCCGATCGTCGGCACGCCGGCGATCCAGCGGCGCTTCGAACACGAGGCGGAGGTGCTCGGTCAGCTCGACCATCCCGGGATCGCGCGCGTGTTCGACGCCGACGTGACCGACACGCCGGGCGGGCCGCGCCCCTGGATCGCCATGGAGCTGGTGGCAGGGCGGCCGCTGCTCGACTACATCCAGCTCGCGCGGCCGTCGGTCGAGGAGCTGCTCGATCTCTTCGCGCGCATCGCCGACAGCGTCGCGCACGCGCACCGCCGCGGCATCATCCATCGCGACCTGAAGCCGGGAAACATCCTGGTGCAGGACGACGGTGCGCCGAAGCTGCTCGACTTCGGCGTGTCCAAGCTCGTCGACGAGCAGCGCACGCTGCAGACGCGTTCGGGTGAGGTGCTCGGGACGCTTCCCTACGTGAGCCCCGAGCACATCGCGCGCGGCGCGGGCGCGGTCGACGCGCGCTCCGACATCTACGCGCTCGGCGTCATGCTGTACGAGGCGCTGACGGGGCGTCACCCGCTCGGCATCGAGAACGACACCTTCCTCGATGCCGTCGCCGCCATTCTGCAGCGCGAGCCGCGTCCGCTCGGCGCGCGCCGGCCGGAGTTGCGCGGCGACGTCGAGCTCATCGTGGCGACCGCGATGCACAAGGATCCCGTCCAGCGCTACGCGTCGGTCGAGGAGTTCGCGGCGGATGTGCGCCGCTACCTGCATCACGAGCCCATTCGCGCGCGGCCGCCGTCGGCGATCTACAAGCTGCGTCGCTTCGTGCAGCGGCAGCGTGCGCTCGTTGTCTCCGCGCTGTCGATCGCCGTCGCGCTGATCGTGGCGACGGTGGTTTCCGTGGAGTTCGCCATCGAGGAGTCGCGCGCCCGTTCCGCGGCCGACGCGCGGGTGGCAGAGCTGGAGTATCGCGATGCCCTGCGCGTGCCGGCGCGCGTGCAGGAGCTGCTCGAGGTCGGCCAGGACGAACTCGCGCGCGGTCTGCTCGGCGAAGCGCGCCCGGACGAGGCGATCGAGCGCGCCTACCTGCGCCATCAGCTGCTTGCACCGCAGCGCAAGGTCGCGCAGTTCGACCAGGACCTGTGGCGGTTGCGCCGCTCGCGGGACGGGCAACGGTTCGTCGCCGGCGGCAAGGACGGCATCGTCGTGCTCGTCGATGCCGAGGGGCGTGAGCGCGCGCGCTGGGATGCGGGCGGCGAGGTGCGCGAGCTCGACATCCATCCCGCCGGCGACCGGTTCGCCGCGGCGGTCTGGCAGCCCGAGGACCAGTCGGTGGCGCTTCATCTCTGGGAGGCGGGCGAGACGCGCGTGCTCGCCCGCGCGAAGGGTCACGCTCCGCCGCTCGGGCACGTACGCTTCAGCGCCG